>JBIOJK010000040.1:0-27297 GCA_044450765.1 Myxococcota bacterium | reverse complement strand
GATGCTCGACCAAAGACTCGTCGCGGGTACACCGGAAGAGGTCGGAATCGATTCGAAGCAGCTCGACGCGCTGTTCGAGCGCGCCGAGAAAGAGGTGCGCGAGGGCCTGCTGCCCAGCGCGCAGATCGCCGTCGCGCGGAATGGAAAGATCGCCGGCATGCGCAGCTTCGGCCGCGTGCAGAAGGGCGACCGCGTCGAGCCGGCGAGCGACCAGACGCTCTACTGCGTCTTCTCTTCGACGAAGGCGATCACCTCGGCGGCGGCCTGGCTGCTGATCCAGGAAGGCGCGCTCGACGTGACTCGCCGGGTGGCGGAGCTGGTGCCCGAGTTCGCCGAGAACGGCAAGCAGGACGTCGTGATCGAGCAGCTGTTCACCCACACGGCGGGCTTCCCGCATGCGCCGTTCCTGCCGCCGGACTTCCTCGACACCGAAAAGCGTCGCGCGCGCTTCGCCGCGTGGCGACTCAACTGGGCGCCCGGCACGAAGTTCGAATACCACCCGAGCTCCTCGATGTACGTGATCGCGGACATCGTCGAGCGGCTCTCGGGAGAGACGTACGGCGCCTTCGTGCGCGAGCGGATCGCACGGCCGCTCGGCCTCGAGGATCTCTGGGTCGGCCTGCCGCGCGACCAGCACGCGCGGCTCGCGGACTGCGTGCACGTCGGCGAGGCGCTGACCGAGGCGGACTACGCCAAGCTCGGCGTCCCGATGCCTCCGGTCACCGAAGTGACCGAGGACGCGATCACGAGCTTCAACCGCCCCGAGGTTCGCCTGGCGGGCATTCCCGGCGGCGGCGGCACCATGACCGCGGCCGAGCTCGCGCTCTTCTACCAAGCGCTGCTCGACGGCGGCCGCTCGCTCTCCGGGCGCGAGATCTGGAAGCTCGAGACACTGGACATGGCGCGCCGGGTTCGCTCCGGCGATCTGCGCGATCTCCTGTTCAAGAAGCGCGCGAACCGCGCGCTGGGCGTGATCGTGGCCGGTGACTCCGACCGCACCTATCGCGGCTTCGGTCACACCAACTCGGAGCGGGCTTTCGGTCACGGCGGCGCGGGCGGCCAGATCGCCTGGGCCGACCCTGCGACCGGCATCTCGCTGGGTTACTGCACGAACGGCCACGACCGGAACACCATGCGCCAGGGTCGGCGCGGCGTCGGGCTCTCCAGCCGCGCCGCCTCGTGTCTGCTCGCAGTGTCTTGACGAAGGAAGAGTTCTTCCGCCGGGCGCGTCCGGACTTGCCCGGCCCGCTCGCCGGCGTGCGAGTCGTCGAAGCGACCACGACCTGGGCCGGTCCGATGTGCGCGTGCGTGCTGGCCGACTTCGGCGCCGACGTGATCAAGGTCGAGCTGCCCGAAGGCGAGGTCGCGCGCCGCCTGCCGCCGTTCCTGCCGGGGCCGGAGCCCGGGCTCTCGTTCATGCACACGACCGTGAACCGAAACAAGCGCAGCGTGACGCTCGACCTGCGCCAGGCCGCGGGTCGCGACCTGTTTCTCGAGCTCGCGCGCGCGGCCGACGTGGTCGTCGAGAACTTCCGCCCCGGCACGATGGACGGCTGGGGCCTGGGCTACGAGCACGTGCGCGCCGTGCGGCAAGACGTGGTGTACGTCTCGATCAGCGGCTTCGGCCAGTTCGGCCCGGACCGCGAGCGCGCGGGCTACGACCCGATGGCGCAGGCGGCGAGCGGCTGGCTGTCACTCAACGGCGAGCCCGGCGGCCCACCCGTGAAGGCGCCGACGTTCATCGGAGACGACCTCGGCGGCCTGCACGGCGCGCTCGCCGCGCTCGCCGCGCTGCGCCACCGGGATCGGACCGGCGAGGGGCAACACGTCGACGTGTCGCTCCAGGACGCGCTGCTGTTCCAGTCGAACGGCTATCCGATGCTCGCGGCGCTCGGCGTCGACCTGCCGCGCATGGGGAGTCAATTCGTCGTCGCGGCGCCCGCCGGAGTGTACCGCTGCGCGGACGGCTACGTCATGCTCGGCGTGCTGCTCGACGCGCACTGGCGCGTGCTGGCCGAGCTCATGGGCCGCGGCGATCTCGCCCACCGGCCCGAGTACGCGACGGGCCGAGCGCGAGTGACTCGCCGGGCGGAGCTGAACGCGCTGGTCGAAGCCTGGATCGGGGAGCGGACCGTCGCGCAGGTGAGCGACTCACTGATCGCGGCGCGGCTGCCCGTCTCGGCGGTGCGGCGCTACGCGGACGCGGCGGGCGACCCGCACGTTCGCGAGCGCGACATGCTGCAGACAGTCGAGCTCGAGAACGGCGAGCGCGCGCCGCTGGTCGGCCCGGCGGCGAAGTTCTCGCGCACGCCGGTGCGCGTGCGCTCGGCCGCGCCCGCGCTGGGCGCGCACACCGACAGCGTGCTCGAAGAGCTCGGGATCGGGGCGAGCGAGCGCGCCGCGCTGCGAGAGCGCGGCGTGATCTAGTCCGCCCGGCGCGCCCCCGGCCGCAAGGTGAGTCCCAGCAGCGCGACTCCGATCAGCGCCGGCGCGCCCGGCTCCGGCACCGCCGCGAACGCGTCGATGTCCGACGCGTAGGTGTCGCCGGCCGGCTGGTCCACGCGCACGTATTCGATCCAGGGCAGGCCGAGCGCCGACAGATCGATGCCTGCGCCGCCGCCCGAACCGCCGTAGAGCGCCGCGATCTCGGCGGTGGACTTGCCGGCGAAGTCGGCGGCGCTGAGCGCCGGGTTGACCGGCCGCGTGTAGCTGGTCGGGATCGTGCCGCCCGACGAGAACGGCCCCGTCGGATCCCGGTACGCGAAGGTCGGATAGAGATCGTCGGCGAACACTCCGGTCACTGGAACCCAAGTCACGCCGTCCTGGCTCACGGAGATGCGCGCCGGCTCGCCGAAGATCGTGCCGTCGGCGAGGCCCGAGTCGAAATCGATCCCGAGGAATGCGTTGCCGAAGACGAGCAAGTCGATCCCGTACGGATGCGAGGCGTCGTGGCTGACGGGGTGGTCGAAGCGCACGACGAGCGAGCCGCCGGCGCCGATCGACACGATGTCGCTCGCGGCGTACGGGGCGTTGAACGGCGTGACGTCGCCGTCGTACGGGCCGCTGCCCGTCGAGCGCCCGGGCGAGCCGAGCGAGACACTGGGGTCGGTGTAGCCGGGAGTCACGTTCGTCCCGGCGCTGTAGCTGACGACCTCGCTGGCGAAGGGCGACGCGGAGGCATTCGCGGAGAGAACGGCGGAAAGAAGGCAGACGGCGGTGAGCGCGATGGCTCGCATGACGAACTCCTTTTCTCGCTTGCGGAGAAGTTGTTCACTTCGCGCCAGGCCGGTCTTCTGGCTCCCGGATCGTCCTCGCGCCGAGCCTTCCCAAGAGCGCAGCTCTCAGTGGCGTGATTCGGCGTTCGTCCCCGGTCACAGCGACGGGCTCGCGCCGGACTCTCACCGGCTTCCCGACACCTGACGCGACTCTTGTTGGTGGTCTTCTACCGCGCCCTCTGACTCCTCGTCAACTCGGAAGGCGCGTGGGTAGGGTGTCCACGCGCTTCGGAGGCGTCGGTTGACAGCGTCGAGCGGCGGGTGATATCCGTGCCGTCGAGCTCGGTGTCCGCGTCGCGGACAGAAATAGGGAAGGCCGTGAAAATCGGCCGCGGTCCCGCCACTGTGATGGGGAAGTCGCTGCGAGAAACGCCACTGGGAAGTTTTCCCGGGAAGGCTCGCGTGCGGCGCTAGACCCCAGAGCCAGGAGACCTGCCGAGTCATCGGGGCGAGAGTCCCGCTCTCCGCGGAGGGAGTCACTCGGTGTCACAACGGCGGGTCGGATTCCGCGCAAGCGACGCGTTCACGGCGCTCGCGCTCGGCGTGACACTTTTCTGTGTAAATGCGCGCGCCGCCGAGTTCCCCGAGTCCGCCGATGACCGCTCGGCCTTCTCGACGGTGATCAACGCGCGCGACTACGACGACCGCTTCGCGACCGTCGAGGAGCTGCTGGATCAGGTGCCCGGCGTGCGCGTGCGGCGCTTCGGCGGGCTGGGCGCGTACAGCACGGCGACGATCCGCGGCGCGAAAGCCGAGCAGGTCCTGGTCCTGCTCGACGGTGTGCGCATGAACGATGCGACGCGCGGCGCGACCGACCTGTCGAGCTTGCCGCTGCGGCAGGTCGAGCGGATCGAGGTGCTGCGCGGCGCCGGCGCGCAGCGCTACGGCAGCGACGCCGTCGGCGGAGTTATCTCGATCACGACGCGCAGGCCCGAGAGCGCGGACCTCGCAGCGGATGCGTCGTTCAGCGTCGGCCGCTACGACACTCTGGGCGGTGACCTGGCGGTCTCGGGTGGCGGCGAGAGCGCGCGCGGGCTGGCGAGTTACTCGCGCCTGCGCTCGGACAACGACTTCGCATTCGACGTCCTGCCGCCGGGCGACAGCGCCCGCCCGGGTGTGGTCAGCGACGCGACTCACGTCCGCCTGAACGCGGGCTTCGTCGAGGACGCCGGTCTGCTGCGCGGCAGCCTCGACACCGGACCGCACTCGAGGATCGACGGCACGCTCGACCTCTACCGCAGGGACAGCGGCGAGCCCGGCAGCATCCTCGGCAAGCCGCTCTTCGACACGACGGACGAGCAGCTCTCGTGCACCGGGCCGAGTCAATCGGGCGATCGCGGCGTCGCGCGGCTCGCGTGGAGCAGTGACTCACTCGGCGAGCACGGAGCGGCGGGCGCGCTCGAGGTCGCCGCGTCGAGCCGCGAGGAGACCGGCCTGCTCCACGATCCTGCCGGCGCGTGCGGCCTGATCAACACGTTCGTCACCAACGGCCGCGACGAGTCGAGCTGGCGCGAGGGCTCGTCGGCGCTCGACGGGCGCTGGCGCTGGCACGAGCTCGACTGGGACTGGCTGCGATTGCGCGGCCAGTTCGCGTCCGGCCTCCGCTACGACACGGTCGACACGACCGACTCGGAGCTCGAGCGGCGCACGACGGGGCTGCTCTCGCTGCAGCCGGAGCTCTCTCTCCTCGAGGAGTCACTGCGCATCTTCCCCGCGCTGGCCTGGGAGGCCGCCTCGACCAGCAGCGGGCTCGTGCGCGCAGCCGCGTCGCAGCCGATGGTCCCCTTCCAGCCGCACGACGAGACGGCGTGGCTGCCCGGCGTCGGCGCGATCCTGCAACTCACTCCCGGCCTGCGCCTGAAGGCGAATTTGAAGCGCGTGATGCGCCGCCCGAACTTCACCGAGCTGTTCCATCCCGACTGGGGCACGATCCGCGGCAACCCGACGCTGGAGGCGGAGCGGGGCTGGAACGCGGACGCAGGCTTCGAGCTCGCCGCGCCGGGCGCGGGCATCGTGCGGGACGTCCGCGCCGAGGCCGACGTGTTCCAGCGCGAGATCGACCAGAGCATCGAGTGGCTGTCCACCACCAGCAACGTGATCATGCCGATGAACACCGGCCCGGCGCGCGCGCTCGGCGCGGAGGCCTCGCTCGGCGGCCGGTTCTTCGAGCGACTCACTCTCGACGCGAGCTACACCTACACCGATGCGCACTATCTGGGCTCGGGGCCGGGCGGCGCGGCGCTCGTGCTCCACCCGGATCTGCGCTTTCCGCACGTGCCCGAGCACGCGGTCGACTTGCGCAGCGACCTCGACCTGGGCGCGCTGCGCGTCTGGAGCGAGCTGCGCTACGAGAGCGAGATCCTGTTCGCGGTGGGCAACACGATCGCGCTGCCCGCGGCGCTGCAGGTCGACGCCGGACTCACGCTGTATCCGCGGCTCATCCCCGGCTTCCATTTCTTCCCGGCGAACGGCTCGATCGCGATCGAGGGCACGAACCTCACTGGCGAGCAGCGCTTCGACTCGCTCGGGCTGCCGCTGCCCAAGCAGGCGCTCTGGCTGGTCCGGCTGCGCATGGCGACACCGTGACCCTTGCCGGCGCGCTGCTCGCAGTGACACTGACGGTCGGCTCGAGCTCGACCGACACCGCGAACCTGCAGACCTTCGCGCCGCCCGCGCTCGAGGTGAGTCCGGCGGATCCGAACCGCGCCTTCGTCGCGGTCTCGGTCAACGGTCCGGGCGTGTTCCAGGTCCGCATCGCGCCTGCGCAGTCACTCGCCGTGGTGACCCCTTCGTACCAGCTGCCCGGAGGGCTGAACTGCAGCGAGTCGACGCCGTTCACGACGCCCAACCTCGGCGGATTCTCGTTCGAGCAGGGCAGCGGCCGCACGCGCGGCTGGATCACGACCTCGAGCTGCGAGCTGGCGGTGCCCTTCGACTACTCGACCGGCGCAGGAGTCAGCGTGCTCTACTCCGGTCAGTCGCGCACCGCGGTGCCGACGCGGTTCACGCTCACGGGCAGCTTCACGCGCTATCAGAACGGCGGAGGCGGCGCGGCGATTGCTTCGTTCAAGACGAACTTCACGAGCTCGGCGCTGCGCGTCGGGAACCGACTGCTTGTGGCGACCTCGAACTTCCAGCAGGCCGGCTCGAGTCCGGTCCTGAACCCCGGCACGGTCCTGTTCTTCGAGCTCGACGACTCGTCGCCGACGACGGCGATCGTCCCGGCCGACCCGTTCTACGCAGTGACTTCCGATCCGAACCCCATCGCGCTGACCGCGCTGCCCGGCGGGCGGGTCGCGGTCACGAACGCGGGCATCTACGACGCGTCGTTTCCCCCCAAGGTGACGGGCCAGGGCAGCATCGACATTCTCGACGCGTCCAGCGGCGAGCTGGTCGGCTCGATCCCGCTCGGCGACGCAAATCCCGGGGGCCGCACGCTGGCGCTCGATCCGACTTCGTCGGTCGCGGTCGCGGGGTCGCAGACGCTGCGCGCGCTGTTCGCGGTGGACGTGCGCGGAGTGAGCGATCTGCCCGCGAGCGGCGTCGATGCGCGCCTGCAGCGGCCGTCGTGCAACGCCGTGACCAGCGACTCGGCGGGCGGCGTGCCGTGTCTCCGCTCGCGGGTGATTCGCGGCGGCGCGAACCCGGTCGTCCTGTCACCGCCGCCGGGCGGGAGCGGCGTGTACTCGTTCGTGCCGCAGGCGCGCTTCGGCGCGTCGGGCGACTTCGTCATCGCGACCTCGTACAACGACGGCGGCCTGGCGGCGGTCGCGTTCGATCCGAACGATCTCGCGGCGCCGCTGCCGCTGCTCGCCTCGCGCTTCGGCGCGCCGCAGACGCTGGCGGCCACCGGCCCCGCGGGAGTCATCGGCAGCGAGTGCTGTCCGGGTCCGCTGTTTCTGCGCGCGAGCGCGAGCGGTGCGCTGCCCGGAACGCAGGCGTTCTTCGCGACTGCGAGCCCGAACGGGCTCGTCGTGCGCAGCCAGCTCGCGGGCAGCTTGCCCGCCGCCAGCGGCGACGCCGACGGCGACGGAGTTCCCGACTCGCTCGACGACTGCCCGGTCGCCGCGAATCCGTCGCAGAGCGACTCCGGCGGGCTCGGCGATCTGACACCGGACGGTGTCGGTGACGCGTGTCAGTGCGGCGACGTCTCGGACGACGGCCGCGTGCTCGACGACGACGTCGCGCTGCTGCGCGACTTCCTCGCGCGCCGGATCGCCGCGCTGCCGGCGCCGCAGAAGTGCGACGTCGGCCCGGGATCGAGCGCCGGCGCGTGCGACCTCTTGGACGCGGCGCTGCTGCGCCGGGCGCTCGCGGGCCTGCCGCCGGGAATTGCCAACGTCTGCGCGCCGTTTCTGCCCTAGCCGTTAGACTGGGGCATGTCTCGGGTCCGCCAGATCGCCGGGGTCGTGCAGATCGACGCCGCGCTGCGCACGGGCGAAGAGGTGCGGCTCGTGCTCGTCGCGGAGGACGCGCGCGCCGAGGACGTGCGGGGACTCATCGCGCGGGCCGAGGAGTCGGGAGTCACGGTGCGCACCGCGACGCGCAACGTGATCGCGCGCCTGTCGGCACCGCGCCCCGCGGAAGACGCGCTCGCGCTGCTCGGCCGCGATCCGGAGGCGGAGCTCCCGGCGTCGCTGGCCCGCGGCGGGGCGTTCTGGCTGCTGGTCGGCGTCGCGTATCCGGGCAACGTCGGCATGGTGGTCCGCACAGCCGAGGTCTCCGGCGCGGACGCGATCGCAATCGACGGGAGCTTCGACCACGAGGCGAAGCGCGCGGCGTTGCGAGCCTCGATGCGCGCCGACAAGTTCATGCCCGTCTACTGGCGGCGCGCGGGCGAGATACTCGACGCGGCGCGCGAGGCGGGCGCGGGGCACCGGGTGATCGCGCTCGACGAGTCGGCGGCCACGACTCACTTCGCCGCGGATCTCCGTGGTCCGCGCATCTTCGTCGTCGGCGGCGAGAACGGCGGGATCCCGCGCGACGTGCTCGCGCGCTGCGACGAGCGCGTCTGCATCCCGATGGCCGGCTTCATTCCCTGCTACAACCTGCAGGCGGCGGTGTCGGCGGTCGCGGTCGAGCGGCTGCGGCAAGCCGCCGCGCTGCCAAAGCGGTGAGCCGTTCGTTAGAGTCGCCGCCGGAGATGGAGCGCGCCGGGCAAGAGACTTCCGCGCAGCCCTCGTTCTCGATCGTCGTGCCGACGCTGAACGAGGCCGAGAACGTCGACGAGCTGCTGCGCCAGATCACCGCGCTCGCCGACCGCTGTCCGCCCTTCGAGGTGATCGTCGTCGACGACGACTCGAAGGATGGGACCGCCGAACGCGCGCGCGCGTGGGCGGCGCGCTTCCCCGTGCGCGTCGTCGTGCGGCGCGGCGCGCGCGGACTCGCGGGCGCCGTGATTGCCGGCGCGCGCGAGGCGCGAGCCGACGTCGTGGTGGTGATGGACGCCGACCTGTCGCATCCGGTCTCCGCGATTCCCGCGCTCGCGCGCGCGGTGCTCGGCGGCTCGGCCGGTCTGGCGATCGGGAGTCGCTACGTGGCCGGCGGCTCGACCCGCGGCTGGCCGGTGCGGCGCAAGATCACCTCGCGCGTCGCCTCGGCGCTCGCCTGGCCGATCTCCGCTGCGAGCGACCCGATGTCGGGTTACTTCGCGACTCAGCGCGCCGACCTGCTCGCGCTCGGCAGCGCGCCCGCGGGCTTCAAGATCCTGCTCGAGCTACTCGCCCGGGGCGGCTCGGCGCTGCGGGTGGTCGAAGTGCCGATCGAGTTCGTCGACCGGACACGCGGCGAGTCCAAGCTGGGAGCTACCGAGATCGGCCAGTATCTCGGGCGCCTGGCCGCCCTCGCAGGGGTCGAGCTCGAGTCGCCCGCGCTGCGCCGCCTTTGCCTTGCGCTGGCGGCTGGCGCGATCCTCGAGGCGGCCCTGTTCGCGCTCCTGGTGAGTCGCAGCGTGTCGCTCGGCGGTGCGAACCTCGCCGGCGCCGCCGCCGGCGCGCTCGGCGTCGCCGCGGCGAATGCGCGGGCGCTGCGCGGCGGCCGCGGCGCGCGCTTCGGCGCGCTCGCGCTGCTCGCGGCGCTGATCCGCGGCGGCGCGCTCGAGAGCCTGACGCGAAACACCGATCTCTCGGCGCTCGCGGCGTTCGTCCCGAGCGAGCTGCTCGCGCTCGGCGTATCTGGGCTCGGTGCCGCGTTCTTCGTCCTCGCGCCCCCGCGTGGGGCGGGCGAGCGCGCGCTCGCGCTGCGGCTCGCGTGTCTCGGCGTCGCGGCGTATTTGCTGGCGCTGCGCGTCGCGTACGCAGGCGCGCTCGAGCTGCTGCCCGAGGAGGCGTACTACTGGAGCTACGCGCAGCACCTCGACCTCTCCTATCTCGACCATCCGCCGCTCGTGGCCTGGCTGATCTCCGCGGGCACGACGCTGTTCGGCCACAGTGAGTGGGGCGTGCGCGCGCCGGCGATCGCGTGCTCGCTGGTCACGATGACCTTCTCCGCCGCGCTCACGGCGCGCTGGCTCGGCAAGACCGCGGCCGCGGTCGCTGTCGCGCTCGTCGCATCCCTTCCCTTCACGTTCGCCAGCGGCGTCGTCATGACTCCGGACGCGCCGCTCACGGCGGCCTGGGCGGGGGCGCTCTACTTCCTCTCGCGCGCGCTCGTCGAGCTGCGCCCGCGCGCCTGGTGGGGAGTCGGCGTGTGTCTCGGCGCGGGGCTGATCGCGAAGTACACGATCGCGCTGCTCGGCGCGGGCGCCTTCGTGTTCATGCTCACGGACCGGCGTGCGCGCGCGCAGCTCGCGCGGCCCGAGCCGTATCTCGCCGCGCTCGTCGCGCTGGCGCTGTTCGCGCCGGTGCTCGTCTGGAACTACCGCCACGCGTGGGCGTCGTTCCTGTTCCAGAGCGAGCGCCGCCTCGCGGCGCCGCGCGAGTTCGGGCTGCACCAACTCGCGGGCGGGATCGCCGTGCTGGTCGGCCCCGCGATGCTCGCCGCGCTCGCCGCGCTGGCGCGCGGGAGCACGCGGCGCGCGCTCGACGCCGCGTCGGCGCCGGACGAGCCCGCGCGCCGTTGGCGCTTCGCGGCACTCACTGCGCTGCCTGCACTGGCCGTCTTCGTCGCGTTCTCGCTCGCCCACGTGCCGAAGCTGAACTGGACGGGGCCGCTCTGGCTCGCGCTCCTGCCCGCGACCGCGGCGCTGTTCGCGCTCGGACCGAGCGCAGAGAGCCGCGGCGAAACCCGGCTCGCGGCTCGTCTCTTCGCGCCCAGTCTCTGGCTCGCGCTGGTCGGCTACGGCGCCGCGCTGTATGCGCTCGCGCTCGGCGTCCCGGGCAGTGACTTCCCCGGCGGGACGCGCTACGCGCAGCGCTGGCAGGACATCGCCGCGGCCGTCGACCGCGTCGCGCGCGACGTGAGCGCTGCGGGCGAAGCGCCGGTCGTCGTGACCTTCGATCGCTACGCGACCGCGAGCCTGCTCGCCTTCTACCAGCCGGCGACGGGGCCGCGCTGGACGCTCGGCGGGCGCGGGCTCTTCGGCGGCCGGCCGAGCCTCATGTACGGCTACTGGACGCCGCCGGCGTCGGTTGCGGGCCGAACACTGTTGTGTGTCTCGGACGACCCGAAGGACCTGCGCCTGCCGGAGGGCTTCGGCCGGAAGCTCGGCGAGATCGGGAGCGTTCCGGTCGAGGCGGGCCGGCGCGTGCGAGACCGCCTGTTCTACCGCGCCGTCTACGGCTACGAGCCGGCCGACGGCTCGGGCACGAAGCGGAAGAAGGCGGCAGCTTCGAGCACCGCGGACTCCGGCGCCTCGAGCTCGCACATCGAGCCGAGCTCGCGGATGCCGTCGGCCGCGCGCTGGTCGAGCCCGAGCTCCTCGGGCTTCGCGGGCTTCGCTTTGGCGAGTGACTCGACCAGCTTCGCCGCCCACTCTGGCCGCGGCTCGCCCTTCGTGTCGAAGGCCAGCGCCTGCCAGCCGGGACCGTCCTTGAACACGCAGAGCACGCCGGCGCCGCGCAGCTCCGCCGAGGCGAGCGTGAACATCGTGGCGCGGCCGCGCACGCCGTCCTCGAGCTCGAGCAAGAGCCCTTCGACCAGCGGGTGACCGCTCGCGAAGAACTCCAGTTCGTCCTTTTCGAGCGCCTCCACCCGGTCGAAGGTGCCGAGCCAGCGGCTCTCGTCGCGCACGCCGGGCAGTGACTCGACCGTGAGCGAGGTGCCCATCTCCAGATAGTAGAGCGCGACGCCGCCCTTCTCGACGATCTTCAAGCCGAGGTCGTTCGCCGCGCCCAGACAGAAGCGGCGCATGCTCTGCTCCAGCTCCGGCGGCACCAGCGCCAGCAGGCGCTCCGCCTGAGACGCGTCGTACGCGTCGCGGTAGATCACGCGCGGAATGTCCGCGATCGACTGGGCGCGCGCGGCTTCGACCTCGCCGACCAGCGCCTCGACGTCGATCGCGGTCTCGTCGAGCTCGGCGCGCTCGACCGCAGCGCGCACGCCCGACAGCGCGAGGTCGAGACCCGCGGAGGGCCGCGCGAACAAGTCGAGTCTCTCGTAGAGGCGCGCGAGGTCGGGCTTCACGTTCGCGCCCCGGAAGTAGACGATCTCGACGTCCTTTTCGCGGCCGATGCGGTCGAGCCGGCCGATGCGCTGCTCGAGCGCGACGGGATCCGTCGGCAGGTCGAAGTGCACCATGCGGTCGCAGAACTGGAAGTTGCGGCCCTCGGCGCCCGCTTCGCTGCAGATCAGCACCGGCAGGTTGGTCTCGCGGAAGCGCGCCACCTCGATGTCGCGCTGCGCCGCAGTCAGCGACTCGTGGAACACCGCGATGTGAGTGCGCGTGACTTGCTCGAGGTGCTTCTTCAGCTTCTCGAGGCGGTCCAGGTCGCGCACGAAGACGAGCGCCTTCTCCTTCTTCTTGTGCCACTCGCGCACGCGCGCGGAGAGCCAATCGGTGCGCGGGTCACGACGCAGATCCCTGCCGAACGCCGCGACGTCCACCGGCAGCGGCCGGCGCGGCGGAAGTCCGCCCAGGTCACTGCGCCGCACGGCGCTCGTGCAGGGAAACACCGCCCCGCCCGAGGCGACCGCCGCGTCGAACGCGTCGAAGGCGGCGAAGCTCTCGGGGTGCAGCAGCTGGAGCAGGTGGAAGAAGCCGCGCTTGTCGGCCTGCAGCGGCGTGGCCGAGAGCAGGATCGCGTGCTTCGCGTTCGAGACCAGCGGCGCGACCGCCGCGTCGAAGTGCTCGAGCGCCAGGCGGTGCGCTTCGTCGACGATCACGAGGTCGAGGTCGACGTTGCGCGCTTGCCTCGCGAGCGCCGGATTGGCGGCCAGGTCCTCCATCGCGATCACGCCGAACGGGTGCACGTCGAACGGGTTGTTGCCCTCGCCGTAGTCGCGCTCGACGCTCTCGACGCGCGCCTCGTCGATCAGCACGAACACCTGGTGGAACTTGCGGTACAGCTCGCCGAGCCACTGCACCGTGAGCGTCGATGGCGCGATCACGAGCGCGCGCTTCGCGCGGCCGGTGCGCACGAGCGCCGACAGGATCAGACAGGCCACGATCGTCTTGCCGAGCCCCACCTCGTCGGCCAGCAGCCAGCGGACCGGATCACTCTTCACGGCGGCGAGCGCGGTGTGGAGCTGGTGCGGGAAGAGAGCGATGCGCCCGCCCAGGAACGAGCCGAGTCCGCCCGCCTCGCGCATGCGGCGCAGCTGGAGCCCCTCGACGCGGTTCCGGAACGATCCCAGTCGGTCGAGGCGGAATTGCGCCAGCCGCTCGATCGGACCGGAGCTCTGCTCGAGCGGCCAGATGTCCTTGTCCTCGATCCGCCGTCCGTCGGCGAGCAAATAGTGCTCGCCATCAAAGCTCTCGATGCGGACTTCGGTCCCCTTCGAGAGCTCGATCGCGGCGGAGCCCGGCGGCAAGATCATCGGCACGAGTCCCGCGCCCTGCGCGGCCATCGTGACTTCCCGCTCGACGGCGGGAAAATACACGACGAGATAGCGGCCCTCGACGCGCCGAACGAAGCCCACCCCTAACTCGGGGTTGAAGGGGTGGACCAGCTTGCTGCCTTCCCTCCAGGCAGGGTTGGTCATGGAATCGGGTTGGGTAGCCCACTCCCCGGCGCTTGCAAGGCCCCGGCTTGATCCGGCCCTGCGCGCGGATCTAGGCTGGCGCACCAGCGAGGGAGGCAGCATGTCATTCGAGGTTCCCGAGAGCGTCCGAGAGATTCGAGACCGCGTGAAGCGCTTCGTCGAGGAGCGCTGCTATCCGGTCGAGCCGCTGGTCGAGGACCGCGACGACGCGCAGGGCCGCGAGGCGATGCGCGCGCTGATGAACGCCGCGAAGGAGGAGGGCCTCTGGGCGCTCGGCCACCCCCGCGAGATCGGCGGCCAGGGCCTGCCGTTCCTCGACTACGCCTACGTGAACGAGGTCGTCGGCCGCTCGAACGTGGCGATGGTCGCGCTCGGCACCCACTCGCTGCAGGACTCGATCATGCTGAACGAGTTCGCCGACGTGGAGTGGCGCGACAAGTATCTGAAGCCGCTCGTCGACGGCGAGGTCTTCCCCAGCTTCGCGATGACCGAGCCCGACGTCGCGAGCTCCGACCCGACCCAGCTCCAGACGCGCGCGACCCTGGAGGGCGACACCTGGGTGATCAACGGCCGCAAGTGGTTCACGAGCGGCGCCGACCGAGCGGCGTACACGACGGTGATGTGCCGCACCGAGCCCGACACCCAGTCCCACGACGCGTTCTCGATGATCATCGTTCCGACCAACACCCCGGGCTACAACATTCTGCGCGACGTGCGCGTGATGGGTCACTACGGCGGTCACTGCGAAGTGCAGTACGACAACGTCCGCGTGCCCAAGAAGAACCTGCTCGGGCCGCGCGGCGGCGGCTTCAAGATCGCGCAGCGGCGCCTCGGGCCGGGCCGCATCTTTCACTGCATGCGCTGGCTCGGGCAGGCACAGCGCGCGTTCGATCTGATGTGCGAGCGCGCGAACTCGCGGGTCGCCTTCGGCAAGACACTCGGCCAGCACCAGCAGATCCAGAAGTTCGTCTTCGACAGCTTGTGCGAGATCCAGGCGAGCCGAATGCTGACCCTGGCCGCCGCGCACAAGATCGACCGCGGCGACGAAGCGCGCGTCGAGATCGGCATGATCAAGGTCTTCGGCGCGCAGATGCTGCACAACGTGATCGACCGGGCGATCCAGGTGTTCGGTGCGAAGGGCGTGACCGAGGACACGCCTCTGGAGCGCATGTACCGCCACGCGCGCTTCGCGCGGATCTACGACGGGCCGGACGAGGTGCACATCACCACGACTGCTCGGCGGGTCCTGTCCGCCTTCAAAATTGGCGACGGCTGGGATTTCGGCGAGCGCTGATTTTTCGCTTGACCGGGGTTGGTCGGACCTGTAAGAAGGCGGATCAGAACCGGAATTCGGGTTCTTCGCCCGGATTCTCAGAGGAGTTCCAGCGATGGCCGCCCCGCAGATCAGTACGCCCGCGGTTCCCGAGCTCGTATGGGTCCGACCGCCACAGCAGGCGCGGAGTCAGCTCACTCTCTCGCGCATCCTAGACGCCGCGGAAGCGATCCTCGCCGAGAAGAGCTGGGAAGACGCGTCGGTGGCGGAGATCGCGCGCCGCGCCGGCTCGTCGGTGGGCTCGTTCTACACGCGCTTCCCCGACAAGGGCACGCTGCTCGCCGCGCTCCACCAGCGCTTCCTCGAAGAGGCGTCCGCCACTTCGCAGGTCGCGCTCGACGAGTCGCGCTGGGTGGGCGCGTCGATCTGCGAGATCGTGCGCGAGCTGGTCGCGTTCCAAGTGCGCGTCCAGGAGCAGCGGCGCGGGCAGCTCCGCGCGTTCGCGCTGCGCGCGATCCACGACCCGAGCTTCTATGCGCGCGGCGAGCAGCTGGTGAAGGCGATGGAAGAGCGCTTCACGAAGCTGGTGGTCGCGCGCAGACACGAGATCCTCCACCCGATTCCGGTGGTGGCCGCGGCATTCGTCGGGCGCATGATCTCCGCCATGCTGCTCAACCGCCTGCTCGATGCGAAGTTCGTCCCGAGCGGGATCTCGTTCGTCGACGAGCTCACGCACGCGGCGCTCGCGTATCTCGGTGTGTTCCCGGAGGACGCGATCGACGTCCTCTAGCGCCTGCGCGGGCGACCCCCCGCGGACGGCGCGTTGACTGGCTTCGCGCGCTACAGGCAAGCTACGCCTCCGGAGGCACGCGACATGACGGTCAGCCAGCGCGCGGCGACGCTGTGCGTGCTCGCCGCGGCGCTCGGCTGCGGGCGGGGCGAGCGCGCGCCAGCGCCGCAGCCAGACGCGGCCGTGGCCACCAACGCGGCGGTCCCCACCGACCCGCACATCGATCCCGCGCCGTACCGCGCGCAGATCGAATTGGCGGAGACGCTCCTGTACTCGAGCGATGCGCTCGGCGACGACGGCTGGAAGGCGCTCTCTCGCAGCCTGCTCGATCTGCACAATGCGATCGTCTTCCGCGACACGTCGCCGCCGGCGCGCGAAGCGAGCCAGCGACTGTTCCTGTTCTCCGCGCAGGTCGACGCCGCGACCTCGGGCAAGCACCGCGACGAGGAGCTCGCAGTCATGCGCGGGGTCTGGGAGAAGATCCGCGCCGATCAGTTCGCCAGCGCGGACTGGTTTCACACCGCTTCGCGGTAGACGCCCCGCGGTCGCTGCGCGAGAATCCGCCCGCGGCGCGGCACCGGCGCGCTCGCGCGCTGGGAGCGATCGAATGACTCAGGCGCTCGTCGACGAAGACGACCGACTCAATCCGGCCGACCTGCGAACCATCTGGCGCATCCTCACTCCCGAGGAGCGCGTCGAGGCGTTCCATCTGCTCTCGCGCGACGACGCGGAGGAGTTCTACCTCGGTCTCTCCGCGGCCGACCTGGCCAGCTTGATGCGCGCGCTGCCGCGCAACGAGCGGCGCTCGTGGATGCGGCTGCTCGCGCCCGACGACGCGGCCGACCTGGTGCAGCACGTTCCCGAGGAGGAGCGCAGCGAGCTGCTCGGCCTGCTCGACGACCCGACGCGCAAAGAGGTGACTGCGCTGCTCGCATACAAGCAGGACGCGGCCGGCGGCCTGATGAATCCGCGCTACGCGCGCCTGCGCCCCGACATGACGGTCGACGAAGCGATCGGCTACCTGCGCCGGCAGGCGCGCACCAACCTGGAGATGATCTCGTACCTGTACGTGATCGACGACCAGCAGCGGCTGCTCGGTGTGGTCTCATTCCGCGAGCTGTTCGGGTCGCCGCCGGAGCGCACCGTGCGCGACGTGATGCGGCGCGACCTGGTGACCGTGCGCGAAGAGCAGGACCAGGAAGAGGTCTCGAAGCTGCTCGCAGCGAGTGACTTGATCGCGATCCCGGTCGTCGACGCCGAAGGCCACATGAAGGGCATCGTCACCGTCGACGACATCGTCGACGTGGTGCAGGCCGAGGCGACCGAGGACATCCAGAAACTGGGCGGCATGGAAGCCCTGGAGGCGCCCTATCTCGACATCGCCTTCGGCCGCATGTTCCGCCGGCGCGCCGGCTGGCTCTCCGCGCTCTTTCTCGGCGAGATGCTGACCGCGACCGCGATGGCGTTCTTCGAGGACGAGATCGCGCGCGCCGTGGTGCTCGCGCTCTTCGTCCCCCTGATCATCTCGAGCGGCGGGAACTCCGGCTCGCAGGCCTCGACTCTGGTGGTGCGCGCGATGGCGCTCGGCGAGGTGGGGCTGCTCGACTGGTGGCGCGTGATCCGCCGCGAGTTCGCGTCGGGGCTCGCGCTCGGTTCCCTGCTCGGCTCGATCGGATTCCTGCGCATCGTGATCTGGCAGGCGGTGTCGCCGCTCTACGGCGAGCACTACCTGCGCGTGGCGTTCACCGTCGCCGCGAGCCTGGTCGGCGTGGTGATGTTCGGCTCGCTCGCGGGTTCCCTGCTGCCGTTCCTGTTTCGCCGGCTCGGCGTCGATCCCGCGAGCGCCTCCGCGCCGTTCGTCGCGACGCTCGTCGACGTCAGCGGGCTCGTGATCTACTTCACGATCGCGAAGCTGATTCTCGGCGGCGCGCTGCTCTGACTCAGCGCTCTGCCGCCCGGCGACTCAAGAGAGCTGCGCTGCGGCGGGAATGATCTCCTTGCCGAACACCTCGACCGGCCCGATCTCGTGGGCGTTCGGCAGGTTGAAGATCGCCTGGTCGATGCCGATCGAAGCGAGCTCGCGGCAGGTCTTCACCAGGTCCGAGGCCGACTGTCTCCCCGGCGCGAGCCACGCCGTGCCGAGTGTCGTCTTCTCGATCGCCGCGAAGTCGCGCTTCTCGGCGTCGCAGTGGCGGCGCAGCACGTCGAGCTTGCGGCCCAGCCCCTCGGGCCCGAGGAACGCGAACAGGTTGCACGCGTCCGCGTAGCGCGCGACGAGCCGCAGAGTCTTCTTCTCGCCGCCGCCCCCGATCAGGATCTTCGGCCGCGGCCGCGAGAGGGGCGCCGGGACGCAGAGTGTCTCGCCGAGCTTGTAGTGCTTCCCGGCGAACGGCGCGACCTTGCCCGACCACATCTGCAGCGCGATGCGCAGCGTCTCCTCGAGGCGCTCGAAGCGCTCCGCGAGCGGTGGAAAAGGCACGCCGAGTCCCGTGTGCTCGCGCTCGAACCAGGCGGCGCCGATGCCCAGGTACGCGCGCCCGCCGGAGAGCACGTCGAGCGTGGTCACCGTCTTGATCAACACACCGGGGTGCCGGTAGGTGACTCCGGTGACCATCGTCCCGAGCTTCGCGCGGCGAGTCACTCCCGCGAGATACGAGAGAGCCGAGTAGCCTTCGAGCATCTCCTGCTCGGCCGCGCCGACCATCGGGATCTGGAACAGGTGGTCCATCACCCACAAGCTCGCGAAGCCGGCCGCGTCGGCGGCCTCGGCGATCTCGCGCAGCTTCGCGGCGAGCGCCGCGGGTCCGCCGGGCCAAGTGAATATGGGGATCTGCACGCCGATCTTCATGTGCTCTCCATTCGCCTGCGGCTCACTGCGCCCGCGCTGCACCTCGGGACGGCCCGCGGCGCACCATCACATCACTTTCCGCCGGGCGCGTCGAGCGCGCGCCGAATCCAGCGGCGATAGACCTCGATCGGCTGCGCGCCGGTGATCGCGACGTCGTGGCCCGCCATGCGCACCGCGGGCACGCCGCCGACGCCCAGCTCGACCGCCTGGTTGTGCTCCTCGCCGACCTGCCGCAGCAGCTCCGGATCGGCGGCGCGTGCGAGCTCGGCGGGGGCCAGCTCACTCTCGCGCCAGAGCGCGGCCAGCGTCTGCGCGTTCGAGATGTCGCGGCTCTCGGCGAAGTAGGCATGCAGCAGCGCGCGGTGCATGCGGCGGAACGCGGCGTCGCCCAGCGTCGCCGCGGCCTTCGCGACCAGATGCGCGGGGACGCTGTGCGACGGCGGGCCCTCGTCGCTCGACCAGCCGCGGAACTGGGCGGCGGGCTCTTCCTCCGCCGCGCGCTGCCACAGCTCGGTGTAGCGCTTGAACTTCGCGAGGTCGCGCCCCGGCTCCGGCTGCGGGCGCAGCAGGAAGCTCCGCCAGCGCAGCGCGACGTCTACGCCGAACTCCTCTTCGATCCGCTGCAGGCGCGTCGCGGCGACGTTGCACCAGGGACACAGATAGTCGGACCAGACGTCGAAGGTGACTCGCGCCAAGTCACTTCCCCGGAATGATCTCTCGCTCGCGCGCCCAGAAGAGCGGCGAGCTCGCGAGATCGATGAACTTGCGCTCGTCCTCGAGCAGGATGCGGCCCGCTTCCTGGCCGGCGGGGGTCGCCAGCGCCGCGGCCACGTCCGCCTCGCTCTTCCACCACAGCTCCGCGACGCCGTCGTATGCCGGCGGACCGCCGCGCGTCGCGCGCAGCGACTCGGCGGCGTCGCCGAGCGCCGTGTGGGTCTGCACGTAGCGCTGGATGCGCAGCGCTTCGGCTTGCTTTCGCACGAGCGGCCCGTGTGTCTCGAACCAGTACTTCTGGAACTGCTCGCGCGACAGGTTCGGCAGCCGCCGCAGACAGAAGCTGAGCTTGATCATGGCCGCGAGCGTATCAGACGGAGGCGGGGGCGGTAGCAGCCCGTCCGGTCACTCCGTGGGCAGCAGCGACTCGAAGCGGGCCTTGTCCATCGCCTTCGCGAAGGCGTCGTGCGGGTCCACCCGCTTGGCCTGCACGAGTTCGAAGAGCGCGTCGTCCATCTGCTGCATCCCGTCGGCCTTGCCCTGCTGGATGAACGAGCCGAGCATGCCGGTGTTCGCCTCGCGGATGATGTTCGGCAGCGCCTTCGTCTTCAGCAGGATCTCGTTCGCGGCGATCCGGCCCTTGCCGTCCGACGTGGGCAGCAGCAGCTGAGCGATCACGGCCGAGAGTGACTCTGCGAGTGACAGCCGCACCTGAGCCTGCTCGTCGGACGGAAACGTGTCGATGATGCGGTCGATCGTCTTCGGCGCGCTGTTCGTGTGCAGCGTGCCGAAGACCAGCATGCCCATCTCGGCCGCGGTGAGCGCCAGCGAGATCGTCTCGTAGTCGCGCATCTCACCGACCAGCACGACGTCGGCGTCCTGGCGGATCGCCGCGCGCAGGCCCGGGCCGAAGCCCTTGGTGTGCGAGCCGACTTCTCGGTGCGAGAGCACGCTCTTCTTGTTCTCGTGCACGAACTCGACCGGATCCTCGAGCGTGAGGATGTGTTTCGCGTAGGTGCGGTTGATCTTGTCGATGATCGCCGCGAGCGTGGTCGACTTGCCAGAGCCCGTCGGCCCGGTCACGACCACGAGACCCTTGCGGTAGTGGACGAGACCCTCGATCGCCTTCGGCAGCGACAGCTCCTCGAGCGGAACGATCTTCTCGGGAATCATGCGCAGAACCGCGCCGGCGCCGCGCTCCTGCACGAAGAAGTTCACGCGGAAGCGCCCGACGCCGTCGAGCCCGTAGGCGAAGTCGAGGTCGTGGGTCTCGTGGAAGACCTTCCACTGCGACTCGCTCGGGATCTCGCGCAGCAGCTTGCGCACGCCGTCGTCAGTGAGCGGCGCCTGACCTTCGATCGCGCGCAGCTCGCCGTTGACCCGGATGCGCGGCTCCAGCCCGGCGGCCAGGTGCAGGTCGGAGCCCTTTTGCTGCTTCAGGTAGCGTAGGAGCTCGTCGATTTCTGCCACGCCGGCCTCCGACTCACTTGCCCGCTGGGATCAGCTTCGGGTCTTCGGCGTGGATCAGCGCGTCGTCGCGCTTCACGGTGCCGGACTTCACCAGCTGTGCGAGCGCGGCGTCGAGCAACACCATCCCGGACGAGGCGCTGGTCTGCATGGTCGAGCGGATCTGCACCGTCTTCTCCTCGCGGATCAGGTTCCCGACCGGGCGGTTGACGACCAGCACCTCGACGGCCGGCACCATGCCCCGCGCATCCGCGCGCGGCAGCAGGCGCTGCGAGATCACCGCGCGGAGTGACTCCGACACCATCGCGCGCACCTGGTCCTGCTGCTCCGGGGGGAACGAGCCGATGATCCGATTCACCGTCCGCACCGCGTTGTCGGTGTGCAGGGTCGCGAGCACGAGGTGACCCGTCTCGGCCGCGGTCATGGCCAGCGAGATCGTCTCGCGGTCGCGCAGCTCGCCGATCACGATCACGTCCGGGTCCTCTCGGAGGGCGGCGCGCAGCGCGCGGGCGAACGACTCGGTGTGCCGCCGCACGTTGCGCTGATTCACGATGCAGCGCTTCGACGGGTGCAGATACTCGATCGGATCCTCGACCGTCAGGATGTGCTCGGCGCGCTCTTCGTTGATCAAGTTCACGAGCGCCGCCATCGTCGACGACTTGCCGCACGCCGAGGGACCGGTGATCAGAACCAGGCCCTGGTGGAAGTTCGTGAACTTCGCGAGTGAGTGCGGCAGGCCCAGGTCGTCGAGGGTCGGCGGCTGCAGCGAGATGCGGCGGAAGCTCGCGTCCAGGCCGCGCAGCTGCCGGTACACGTTCGCGCGGAACCGGGCCAGGCCCTTCACGGTGTGACAGAAGTCGATCTCACCGTGCTCCTCGAGCAGCGCGCGCTCCTCCGCGGAGAGCGCGGACAGGATCAGTTTCTCGGCGATCTGCGGCGACAGCTTCGAGTCGGGCACTTCCAGCAGTGCGCCGCGCACGCGCAGGCGCAGGTTCGCGCCGCTGTGCAGGTGGACGTCGCTCGCGCTCTGACTCGACGCGTCGACGAGCAGCGCGTCGAGGCCCCGATCCAGTCCGATCTTCGAGACGGCGGCGGGGCCGGCGGCGACCGGCCGAGCGCGCGGCGCGGTCGCCGGCTTCGGAGCGGGTCTCGCCTCCTGCGCGAGCGCGGCGGCAGCGGGCGCGTCGCTCTCGGTGCCGACCTCGATCGGCGTCGGCCGGGCCACCGCGGGAGTCACGGGCGCGCCGTCGCCCTTCTTCTCTCTCGCGCGCGCGATCACGCTCTTCTGCAGATCGACTGCCTTTGCGAGCGCCGCGTCGGTCATGAAGCCCATCGCGACCAGCACCTCGCCCAGGTTCTTGCCGGCGCCGATGCGGGCCTGCTCGCGCGTCGCCTGCGCCAGCTGCTCCATCGTGATCAGCTTCGCCGCGACCGAGACGCGGCCCAGGAGCGCGTCGGCCGGAGTCGGGGTCGGATTCGGGTTCGGAGAGGTCGCCATTTGCACGGGAGCTATCGGCAGCGGTCAGGCCCGCGTTGAGACTCGCGGCCGGCAGGGGACCGGCAACTCGCGCGCAGCTGCAGCGCTGCCGGCCACGCGGCCGGGCGCGCGCGTGGGAATTCGGGCTCGGTTCGCCGGTTCTGATTGTTTGCGGGCACCTCGATGAGGTAGGCTGCGGCTTCTAGCGGAGGGAACCTGGATGCGGCTGCGGGACCGGCTGTCTCTCGCGACCACGCCGACGATCGTCGGACTGGCCGCGGTCTGCGCCGTCGCGGTTGCGCCCGCCGCCCGCGCGACCGGGATGCCGACCGGGCTGCCGAGCGGCCTGGAGGGGAACTGCACGTTCGCGGGCTGTGACATCGCGTACTGGTCTCCCGCGTCCGGCGGCAACGGTCACTACTACGCGTTCGTGCCGACCGTCGACGCGCCGCCGACCTGGACGGCCGCGCGCGACAGCGCCGCCGGGTCGACGCTCGGAGCGGGGACCGAGGGATATCTCGCGACCATCTCGAGCGCCGCCGAGAACGCCTTCATCGACCAGCTCCTGCCGCTGACGACCGAGGGGCACAAACGCCAGGTCTGGCTCGGCGGGTTCCAGAACGACACGCCCGTGAAGTCACTCCCGCCGGACGTCGGCTGGCAGTGGGTCGGGCCCGAATCCTGGAACTACACGAACTGGCTGCCGGGCGAGCCGAACGACGAGAACGCCGCCCACACGGGCGACGAGCGCTATCTCGCGATGTGGGTGCACTATTACGTCGGCCAGACATTGGACTACAGCGGCACCTGGAACGACGAGGGCCTCGACTCACAGGAGCAGGCGCCGATCGTCGGTTTCATCGCCGAGTACGACGCCCGCGTTCCCGAGCCGGCGGAGGCGCTGCTCGCCCTGCTGGGCGCCGCGGCGCTCATCCGCCGCTCCGCGCGACTGACTCGCTAGCCGAGCGCGGCCGCCAGGCGCTCGCCGAACGACTTCGGCGGATCCGCCTCTCGGGTCATCACGGCCAGTGAGTCGGCCAGGCCGGAGCGCGCGAGCTCGCCAGAGAGCGCCGCGAACTCGCCCCAGCCGGCGGACTCGCCCCCGTCCTCGAGCCGCCGCAGCAGCCGGTCGGGCAGGGGGATGCGCAGGCGCTCGCCCAGCCGCTCCGCAGCGGGCGCGTCGAGCAGCGGGATCAACATCGGCACGAGCCGCACCAGCGGCGCGCGGGCGCGGATCGCTTCGGCGAACGGCGCGAGCGCCGCCAGCTCGAAGATGGGCTGAGTCTGCACGAAGGCCGCGCCCGCCTCGAGCTTCGGCCAGAGATTCGCGAGCACGCGCTCGCGCGGGCCGTACGGGTTCAAAGTGACTCCCACGCGCGCGCCGGGGATCGCCGCGCGCACGCGCGCGACCAACGACGCGAGGCTCGGCGGCGGCGCCGGCTCCGGTGGGCCCGCCTCGCCCCGCACCACGAGCGCCGCGCGCAGTCCGCCGCGGGCCGCCTCCGCGATCTCGCGTTCGAGGCCCGGCACGCTCCGCCCCCGGTTCACCAGGTGCCAGGCTGCGTCCCAGCCGCGGCGCTGCAGCGCGAGCGCGGCGTCGACGCTGCGCTGCCGCTCCGGCCGCTGGATCACGTGCACGGCATCCGCGCGTGCGCCCAGCAATCCTGCGCGCCGCAGCAGCACGTCGATCCGGTCGCCGCGCGGCGGCGTGATCTCGAGCGCGACAGCGAGGCGTGTCACGTCGCTTCCGCGAGATCGGCGATCAGCGCGCTCCTGAACTCGCGGAGCGTCTCGCTGCGCCAGGCGCCGGCCGGCTCCTCGAGCCACACCCCGTCGCGCAGCTCGGGGCGCCCGCTGCGCGCGGCGTGCAGCCGTCCCTCGCGCAGAAGCGGCTCGGCGAGCTCGCGCGGGAGCACCGCGGCGCCCGCGCCGGCGAGCACGAGCTCGAGCGCCAGGTCCGTGCTGGCCGCGAACACGCGCACGTCGGGCTCGATGCGCCGGCGCGGGAAGTGGTGGCGCAGCCAGCGCCGGATCAGCGGGCTCGACTGGTAGTAGTCGACGTAGCAGCCGGCTTCGAGTGACTCGCCCAGCGCGCGCGCGCGCGGGAACGGTCGCGCCGAGACGAGCACCAGCTCTTGCCGGAACAACAGGCGGGAGCGCACGCGCGGCGGCGACGAGTGACCCGGCACCAGCGCCAGCGCGAAGTCGAGGCGGTTCGCGACCAGCCGCTCGCGCAGCTCCGCGTGCGCTCCGTACAAGAGCTTCACCTGCACCTTCGCGTGGGCGGCCGCGAAGCGCGCCAGAAACGCGGCGACGCGCGGCCGCGAGGCGCCGACGAAGAGTCCGAGCCGCACCAGCCCGCGGACCTCGCGCTCCGCGTTCACCACGAGCTCGAGCGCGCTCGCGAGCTCCGCGTGCACGCGGCCGAAGCGGCGCGCGAGGGTGCGCCCCTCCGACGTGAGCACGAGCCGCCGGCCGACGCGATCGAAGAGCCGCACGCCGAGCGAGCCCTCGAGGCCCGAGACGCTCTGGCTCACCGCCGAGCGCGTCACCGCGAGCGACGCAGCGGCGGGGCTGATCCCGCCGCGCTCGGCGACCGCGAGAAAGGTGCGCAGCTTGTTGAGGTCGACCGTGTTCAGATTCACTGAACGAATCCGCCAGGACAATTAACGCGACTAATCTACCAGAGGCCGGCTAGGATCTCCCCGCATGAGCCTGCTCGAGTTCAACGGCGCGCGCCTCTCGGTGCGGCTGGGCTGCGGCGCCCAGGAACGGTCGACCCCGCAGGCCGTCGACCTCGACGTCGCCGTGCGCTTCGCGGAGCTGCCGCCCGCGTGCGAGAGCGACAAGCTCGAAGACACCGTCTGCTACGCCGAGCTGATCGCCGCGGCGCGCGCGCGCGTGGCGGGCCGCGAGTTCCACCTGGTCGAGCATCTCGCGCACGAGCTGCTCGGCGTGTTCCGCCCGCTCGCTCCGCCCGGCGCCGAGCTCTGGCTGCGCGTGACCAAACTGCGCCCTCCGGTCGCGGATCTCTCGGGCGGCGTGGCCTTCTCGCTCGGCGATTTCGAGAGGGCAGCCGGCTAGAATCGCGCGATGGCGCGCTTCGACTTCGACCTCTTCGTGATCGGCGCGGGCTCCGGTGGCGTGCGCGCGAGCCGCGTGTCGGCGAGCCTCGGCGCGCGGGTCGCCGTCGCCGAGGAGCGCTATCTCGGCGGCACCTGCGTGAACGTCGGCTGCATCCCCAAGAAGCTGCTCGTCTACGCGTCGCATTGCGCGGACGACTTCGAGGACGCCGCGGGCTACGGCTGGACGGTCGGGCCCCGCAGCTTCGACTGGGCCAGCCTGATCGCCAACAAAGACCGCGAGATCGCGCGACTCAATTCGGTGTACGCCCGGCTGCTCGACGACGCGGGCGTGCGCCGGATCGACGCGCGCGCGCGCATCCGCGACGCCCACACCGTCGAAGCCGGCGGCAAGACCTACACGGCGGAGCACCTGCTCGTCGCGACCGGCGGCTGGCCGCGCATGCCCGCGATCCCGGGCATCGAGCACGCGATCAGCTCCAACGAGGCGTTCCACCTGAAGGAGCTGCCGCGGCGCGTGGTCATCGCCGGCGGCGGATACATCGCGGTCGAGTTCGCGGGGATCTTCGCGGGGCTCGGCGCGCGAGTCACTCTGGCGCACCGCGGCGAGCTCTTTCTGCGCGGCTTCGACGACGACTTGCGCCGCGGGCTCGCAGCCGAGATGGCGAAGCGCGGCGTCGAGCTGCGCTTCGGCGTGCAGATGGCGGGCATCGAGCGGACCGGCGCGGGCCTGCGCGCGGTCTTCGCCGACGGGGGCGCGGTCGAGGCCGACCAAGTCATGTTCGCCATCGGGCGCGACCCGAACGCCGCCGGGCTCGGGCTCGAGAACGCGGGCGTCGCGCTCGGGCGCGACGGCGCCGTGGTCGTCGACGCGTATTCGCGCACGTCGGTGGCGAGCGTGTTCGCGATCGGCGACGTGACGAACCGCTTGAACCTCACCCCCGTCGCGATCCACGAAGCGATGGCGTTCGCGCGCACGGTTTTCGGCGGCGCGCCGACGCCCGTGAACTACGCGGACGTGCCGAGCGCCGTCTTCAGCCAGCCGCAGATCGGCGCGGTCGGACTCACCGAACTCGAGGCGGCCGCGCAGTTCGGCGCCATCGACGTCTACCGCAGCAGCTTCCGCGCGCTGCGCCACACGCTCACTGGCCGCGACGAGCAGACGATCATGAAGCTCGTCGTCGACCGCGCGAGTCAGCGCGTGCTCGGCGCGCACATGCTCGGTCCCGACGCGGGCGAGATCATCCAGGGCATCGCGATCGCGGTGAAGTGCCGCGCCACCAAGGCGCAGTTCGACGCGACCGTCGGGATCCATCCCACGGCGGCGGAGGAGTTCGTGACGATGCGGACGCCCGTGGCGCCGAGCTGAGCCGCCTGCCGACGCCAGTCAGTGGTCAGCTCGATCGCGACTCCGGGTGCGCGCACACGACGTTCTCGGGCCAGAGCAGCTCGCGGTGGGAGCCGAGCACAGAGCGGATCGTCGTGACCAGGATGACTCCGACGATTCCCAAGGCAATCAGCGGATCGAAGACCGGTCTCGCCGTCGCGAGAACCAGGATGCCGGCGAGGACCGGGGCGAGGGAGAGAAGCACGTCGCCGAGGTTGTGGACGTAGGCAAGGCGAATCGCCGCGTCTTCTCGAGCGGACTCACGAAGAGCGCGCGCCACTCCCCAGTTCCCGACGGCGCCGAGCAAGCCTGCCGCGACGGGAATCGCGCCGAGGACGGGAATGGGCTGCGCCAGTCGCTCGAGAACCTGCCACGCGAGAAGTCCGCAGATGGCGATGAGACCGAGCGAATTGAACAGGTTCGCCGACTGCAAGAACCTGCCGGAGAGCCCTGCCCGCAAGCTGTAGGCGAGCACCAGAAAACCGAGCGCGACCTCGTCCGACAAATTGTGAACTCCGTCCAACAGAAGACTGAGACTGCTCGCCTTGAGCCCCCCGACGACTTCGACGGCGAGCACGGCGGTGTTCATGGCGAATGCGGCAGTGACTGGTCTTCGCCGATGTGCCATTGACGTCTCCTTGCGACAGCAACTGTGCCTGCAGTCACAGTGGCCGTCAAACCGAGACAGCAGAGCCCTCCGGATTGTTGACACCCAAGGCGGGCTCCCCTAACCTCGCGCGCGCATGCGGAACCGGCTCTCCGCTCGGCTGCAGCGAACGGCGCTCGTCGCCGTACTTGCGCTCGCTTCCCACGCGCTGCTTCCGTACCTGCACGCGCTCGAGATCGGCTGCGGCGCGGGACATTCGGTGTGCGCGTCCGCGGAGCACTCGGGCGATCCGGTTC
>JBIOJK010000039.1:0-27532 GCA_044450765.1 Myxococcota bacterium | reverse complement strand
TCACTGGCGTCCCAGCCCGCCTCCGCATTGGCGGCAGGTCGCGGGACCCTGCGCCGACCAGCCCGGCCGCGCGCTGGTCCAGCGGCCGCACGCGGCACACCGCGCTCGAATCAGTCCAGAACGTCATGAACAGCCAGCGCCGCTCCGACGCGCGCTCCCGGACCTCGGCCTGCAGCCGGCCTCGCCGCAGCCGAACTCGGCCAGCACGAGGAGCGGCGTCACGTCCGCGCACTCTCGCGCGCGAACTCGCGCACGCGCGCGAGAAACCGCGCCGGCTCGACCCGGTGCAGCCAGTGACCCAGGCCGTCCCAGATCTCGACGCGGGCCGCGGGGATCAGCGCGCGCAGCCAGGCGTCGTAGCCCGGGCCGGGGTCGTCGCCGTGCAGAGAGAGATAGGGCGCGCGAATTTCTCGCAGAAGCGGAGAGAACGTTGCGGCGACGGCCTCCTCGTTCGTGTCGAGCAGCGGCAGCCACAGGTCGAGCACGACCCGTCGGCGCGCTTCGACGCGGTACGCGCGCAGCTCGTCGCGCACGCGAACCGGAAGGCGCGAGCCGCCGAGTGACTCCATCTCCGCATTGAGGGCATCGCTGAACTCTGGACCGCGCAGCCGCGGGGCGAC
This sequence comes from Myxococcota bacterium, assembly GCA_044450765.1. GTDB lineage: Bacteria > Myxococcota_A > UBA9160 > SZUA-336 > SZUA-336 > VGRW01. The sequence continues at coordinate 26,912 of JBIOJK010000039.1, read as the reverse complement.
GGCGCGCACGCGCTCGATGAACGGGCCGAGCCGGAGCGACTGATCGACGTTCACGATCGAGCGCACCGGCACGAGCGCCCCGAGCAAGGTCGCCAACAGCCCGCCGAGTGAGTGCCCGATCACGTGCGGCCGATCGAGCTTCAATACGCCGACGAGCTCCGCCACCGGCGCCGCGAGCGCGGCGGCGGAGTAAGCCGCGAGCGGCGACGATGCGCCGTGACCGGGCAGGTCGACGCGGATCACGCGCGCGTCGCGCGCGAGCGCGGGCACGAGCTCGTCCCACGCGCGGTGGTCCTCGGTGATGCCGTGGATCAGAAGAAGCGGGTCGCCGTCGGCGCGGCCTTCGTCGCGAACGGCGAGCGCGAGACCGCCTCCGACCTCGATGCGCTGCAGCACGCTATCTCCCCGCGGCGCGCATCCGCGGCACGACCTCGTCGAGATAGGCGTCGAGCGCTTCTTGATCCCACGGCGCGCGCAGCGCGACGTTGATCGCCTGCGCGCCCGCGGCGGCGTACGCGGCGAGTGTCTCGCCGGCTCGCTCGGGGGTGCCGAGGAGGGAACCCGCGATCATGCGCTCCGCCGCGGGGCCCCACTGCTTCCGCAGGTCCGCCTCGACCTGCGCCGCGCGCTTCGAGTCCAGACACAGGTGGAACGACAGATTCACGCTGCGGGCGATCTCCGCCGGATCGCGCCCTTCCTTCTCGCACCACTGGTCGAGCACCGCGGACAGGCGCGCGAACTCGGCCGGTGACACGTACGCGGCGTTCCAGCCGTCCGCGTGGCGGGCGGCCAAGCGCAGAGTGCGCTTCTCGCCGACGCCGCCGACCCAGATCGGCAGCCGGCGCTGCAGCGGCGCCGGCAGACACGACGCGTTGTCGACGCGAAAGTGTTTCCCGGAGAACGTGGTTCGCTCGCGAGTCAGCAGTTCGCGGGCGATCTGGAGCGACTCGTCGAGCATCTCCATGCGCACGCCGATCGGCGGGAACTCGTAGCCGTAGGCGCGCGCCTCCCACTCGTGCCAGCCTGCACCCAGCCCCAGGGTGAAGCGCCCGCCGGACAGATGGTCGATGCTGGTCGCGGCTTTTGCGAGGGCCGCCGGGTTGCGGTAGCCGGGGTAGAAGACGAGACACCCGATGCGCGCGCGCTTCGTCTCGGTCGCGAGCGCGCCGAGCAGTGACACGGCCTCGAAGTGCGGCTGTGTGCCGCCGGCGGGCGGGGCCTCGTAGAAGTGGTCCCAGAGCGAGATCCAGTCGAGGCCGGCCGAATCGAAGCGGCGCCACAGGGCGCGGATTTCGCCGATGCCGAGATTCTGCTGGCCGAGGTGCGCGCCCAGTTGGAGTGCCATGGCGCGATTCTAGTCGCTCAGCGGAGCGCGGCTGACTCCGGCGCGAGCGGCGGCATTTCGGAGTTCGCGAGCGCCTCGGCCTCGCGCGCAGGCAGGCCCAGGGCGCGCAGCAGGAGCGCCGCGACGGCGATGCCGCGCTCCGCAGTGGCTTTGCCCTCGATCACGCTGCGAATGCTGGCGATCACGGTGCCCTGCACCAGGTCGAGCGCCGCGCCCTCGTCGGGAACGCGCAGGCGCCGGCGCTTCTGCGCGGCGCGGAGATCCGCGAGCACGATGACTCCGGCGCGCCGCGGCAGGCTCGCCGTGCTGCCCCACAGGCGAACCAGCGCCGCGGCCCAGGTCCGGTCGGCGATGGCGTGGTCGATGAACCCGCGCACCCCGAGCGCCAGCCGGCGAGCCGGGTCATCGATGCCGACCCCGGCGGAGGTCGCGTTCAGCCTCTGCACGAGCCGCTGCGTGAGCGGCACGACGGTGGCCTCGAGCAGCTCCTCGCGGGTGCGAAAGTAGTTGTAGAAGGTGCCGTTGGCGAGGCCGGCTTCGGCAGTCACTTCCTGAATGGAGACCGGTCCCGTGCCGCCGCGCGCGAGTACCCGCATGGTGGCGTCGAGCAGCGCCTCTCGCGTGCGCGCGCGCTTCCCGTGTCGGGGCGTCGGAGCCGGAGGGCTCTTCGCGGGAGATCCACGGGGCATGTGCACATCGTATTTCGAAGTGAGACACACGTCAATATTGACACTCGTCTCAATTTGAGAGTAGCCTCAGTTTTGAATTCCGCGGAGGAGGAGACGGTGCGCCAGCGCTGCGACGTCGCCATCGTCGGCTACGGTCCCACGGGCCAGATGCTGGCAATCCTGCTGGCGCAGCGCGGCTGGCGAGTCACTGTCCTCGAGCGCTGGCCGAACGCGTATCCGCTGCCGCGCGCGGTGCACTTCGACCACGAGATCGGCCGGATTCTGCAGGCCGCGGGCGTGGCGGACGAGCTGCGCGGGCTCGCGGAGCCGTGCCGCGACTACGAGTGGCGCAACGCCGCGGGCGAGACACTCCTCCGCTTCGGCCCCGAATCCGAGATCAGTCTCTCGGGCTGGCCGGAGGCCAATCTGATCCACCAGCCCGACCTCGAAGGCGTTCTGGATCGGCGCGCGCGCTCGTTCCGCTCGGTCTCGGTTCGGCGCGGGTTCGAGGTGTTCGAGATCAAGCCCCGGGGCGAGCGGGTGCGCGTGCGCGCGCGCGACGCCTCGGGTCAGCTCTGCGACGTCGACGCGCGCTTCGCCGTCGGCTGCGACGGAGCAAACAGCTTCGTGCGCCGCGCGCTGCGCGTGCCGGTCGAGGACTTCGGCTTCGAGTCCGACTGGCTGATCGTCGATCTGGTGACGCACCGACCGCGCGCCTGGAGTCCCGCGAATTGGCAACTCTGCGATCCCGCGCGCCCGACGACCGTGATCTCGGGCGGTCCGGGGCGGCGGCGCTTCGAGTTCATGCGGCTGCCGCACGAGACGATCGAGTCACTCAGCGACCCGAGCACCGCGTGGAAGCTCCTCGAGCCCTGGGGACTCGGCGAGTCGAACGCCAGCCTGGAGCGCCACTCGGTGTACACCTTCCGCGCGCGCTGGGCGGAGATCTGGCGCAGCGGGCGCGTGCTGCTCGCCGGCGACGCGGCGCACCAGCTGCCGCCGTTCGCGGCACAGGGGCTGGGCTCGGGACTGCGCGACGCGGCGACCTTGGCCTGGAAGCTCGACCTCGTGCTGGTCGGGCGAGCGCCCGACGCGCTGCTCGACACCTACGCGCTCGAGAGACTCCCGCACGTCCGCGGGCTGATCGGTCTGTCACTCGCGCTCGGGCGCCTGATGTTCCTGACCGATCCCGCCGAGGCGGCGGTCCGCGACGTGGAGCTGATGGCGCTCGCGCGGGCGCGGAGGCACGCGGTTCCGGTTCCGCCCGCCATGGGCTGCGGCACCCTGCTCGAGGGCGATCCGCACGCGGGCGAGCTCACCGTGCAGGGCCGCGTGCGCGTGCGCGACGGCGCGCGCGTGCGCGCGGGGCTCTTCGACGACGTGGTCGGGCGCGGCTGGGTCCTCTTCGGCGCCGATTGCGATCCGGTCGAGGCGCTCGAGCCGGACGCCCGGAAGCTGTTCGAGTCACTTGGCGGAATCAGCGCTCACGTCGGCGCCGGCGCGCCGGTCGAGGACCTCGACGGGAGATACACGCGCCTCTTCGAGCGCACGCGCGCGCGCGTGGTGCTGCAGAGGCCCGACTTCCACGTCTTCGGCTGCGGCAAGGACCCGAGCGAGGCGCGGATGCTGGTCGACGCCCTGGCCCGGCAGCTGACTTCGCCCGTCGTGCCGGAAGAAGCTCCGTAGCGAGAGTCAATCGGCGCAGACGAAGGTCACTTGAATCGCGAGCGAGGGCGGCATGCTCGGCGAGTTACAGACCTCGCCGGGACGCAGCGCCGTCTCGAGCCGCCACGCGCCGGCGATCGGCTGATCGCGAAACGCGTCGGACGGCGCCCCGCTCGGAACCTCGGCCGACGTCCGCAGGTGCCTGACGAGATAGGCGCGGCCGTCCCCGGACGACACGGCGTTCACGCGCAGGTGCCGGTCCCAGGCGTCCGGCGGCACGCTGGCGGTCACCCAGACGGATCGCGGCGAGCAGCCCGCCGTCTCGCCGTCGACCGCCGCGCCGATCGGCGTGGGCTTCTCGGGCGGGCGGAGGACCGTCACGCGCGCCTCGCCGGTCTTGGAAGCGAACAGCGACGAGACACGGAAGCGGTAGGTCGTGGTCAGCTTCGGCCGAACGGACTTCGAGCCGCTCGCGTCCGCCGGGCCGAGCGACGCGTCGGCGGGGTCCGCGCTGAGCTCGCCGCTCGCGCTGCCGTCCCAGGCCAGGCGCACGGTCCGACCCGCGCAGACGACGTCCGGCGTCGCGCGCAGCGATGCAGACGCCGCGCAGCCGAGCGCGAGGCCAGCGAACAGGCACGCGGCTCTCAAACAATCACCCCCGATTGCGCATTGTGACTCGGGGACGGGTCTTCGAGAAGGGGCGCGGGCTAGCGAGAGGGGGACCCCTCGCACTGACTGCCTCTGCCGCCCAGCTGCCGTGGAGGGAGCCACGTCAGCCTGGGAATGGCGACCGGGAGGGGAATCACGGTCATGTGTCGGCGAGAGGCAGCGATGTGCGAGGGGTCCGGCGCCACTTCGGGGCTCACGGCGCGGCAACCTCCGCGGTGTCCGTACCGGAACTCCCATTGGGCCGCTCGCTGCATGAGCGGAAATTTCGCGAAGCGACCGACCGGTCCGCTGTGAAACAGTTCACAGATCGGGGCATTCTTCTGGAATGACCTCCGCCGCCTCGCTCCAGCCCCGGCCGCTCGATGGCCGGGCCATGCTCGGATCGATCCGCATCTTCGAGGGGCTCTCGCGCCGCGAGCTCGACTTGCTGCACGGAATCACCGGCACGAAACGCCTGCGCGTGCGCGAGGTTCTGTTTCGCAAAGGCGATCCGGGCTCGGCCCTCTACGGGGTTCTGCGGGGCCGGCTGCGCGTCTACTCGAGCGGCGCGGACGCGAAGGAAGTCGTGTTCCGCTTCATCGAGGCTGGCGAGGTGCTCGGCGAGGTCGCGCTGTTCGACGCGCAGGTCCGCTCGGCGACGGTCGAGGCGCTGGAGCCCTGCGAGCTGCTCAGCTTGCAGCGGCGCGACCTGCTGCCGTTCCTGGAGCAGCAGCCGCGCGTGGCGATCAAGCTGGCCGCGGTGCTGGCGCGCAGCTTGCGCGAGCTGTCGCAGCGGGTCGAGGACGAGCTCTCGCTCACCATTCCTGCGCGCCTGGCGCGCAAGCTGCTGGCCCTTCTGCAGACTCACGGGCGGGCGGCGCCGGGCGGCACGCGCATCGAGCAGCGGCTGCCGCAGCACATCCTCGGCGAGCTGGTGGGCGCGACACGCGAGAGCGTCAACAAGCAGATGCGGCTCTGGGTCGGCGCCGGCGCGATCTCGGTCGAGCGCGGCTACGTGACCGTGCTCGACGCGCCGGCGCTCGAGACGACCGCCGGCTACGCGCCGATCTAGCGCCGCTCGAGCTGGCAGATCGAGAACGCGAACGCGTGGCGCGCGTCGGCGGGGTGCGCGAGCACGAGTGACTCGCGCCAGTCGCCGGGCGCGAGCGCCGGAAAGCGCGCGTCTCCCTCGGGGCGCGCGTGCACGCGGGTCAGGTAGATTCGCTGCGCGCGCGGGAGCGCCTCGGCGTAGAGCGCCGCGCCGCCGATCACCACGACCTCGGCGGCGCCGGCCGCCAGCGCGAGCGCGGCGTCGAGGTCCGCGGCGACCAGCGCGCCGGGCGCCGCGAATCCGGGCGTGCGCGACAGGACGACGTTCGTGCGCCCGGGCAGGGCGCGGCCGAGCGACACAAAGGTGCGTCGGCCCATCAGCACCGGCTTGCCCAGCGTCGTGCGCTTGAAGTGGGCCAGCTCGTCCGGCAGTCGCCAGGGCAGGGCACCCTTCGCACCGATCACGCCGTTCTCGGCGACCGCCGCGATCAGCGCGAGCACGGCCGAGCTAGACGGCGATGGGCGCCGCGATCGCCGGGTGGGCGCGGTAGTCGGCGAGCCGCACGTCCTCGAAGCGGAAGTCCGCGATCGACTTGACGCCCGGTCGCAGCTCGAGCCGCGGCAGCTCGTAGGGCGTGCGCGAGAGCTGCAGATCCGCTTGCTCCAGATGGTTCAGATACAGGTGCGCGTCGCCGAGCGTGTGGACCAGCTCGCCCGCGCGCAGACCCGTGGCCTCCGCCATCAAGTGAGTCATCAGCGCGTACGACGCGACGTTGAACGGCACGCCGAGGAAGATGTCCGCGCTGCGCTGGTACACCTGGCACGAGAGCCGCCCCTCGGCGACGTAGAACTGGAACAGCAGGTGACAGGGAGGCAGCGCCATGCGCTCGAGCTCGCCGACGTTCCAGGCGGAGACGATCAGGCGCCGGGAGTCGGGATTGCGGCGGATCTCGTCCTCGACGGCTCTCAACTGGTCGACCGAGCGCCCGTCGGCGGTGCGCCAGGCCCGCCACTGTGCGCCGTAGATCGGCCCGAGCTCCCCGTCCGCGTCGGCCCACTCGTCCCAGATCGTGACTCCGTGCTCGTGCAGGCCGCGCACGTTGGTGTCGCCTCGGATGAACCAGAACAGCTCGCGGAAGATCGAACGCAGGTGCAGCCGCTTGGTCGTGAGCGCGGGGAAGCCGCGCGCGAGGTCGTAGCGCGACTGCCAGCCGAAGACCGAGAGAGTCCCCGTCCCGGTCCGATCGCTCTTCCGCGCGCCGTGGTTGCGCACGTGCCGCAGCAGCTCGAGATACGCTTCCATCGCCAGCGGTCCAAATTACACCTCTGCTACGCTCGGCGCGATGTCGATCCTGCTGGTGCGCCATGGGGAGACCGCGTCGAACGCGGCGCGGATTCTCCAGACCCCGGAGATCCCGCTCTCGGAGCGCGGTCTCGCGCAGGCGGACCGTCTGGCCGCTCGGCTCGCGCGGCTCGGAGTGCGCGAGATCCTGTCCAGCGACTACGCGCGCGCGCGCATGACGGCCGAGCGCGTGCAAGCCGCGACGGGCGCGCCCTTGGAGATCTGGCCCGACCTGCGCGAGCGGAACTTCGGCGCCCTGCGCGGCCGCGCATACGCGGAGCTCGGCTTCGATCCGTTCGCCGCCGACTACGCGCCGCCCGAGGGCGAGAGCTGGCAGGCCTTCCACGACCGCGTCGCGCGCGCCTGGCCGCTTCTGCTCTCTCGCGCCCGAAGACTCGGCGGAAATCTCGCCGTGGTCACGCACGGACTCGTCGTGCGCGCGATCGCGGAGCGCGAGGTCGGCCTCGGCGGTCTCGACGCACCGCTCGGCTGGCAGAACACGTCGCTCACGGTCGTGACGAGCGAACCGCCGCCGTCGGTCGAGCTGTTGAACTGCATCGAGCACCTCGCGGAGCTCGATCTGGAACCCGCGACCTCGACCGGACGCGCGTAGCACGCAGAAAACTCCGAGTTCGGGGCAACGAACTGCGAGTTCGAGCGGCCTTTCCGCGACTTCGACCCGCGGTCAGCGAAAAACGCGCGAGCGCGAGAGATAGTCCTTGACTCCGAGTGCGCGATTCGTTAGAATGCGCCTCACGATTTGTTGATTGGCCCGCCTCGGCGGGCCTTTTTCGTTTCTGCGGCTCGCTTTTCTTCGTCGCGCGCATGCGACTCCATCCGTTCGGCGAGGCCCGTTGCGAACGCCGCGAAGCGCGCCAATGGCGCGGGTTCGAAGCCGGCCCAGACTCGCTCTAGCGCGCGCTCGCGGTCTCTGCGCACGGTCTCCATCGCCGCGCGCCCCGAGCCGGTGAGCGCGTAGCGGCGCAGGCGCCCGTCACCGGACGAGATTCCGACCTCGATCAGCTGCTGGTCGAGCAGCTGGCGAATCACTTTCGAGACCGCGGCAGGCGAGCGCGCGCGGCGGCGCGCGAACAGCGAGGGCATGAAGTCCTCGGCCGCGATCTGCTCGAGCACGCGCCACTGCGCTTCTGAGAGCCCCGCCGAGCGCGCGAGCTGCGCGCGCCGATGCGCGAACGCGTCGGCCAGCCGCTGCAGCGCGGCGAGCGCCTCGCGCAGGCTCCGATCCGACTTGCCTTTGCCGGCCATCTAGATTATTAACCTAGGTAAATAATTATCAGGAGGCAAGTATGAGCGCGGATCTGGAGACGGTGGTCCAGCGGCAGTTCGGCGCCGCGGCTGCGAGCTACGCGGTGAGCCCGGTGCACGCGGGCGGGCCGACGCTCGACGCGGTCGTCGAGCGCGCCGCACTGAAGGGCCACGAGCGCGTGCTCGACGTCGGCTGCGGCGCGGGACACACCGCGCTCGCGCTGGCGCACGGCGCCTCGGAGGTGATCGCGCTCGACCTGACTGAGGAGATGCTCGCGACCGCCGCAGGGCTCGCGCGCGACCGCGGACTCACGAACGTGTGGTTCAAGCGCGGTCGCGCGGAAGCGCTGCCCTTCGCCGACGGGTCGTTCGACGTCGTGACTTCGCGGCTGTGCGCGCATCACTACGCGGACGCGCGGGCCGCGACGCGCGAAGCCGCGCGCGTGCTGCGCCGCGGCGGCCAGTATCTGCTCGTCGACTCGTTCGCGTCCGAGGATCCGGTGCAAGACACCTATCTGAACGCGATCGAGGTGCTGCGCGATCCGTCGCACGTGCGCAACTACCGGCTCTCGGAGTGGCGCGCCATGTTCGAGGCGGCGGGCCTCGCGGTGGAGATCGGTCCGCGCTGGCCGGTGCGGCTGGGCTTCGACGGCTGGATCGCGCGCATCGGGACGCCCGCTCCGCTCGCCGCGGGGCTCCGCGCGCTGATCGACGCCGCGCCGAGCGAGGTGCGCGCGGAGCTCGCGATCGCGCCCGAGACCGGCCACGACTGGTCGATCCCGATCGGGCTCGTCTCAGGCCGACGGAGCTAGCCCGCGCGGCCGTATACTGCGCGGATGATCGACGAGCTGAAGAAGGAGGTCTGCGCGACGGTCGACCGGATCGCCCGCGAGCTGCTCGACGTCTCGCACGAGATACACGCGCACCCGGAGCTCGCCTTCGAAGAGGTGCGCGCTTCGGCTCTGCTCGCCAAGACGGCGCGCGGGCGCGGGCTCGACGCGCGCCAGAACGTGTACGGGCTCGCGACGGCGATCGAGGCGCGCTTCGGCAGCGACGGCCCGACCGTGGCGCTGCTCTCGGAGTACGACGCGCTGCCCGGCATCGGTCACGCCTGCGGGCACAACATCATCGCGAGCACGGCGCTCGGCGCTGCGCTCGCGCTGGCCGATCTCGGCGCCCGACTGCCCGGCCGCGTGCGCTGGCTCGGCACACCGGCCGAAGAGCGCGGCGGCGGCAAGGAGATCATGGCCCGCAACGGCGCGTTCGACGGCGTCGATGCCGCGCTGATGGTGCACCCTTCGGGCGCGAACATCACGACCATGCCGTGTCTCGCGATCGCGGAGGTCGAGGTGACCTACATCGGTGTAGCCTCGCACGCGTCCGCGATGCCCGAGCGCGGAGTCAACGCGCTCGACGCGCTCGTGCTCGCGTACCAGTCGATCGCCGCGCTGCGGCAACACATCCGCCAGAGCGAGCGCCTGCACGGAATCATCACCGACGGCGGCCAGGCGCCGAACATCGTGCCCGAGCGGGCGGCCGGTCGCTTCTACGTGCGCGCCGCGAACGCCGGCGAGCTGGCCGCGCTGAAGGCGCGCGTCGAGGGCTGCTTCCGCGCGGGCGCCGACGCGACGGGTGCGAAGCTCGAGCTCGCGTGGGGCGAGGTCGACTATCTCGATCTCGACACGTCGTGGCCGCTCGCGAACCGCTACCAGGCGAACGCCGAGTCACTCGGCCGCGCATTCTTCCCGTACGACAAGCTGCCGCCGGGGCTGCAGGGCAGCACCGACATGGGCAACGTGAGTCAGCGCGTGCCGTCGATTCACCCGATGATCGCGTCGGCGCCGCCGCACGTGTCGATCCACAATGCCGAGTTTGCCCGCTGGGCCGGGTCGGAGCTCGGCGACAAGGCGGTGCTCGACGGCGCCAAGGCGCTCGCGATGACCGCGCTCGACTTCTTCTGCGACGGCGCGCTGCGCGAGGACGTCGCGCGCGCGTTCGCGCAGGCGCGGCGCAGCTCGCCCGCGTAGCGCTAGCGGCGCAGGCTCGCGAGCAGCTCGAGCGCGGCGTTGCGGCCCGGCGCGCCCATCACGCCCCCGCCGGGGTGCGTGCCCGCGCCGCACAGCCACAGCCCGGGCAGCGGGGTGCAGTACGGGCGCAGGCGCGCGCTCGGCCGCCGCGCGAGCAGGCGCTCGGGGCGCATCGCGCCGTGGAAGATGTTCCCGCCGGTGAGTCCGAAGACGCGCTCGAGATCGGGCGCGGCCAACACCTCCATGTGTTCGATCGACGCCGCGAAGCCGGGCGCGACTGACTCGACCGCCGCGAGCACGCGGTCGCGCAGGGCGTCGCGCAGCTCGGGCCAGCGCGCGTCGGTGGGGAGCAGCACCGGCGCGTACTGCGCGAAGATCGACGCCACGTGGCGCCCCGCGGGCGCGAGAGTCGGATCGACGGTGGAGGGGATCGTCAGCTCGACGACCGGCAGCTCGGGCACGCGCCCTGCCGCGGCATCGGCGAAGGCGCGTTCGATGCCGTCGAGGTCCGTCGGCCCCAAGTGAATCGTGCCGGACAGCGGCAGCGGCTCGCCGCCGCGTGCCCGGAAGCGCGGCAGCTCGCGCAGCGCCAGGTTCAGCTTCACGACCGGGCTCCGGTAGTCCCCCGCCGGGAAGCGCCGGCGCAGCGCGGCGTCGTCGACGAGCGCCGCGGTGCGCGCGGGATCCGCCCCCGAGACCACCAAGTCCGCGTCGAGTGACTCGCCGCTCGCGAGCGCCACGCCGCAGGCGCGGCCGCCCGCGCTGCGCAGCGCCACCACTTCGGCGTTCGTCCGCAGCTCCGCTCCGGCCGCGCGCGCCGCCGATGCGAGCGCGTCCGCGAGCGCGCCCATTCCGCCGGCGACGTAGGCCCACGCGCCGCGGCGGCCGCCGGCGCGCCCCATCACGTGGTGAAAGAGCACGTAGCCGGTGCCGCGCGCGGAAGGCGGCGCGAACGCGCCGATGATTGCGTCCGTCGCCAAGGTGGCGCGCAGCGGCTCCGACTCGAACCACTCTTCGAGCACGGCGCGCGCGGAGCCGAACAGCACCCGCGCGGCGCTGCGCGCGCCCGGCGCCCGCGCGAGGGCGGCTGCGGAGCGGCCGAGCGCCCGCCAGCGGGCGGTGTTGGCGCGCTCCCGACTCCACACGTGGGGCGGCGCGTCGTCGAGCAATGGCTCGAGCGCGGCCGCGATCTCCTCGAGTGACTGCTCGTAGCGCCGGTAGCGCTCGGCGTCGCGGCGCGAGAACTGCTCGATCTCGGCGAAGTCGGAGCGCGCGTCCTCGCCCAGCACCAGCGCGCGCCCATCCGGGAGCGGCGTGATCGAGGACGGCACGCGCGGCAGCAGGCGCAGCCCGTGGCGCTCGAGCTCGAGCTCCTCCGCGATCCGCGGCCGGAACAGCGACAGCACGTAGGACGCTCGCGAGACGCGGTAGCCGGGCCAGAGCTCCTCGGTCACGCACGCGCCGCCGAGCAGCGGCCGGCGCTCGAGCAGCGTGACCGAGAGCCCCGCCCGCGCGAGATAGGCGGCGCAGATCAGGCCGTTGTGGCCGCCGCCGACGACCAGCGCGCGCCGGCTCATTCAGCGCGTGGGTTTGCGGTCTTCGTCGAGATCGGCGAGCGCCTCGCGCGCGCCGCGCGCACAGGCGAGATAGAAGCCGCGCACGATCGCAGAGCGCTCGGCGATCGCGAGCGCTTCGCAGAGCTCGGCCTCGGTCTGCCAGGCGTCGGTGTCTTCCGGATCCGCCTGGCGCAACAACACCGCAAGGTGTAGGGCGCGCCGCGCCTCGCCGCCGATGAAGAGCTTCCCCACGCGGTCGAGGATAGCTTCGCGACTCGAGAGGGCCACGATGTCGCGCGCCACCTGGCCGCGCGGCGCGGGAATCAGCTCGGCAGGACTTCCGCCCCACCAGCCCGCGTAGGCGCGCAGTACGTCGCGCACGACGAACTGCGCGCAGCCGCTGGTCTCCGCGAGATAGGGCTTGTTGCTGAGACTCGCGGGGAGCTGGATGCCCTCCTCGACGATCTCGTCGGGCCACTTGCCCTCGTTCAGGCGCTCGACGACGGAGTCGTGCAGGAAGCGCAGCGCGCGGGCGGTCTCGGTCATGACCTCGAGCGCGAGGTCGCCCTCGAGCATCTCGCCGTGACCCGGCAGCACCCAGCGCGGGCGGTGAGCCGCAACGGTGTCGAGCGCCTGCGCCCAGCCGAGCGTGTAGCGCTGCGTGCGATTCGGATGCCCGGTGTTGGGGAGTGAGCCGATCAGCAGGTCGCCGATGAACGCGACGCGCCGGTCGGGCAGCCAGACCCAGGTCGCGTCGTCGGTCTCCGCCGTCGCGTGGTACAGCTCGATGCGCTCGCCGGCGAGCTCGAAGTCGTCGCGGTCGCGGTAAGTGCGGTCGGGGGGCACGAGCCCGCGCGGGAAAGTGTTCATGCCGCGCGGCAGGCGCATCTGGCGCCGGTTGACCTCGTTGTTCCAGCGCCAGGTGCGCTGGTAGCGCATGAGCCGCGCGAGCACGTTCTCGTGCGCCCACACGGTCGGCCGCGGCCGGCCGCGCGAGCGCGCTTCCTGCACGAACGTGGACGCGCCGCCGACGTGGTCCACGTGTCCGTGTGTGTAGACGATGTGCTGGACCGGCTCGTCGGAGGCGCGGCGCAGCGCTTCGATGATCTTGGTGCCCGACTGCAGCGAGCCGGTGTCGACCGCCAGCGCGGCGCCGTTGCCCCAGACCAGGCCGACGTTGGCCGGGCCGTAGACGATGCCGATGCCGTCGGCGACGGTCTCGAGCGTGCCGAATCGCGAGGCGTCGAGAACTTCATCGAGCTTCTGCACGCGAGAGGACTCCCAGCGCGGGGTGTCGCCGTCCGCCCTCTTGTCGGAAGCTGATCGCTTCCGATTGATGCTCAGTCGACCCGCAGCGGGCGCGCAGCGGCGTCGCCGTTCGAGGTGGGACTCACTTCGGTCGGGGCGGCCCCTTCGCGGAACGGCATGAAGATCGCGTTCTCGTCGCCGGGTGGCGCAAGCAGTCCAGTCGCGCGGTCGACGCGCGCGAACACCACGCCCTCGGGCACCGCGAACTCCTGGACCGGGCGCTGCTCCAGCGCCTTCTTCATGTACTCGAGAAACACCGGCGCCGCGGCGCGCCCGCCCGTCTCGTTCTTGCCGAGATTGCGCGCGCTGTCGTAGCCGATCCACACGCCGGCGGCGAGCTCCGGCGTGTAGCCGATGAACCAGGCGTCGTGCAGGTCGTTGGTGGTTCCGGTCTTCCCGGCGACGGGCCGGCCGAGTGACTTCACGCGCGAGCCCGTGCCTTCGTCGACGACGGCGCGCAGCATGTCGGTCATGAGAAACGCGTCGACGGCGTCGAGCTGGAAGCCCTCGGGCAGGCCGGGCGTGCTCTTCGTCTCGACCTCCTGGCGCAGCTTCTCCATCACGCGGTCGAGGTCCGGTCCGCTCGGGCCGCCGCTCTCCTCGCCGCCCTGACCGACGGGCGGAGTCACTGCGTCCTTCTGGCCCTCGAGCAGGTGCACGTTCGAGGCCAGCACGCGCCCGCTGCGATCGCGCACCTCGAGCACGAAGATCGGGTCGATCACCTTGCCACCGGTCGCGAACGACGTGTATGCGCGCACGAGCTCGGCGAGAGTCACTTCGCTGTTGCCGAGCGCGAGCCCCAAGTTCATCTCCATCGGCGACTCGATGCCCAGCGTCTTCGCCATGTCGCGCACCGGTGCCAGTCCGATCTCGGAGAGCACGCGGATCGTCGCGGCGTTGCGCGACTTGGCGAGCGCCGTGCGCAGCGTGATCGGGCCGTAGAAGTCCTCGGTGTAGTTCTCGGGCTTCCACTCCGAGCCGCTCGAGTCGTCGTCGTAGACCACCGCGGTGTCGTGCACGATCGTGGCGGCGGTGAAGCCGCGCGTGAGCGCCGCCGCGTACACGATCGGCTTGAAGGCCGAGCCGGGCTGGCGCTTCGATTGCAGCGCGCGGTCGAACTCACTCGCCGCGAAGCTGTAGCCGCCGACGACCGCCTTCAGCTCGCTCTTCTCGAGATCGACGGAGAGCAGCGCGCCCTCGGCGAGCGGCCTCTGGTAGAGCGAGTAGCCCTTGCCGTCGGCGCCGCGCTCGAGCTGCACCACGTCGCCCCTGTGCAGCGCCTGACTCACCTTGCTGACGCGCGGATACATGCCGTCGCGGTTCGGGTCCGGCGATCCGGCCCAGTTGATCTCGGCGAGCGGCAGCGTCGCGCGGTCGGTCGGCTCGGGGCCGAGCGCGAGAGTCACTTTCTGAGTCGCGTCGTCGACGGCGATCACGAGCCCCTGCAGGATCTCTTCCTCGGCCGGCACGAGCAGCGCCGCGTTCGCGGCGCCGATCTCGTCCTCCGCTGCGGGCCAGTCCTTCTCGGCGACGTTTCGCAACGGGCCGCGATAGCCCATGCGCCGGTCGTGGTCGCGCAGTCCGCGGCGCACCGCGTGCCACGCCTCGATCTGCTGTCCGAGGTCGACCGTCGTGTGCACCGTGAGTCCGCCGGTCAGCACCTCGTCGCCTCCGAAACGCTCCATCAGGAAGCGGCGCACCTCCTCGACGAAGAACGCGGTCGCCGAGTCGCGCTCCTGCCAGTGAGGCTTGGCGTAGACGAGCGGCTGGGCGGCCCAGTAGTCGTGCTCCTCGGGCTTCAGGAAGCCCTGCTCCACCATTCGGTGTAGAACGAGGAGCTGCTTCCGGCGCGCGGTCTCGGGATCGACGTGCGGGTTCCACTCCGCCGGGCGCGGCACCAGGCCGGCGATCACCGCCGCCTCGTGCACCTGCAGATCGCGAGCGGACTTCCCGAAGTAGGTCTGCGCCGCCTCCTCGATGCCGTAGGCGCCGGCGCCGAAGTAGATCTGGTTCAGGTAGAGATACAAGATGTCGTTCTTCGCGAGCGACTTCTCGATGCGCCGCGCGAGCACCATGTCCTTCAGCTTGCGCCGGTAGCTCCGCTCGGGCGACAGCAGGAACGTCTTGGCGACCTGCTGCGTGATCGTGCTCGCGCCCTGCGCCTTGCGGCCCTCGACCACGTTGGTGAACGCCGCGCGCAGGATGCCGGCGTAGTCGAGCCCGGTGTGTTCGTAGAACGAGCCGTCTTCGGCGGCGATGAAGGCCTCGACGACCGGCTTGGGGACCTGCTCGATCGGGATGATGATGCGCCGCTCCTTGGCGAAGCTGGCGATCTCGTTCCCGTCCACGTCGAGCACGCGGCTGATCAGGTTGGGGCGGTAGTCCTGGAGACTGTTGATCTCCGGCAGGTCGGAAAGAACGACCACGTAGAACAGCGTGACTCCGACCGCGGCCGCAGCCGCGCCGAGCACGCCGAGCGCGAGTGCGATCTTCGCCAGCCGTCTCAAGCGCCCTACCTCGTCGACGGGGTCGCGACCATGACGCGAGGCGCAGCCTACCTCACGGTGTCGTGCTTTGACAGTCTGCGACGAGCGACCCTAGCATCCGCCGCATGCGGCATCTCTTTATCGTCGATCCGCTTCCGGGATTGAACCCCGACGCCGACACCAGCGTCATGTTCATGCGCGATGCGGCGCGCCGCGGTCACAGTGTCGCGACGTGCGACGTCGCGGACCTCTCCGTCGGCGAGAACGGCCGCGCCCGCGCGAGCTGGGTCGAGACGCGCGCCCGTGAATCGCGCGACTGGTACGAGCTGGGTCCCTCGAGCGCGGGCTCGCTCTCGGAGTTCGACGTCGTCTGGATGCGCAAGGATCCGCCCTACGACCTGAACTACTTCTTCGTCACGCACATACTCGACTTGGTTCCGCGCAGCACGCTGGTCGTGAACGCGCCGCGAGGCCTGCGCGACGTCACCGAGAAGCTGTTCATCCTCGCCTACCCGGATCTGTGTCCGCAGAGCTTGGTGAGTCGCAGCATCCGCGAGCTGCTCGCCTTCCGCGACAAGCTCGGCGGCGAGATGATCATCAAGCCGCTCGACGGCTGCGGCGGCGAGGGCGTCTTCCACCTGACCAAAGACGACCGCAACGTGCAGGCGCTGCTCGAGCTGGGCACGAAGCGCGGCACCCAGTACCAGCTGGCGCAGCGCTACATTCCCGAAGTGCGCGACGGCGACAAGCGCATCATCGTCGTCGAAGGCGAGCCGGTCGGCGCCGTGCTGCGCGTGCCTCAGCACTACGAGTCGCGCGCGAACTTCCACGTCGGCGGGCGCGCGGCAAAGACCAGTGTGACTGCGCGCGAGCGCGAGATCTGCGCGCGCATCGGACCGGCGCTGCGCCAGCACGGCATCGTGTTCGCGGGCATCGACGTGATCGGCGACTTCCTGACCGAGGTCAACGTCACCAGTCCGACGGGAATCCAGGAGATCAACCGACTCGACGGAGTGCGGCTCGAGCGGCTCGTGCTCGACGCCGTCGAGCGGCGCTGCGCTCAGCTCACGAAGTGAAGGAGGGCACCATGGGAATCGATCCAGTCCTGCTCCGCGACCAGTGCCGGCGCACGCTGCAGCACACCGACCTCCCGGAGCTGGGCCACCGCATCGAGGGCAAGGTGCGCGACTGCTACGTGCAGGGCGACCGGCGCGTCCTGGTCGCGAGCGACCGGGTGAGCTGCTTCGACGTGGTCGTCGGAACGATCCCGTTCAAGGGCCAGGTACTGAATCAGCTCGCGGCGTTCTGGTTCGAGAAGACCCGGGACGTGGCGCCGAATCACGTGCTCTCGGTGCCCGACCCGATGGTCACGGTCGCGCGCGAGTGTCGGCCGGTGCCGATCGAGTTCGTGTTTCGCGGCTATCTGACCGGCGCGACGAGTACGTCGATCTGGCGCGCATACGAGGCCGGCGAGCGCGCGTACTGCGGACATCGCCTGCCCGACGGCATGCGCAAGCACCAGAAGCTCTCGACGCCCTTGCTCACACCGACGACGAAGGCGGAGCACGGCGAGCACGACGAGCTCACCTCGCGCGACGAGCTGGTCGCGCGAGGCGTGATCAGCGCCGAGCGCTACGACGAGGCCGAGTCGCTCCTGACCCGGCTCTTCGCCGCAGGGCAGAGCTGGGCGACGCTGCGCGGGCTGATCCTCGTCGACACGAAGTACGAGCTCGGCGTCGACGCCGCGGGAAACTTCGTCGTGATCGACGAGATCCACACACCCGACTCGTCGCGCTACTGGTACGCGGAGGGCTACACCGAGGCGTTTCGCCGCGGCGACGACCCGAAATCGCTCGACAAGGAGTACGTGCGGCGCTGGCTGCAGGAGCGCGGGTATCACGGCGACGGCCCGCCACCGACGCTGCCCGACGACGTGCGCTGCGAGGCAGCTCAGCGCTACATCGAGACGTACGAGCGGATCACTGGACGTGTCTTCGAGCCCGCCACCGACGAGCCGACGGCCCGAATCAGGCGCCATCTGGGTCTCGCGTAGCTCGGTCTCCGACGAGAAAAAGCGCAACTTCCGTGTGTTGCCCCCTTTACAACGTCGGATTTCGTTCCATAACCTCACGCCGTTCCACCGACGCACCGTCGGAGTGAACGAAAATGTGTGGGGGGACCGATGGCAATGAAGATCGCACAGACCGGAGTCAAGCGTGAATCCGGTTACCTGTATTACTTGGACAAGCAGGGCGATGTGTCTCGAGTCGTGATGGCGCGCGGTGGCGGACGCCACGCGCGCACACGTCCCGAGAAAGTCGCCCGCGCCGGCGTGAAGCGCGAAGACGGATTCCTGTACTTCATCGACAAGTCGGGTGACGTCTGTCGCACCAAGATGGCGAGACGCGGCGGCGGTCGCCGCAAGAAGACCGCGCGCCGAGCCGCTCCCAGACGCCGCACGACGGGTCGCGGCAAGACCACCGCCCGCGCGAAGAAGACCACGCGCCGCGGCGCGACCGCACGGCGCCGCACCGCGCGCGCCACGCGACGACGCGGCTAGCCCTTCTCGCTCTCGTCGTCTGACATCGAGAGGTTGGACGTAGGCTGGGGGGGCAGCGGCGCTGCCTCCCCAGCCGTTTCTTATTTGGCGGCCTGCGCGAGGGCGGCCTCGCGCGGCCTCCTGCGCTCGGCTGCGCCTCGCTGCGCGCTTCGCTTGCGCTCCGCGGCGCGGTTTTCGCTGCAAATTGCCTGGTGCTTCGGATAGGCTCGGGGCGATGGGGGTGAAGCTCTCGACGGCTGTGGTCGAGACTCCGCTCGGTGCGCTGCGGGTGGCGGTGACCGAGTCGGGCGTCGTGCGCATCGCGCTGCCTCGCTCGAGCGGAGCGGGATTCGCGGGCTGGCTGCGCACGGAGTACGCGGACGCGGAGCGCGTGCAGTGGCTCCCGCTCGTCGACAAACTGAGTCAGGAGCTCGCCGAGTATTTCGCGGGCAAGCGGCGCGAGTTCTCGATTCCGGTCGAGCCGCGAGGCACCGAGTTTCAGCGCGCGGTGTGGCGCGCGATCGCCGCGCTCGGGTACGGAGAGACGGCGACGTATGCCGCGATCTCGCGCGCGGCTGGCCGCCCGAGCGCCGTGCGCGCCGCCGGCAGCGCGACCGGCGCGAATCCGGTGCCGATCCTGATTCCTTGTCACCGAGTGATCGCGGCGCACGGGAAGCTCGGCGGCTTCTCCGGCGGTCTCGACGCCAAGCGCCGCCTGCTCGCCCTGGAGAAGGCGGCCACGGCCGAGCTGATCTGACCAGCGCCCCGGCTCAGACTCGTTCGAGCGCCTGCTCCAGATCGCGCAGCAGATCGTCGGTGTCCTCGATGCCGCACGAGTAGCGCACCAGGTTGTCGCGGATCCCGAGCTGCGCGCGCTCTTCGGGCGTCTTGTCCCAGTACGAGATCACCGTCGGCTGCTCGATCAGCGACTCGACGCCGCCCATGCTCGGAGCGATGTACGGCACGCGCAGCGCGTCGATCAGCTTCGACGCGCCGTCGAGGCCGCCGCGAACTTCGAAGCTGACCATGCCGCCGAAGCCCGTCATCTGGCGCCGCGCGACCGCATGGTCGCGGTGACTCGCCAGGCCCGGGTAGTGGACGCGCTCGACCTTGTCGTGCTGCTCGAGGAAGCGGGCGAGCGCGCCGGCGTTCTCGTTCGCGCGCGCCACGCGCAGGGTCAGGGTCTTCATGCCGCGCAGCACGAGATAGGCCGCGTGCGGGTCGAGCACGCCGCCGAGCACGCCGTGCAGCTCGCGGATCACGCGGACGAGCGAG
The DNA here is from genome assembly GCA_044450765.1 of Myxococcota bacterium. Lineage (GTDB taxonomy): Bacteria > Myxococcota_A > UBA9160 > SZUA-336 > SZUA-336 > VGRW01. Next base: position 7,737 of record JBIOJK010000039.1, on the reverse strand, counting down.
TCCTTGCCGACCAGTGCGCCGGCGAGCACGTCGTTGTGCCCAGCGAGATACTTCGTGACCGAGTGCAGCACGAGGTCCGCGCCGAGCGCGAGCGCCTGCTGGTTCACCGGCGTGGCCAGCGTGGAGTCGATCACCACGATCGCGCCGCGCGGCCGACAGAGCTCGGCGACGGCCCGCACGTCCACGACCCGCAGGTAGGGGTTGGTCGGTGACTCGGAGAAGAAAAGGCTCGCTCCGTCGGCGAGCGCGCGCTCGAGGGCGCCGAGATCCGCGGGGTCGATCACGCTGCAGCGCACGCCCATCTTCGGCAGAACCGTCTGCATGAACTGGCGCGTGCGCCGATAGCAGTCGTGAGTCGTCACGAGGTGCCCGTTCTGCGGCACGAGCGCGAGCAGCATGGTCGTGACCGAATTCATGCCCGAGGCCGAGACGACGCAGTCGGCGCCCCCTTCGAGCTCGCAGAGCTTCTCCTCGACTGCGCGGGTGGTCGGGTTGCCGTAGCGCCCGTACTCGAAGCTCGCGTGGCGGCCCTCCTGGTAGGCGATCACCTCCTGGGTGTCGCGGAACCAGTACGCCGCGCTCTGTACGATCGGCGTGGTGAGAGAGTCGGTGACACGCGCACGTGTACCCCGCTCACCGCCATGGACGGCGCGCGTCGACGGGCCGCTCTTGTCGCGCTCCCTGCTCATACGGGGCGGCCGAGGTTACTCCCGCCCCCGGGGTGGGTCAAACCTCGCTCCGCGCGGCGCTCCGCCAGTCGCCGCTCGAGCGCGTCGCGCACATCGCGGCGGATGTGCAACTTGCCACCGCGCCCGCGCCCGATCTCGACCTCGGGCCGGTCGGCGCCGTGAAAGTCGCTGCCGCCCGTCTCCAGCAGCGCGTGCGCGGCGGCGATGCGCCGCAGCCGGCGCGACTGCGTGGCCTTGTGACTCGGGTGCCAGATCTCGAGGCCGTCGAGGCCCAGCGGCACGAGTCGCTCCACGAACGCCGCGAGGCCCCCGGGCGCGTCGATGCCGGAAGAGAGCGGCGGATGCGCGAGCACCGCGACTCCTCCCGCGGCGTGCACCAGCTCGATCGCCTCGCGCGCGGAGAGCTCGGCGTTGGGCTCGAAGGCCGGGCGGCCCTTGCGCAGCCAGCGCGTGAAGGCCTCGTCGACGTTGCGCACCGCGCCGAGCTCGACGAGCGCGCGCGCGACGTGCGGGCGGCCCAGCGCGCCGCCGGCGGCCTGCGCCTCGACGGCGGCGAGCTCGAGCGCGACGCCGTTCGCCTGCAGGCGATCGACGATGCGCGCCGCGCGCTGCTCGCGCGATCGGCGCAGATCGCGGAGCCGCGCGCGCAGCGGCGCGTGTGAGTCGTCGATGCCGAGCCCGAGTACGTGCATCGCGCCCGATCCATCCGCCTGGTTCACCGAGAGCTCGATGCCGGCGAGTACCTCGACGCCGATGCGCAAGCCCTCCGCGCGCGCCTCCGCGATGCCGTCGACGGTGTCGTGATCGGTGAGCGCGAAGCCGGTCACACCGTTCTCGGCCGCGCGCCGCACGAGCTCGGTCGGCGAGAGACTTCCGTCCGATACACTGGTGTGTGTATGGAAGTCGAAGCGCTCGCTCACGCCGCCGCCTCGGCGCGGGCCCAGCGCGAGATCCGTTCGAGGAAGAGCCCGCCGACGTCGGCGGCCCGCACGTCGACCGCGTATTGGGCGGCGCCCTGCGGCGCGGCGCCGCGCGCCCGGATCCGGCCGCGTTCGGCGCCCTCGCGATCGCAGACCTCGAGCGCGCGCGGCGCGAACGCGAAGAGCTCGGGCGCGAGCGCCGCAGCGACGGCGCACGGATCGTGCAGCACCGCGCGTCCCACGCCTCCGAGCGCGCGCTCCGCGTCGCAGAGCCCTCGCAGCACCGCACCGAGCAGGCGCGCGCGCCGCGAGTCGCCGAGCTCGAACGCCGCGACCTCCTCGCCGCGAAAGTGGACGCGCGTCGTGACCTCGAGTCCGACGATGCGCACGCGCACGCCGGACGCGAGCAGGATCCGCAGCGCGCGCGGGTCGGCGAACGCGTTGTACTCCGCCTTGGCGGTCACGTTGCCCGCGGCGAGCGTGCCGCCCATCCAGACGACTTCCGCGTCGGCGAACAGCTTCGGGTTCTCCGACGCGAGCGTCGCGACGTTCGTGAGCGGCCCGAGCGCGATCACGCTCTCGACCCGCCGCGACACGAGACTGTGTCGAAGCACGTCGCGCGCGGGCGCGAGATCCGCCGCGGCGACTTCCGGCAGCGGAGCGCCGCGGCGACCGTCCTTGCCGTGGAAGTGCGCGGCGTCGATCGGAGTCAGTGCGAGCGGCGCCGAGGCGCCGATGCCGATCGGCACGTCGCTGGCCGCGAGCGCGCAGAAACGGCGCGCGTTGTCCGTGACGATCGGCAGAGCCGCGTTGCCCGCGACCGTCGTGACTCCCTCGACCGAAAGCTCGGGCGACGCGAATGCGAGCGCGAGCGCGAGCAGGTCGTCGAGCCCGGGATCGGTGTCGATGTGCACGCGCCGGGGAGTCACTCCGTCGCCCCGTAGCCGGCCTCGTCGAGCTTGTTCTCGAGGATCAGCCGGCGCCGGCGCTGAAACTCCGATTCGGTGATCGAGCCATCCGAACGCGCGGCGGTGGCCAGATCGAGCGCGTGGATCTGCGCGTCCGAGAGACCGGGCGGAAGCTCTTGCTTCCCCGCCGGCGTGTTGCTCTTTTCCGGAGGCAGCTCCATCAGCACCGTCCGGTGCTTCCCTCCCGGGTCGCGCTCGCGCAGATTGACCGGCCGGCGGAACACGTCGTCGCGCCACGCGACGGAATAGCCGCGCGGACCGAACTTGGTCACCGACTCACTGGTCACGACGCTGAAGCGCGGAGCCGAGACCGGCAGCTCGCTGGGAATCTCGTAGTCGCGGTAGGCGAGCTTCGCGCCCTCCTTCTCGAGCGGCTCCTCGACCGCCATGAACTCGATCAGCATCGAATCGCCCTGAAGATGCAGCCGGAAGGCCGTGACTTTGTTGTCCGAGAAGATGCCGAGCCGGCGGTCCTCGGGAAACGCGGCCGCCGCAACTTCGTCGTCGGGCTTCGCCTGCGCCAGCGCCTTCGCGATCCCGCCGGCCAGATCGTAGACGTGAATCGAGCGGATCACCGGGCGCCGCTTCTCGTCTTTGTCTTCGAACGAGAGACTCGCCAGGATGTGCGCGATGCGCACGTCCGCGATCGTCGCCGGCTGGTCGAAGCCGCGCGGGATCGGCTGCCCGTGCTGCTCCAGGTGTCGCAGCTCGACGCGCACCGCCGGATTCTCGAAGACGCGGTCGCGCACCAACTTCGGGCCGCAGCCCGCGACGAAGACGGCGGCGAGCGCCGCGGCAGCGGCGCCGAGCGGTGTAGGTCGAGCCATCCGCTACTCGGTCTCGCTCTTGAGCTGGCGCGAGCGCAGCTCGATCGCGGCCTCGATCGGATTCTTGCCCTCGAAGAGCATCCCGTAGACGCCGGTCGTGATCGGCATGTCGACGCCGAGCTTCTGCGCCAGCTCGTAGGCGGACTTCGCGGTGCGCACGCCCTCGGCGACCTGCGTGAGCTCGCCGAGCACCTCGTCGACCTTCCGGCCGCGCCCGATCTCGAGACCGACGCGGCGGTTGCGCGACAGGTCGCCGGTGCAGGTCAGCACCAGGTCGCCGACGCCGGCCAGCCCGAGAAAGGTCACCGGATTCGCGCCCATCGCTACACCGAGCCGTGTCATCTCCGCGAGCCCGCGCGTGATCAGCGCGGCGCGCGAGTTCAGCCCGGACTCCATTCCATCCGCGACCCCGACGGCGATCGCGATCACGTTCTTCAGCGCGCCGCCGAGCTCGACGCCGATCACGTCCGAGTTCGTGTAGCAGCGGAACTGCGGCGACGAGATCAGCGACTGCGCCGCGACCGCGTAGTTCTCGTTGTTCGCCGCGAGCGCGACCGCCGTCGGCCGCCGCTCGGCGATCTCGCGCGCGAAGCTCGGGCCCGACAGGAAGCAGAGCCGGTCGTGCAGCTCGCGCGGCAGGATCTCCATCAGCACCTCGGAGCACAGCTTGCCCGTGCCGACCTCGATTCCCTTCGACGCCGACACGATCAGCGCGTCGGGCCGAATCAGATGTCGAGCGCGCAGCCAGACCTCGCGCAGCGCGTGGCTCGGCACCACCGAGACGATCAGCTCCTTGTCCGCGAGCGCGCGCTCGAGCGACGCGGTCGCGCGCACGCTCTCGGGCAGCGGAAAGTCGGTGAGATAGCGCGGATTGCGCGCGTGCTTCGCGATCGCGTCGGCGACGTGCGCGTCGCGCGCCCACAGATCGACTTCGAAGCCGCGCTCCGCGAGCAAGATCGCGAAACACGTGCCGAAGCTGCCCGCGCCGAGCACGGCGCAGCGAACCGGATTCTCGGCGCTCATCGGGCTGAGCATAGACGCGCCTCCGAGCGGTTGACAGGGTTGGACCTGCCTTCTACGCTCGGACCGCCTTTTTCCAGGGAATACGGGCACTTTGGGGTGGGGGCGCCGATGGGAGAGTACGCGGGTCTCGGGCTCTTCGCGCTGCTCGGCTCCGGCGCGGTGCTCACCTTTCTCGCACTCACGACCCTGCTCGGCCCCAAGCTCCACTTCGCCGAGAAGGACGAGCCCTTCGAGTGCGGCGAGCACCAGCTGACGTCGCCGAATCAGCGCTTCAGCGTGAAGTTCTACATGGTCGCCGTCTCGTTCATCATCTTCGACGTCGAGGTGGTGTTCCTCTTCCCGTGGGCCGTCGTGTTCCGGGACTTCGGCTGGTACGGGCTCGCGGTGATGACTCCCTTTCTGGCCGTGCTCTGCGTCGGTCTCGCGTACGAGTGGCTGCGCGGCGGACTCGAGTGGGAGTAGCGGCTTGAGGAGCGAGACACGCGCGCAGATCGAAGCGCTCTTCGAGCGCTATCCGGCGAAGCGCGGCGCGCTGTTGCCCGCGATCTATCTCGCGCAGGCGGAGAAGGGCTACGTCGACGCGGACGCGGCGCGCGAGCTCGCGGCGATCTTCGAGCTCGCGCCCGTCGAGGTTCACGAGGTGCTGTCCTTCTACAACATGTTCTACACGGAGCCGCAGGGCCGGCATCACGTCTACGTGTGCACGAACGTGCCGTGCAGCCTGCGCGGCGCCCGCTCGCTCCTGCGCGGGCTCGAGGCGTATCTCGGCGTGCACGCGGGCGAGACGACGAAGGACCGGCGGATCACGCTCGGGCACGAGGAGTGTCTCGGCTCGTGCGGCACGGCGCCCGTGCTGCGCATCGACGGCGTCTACCACGAGAACGTCGACTTCGCGGACGCGCGCCGCATCGTCGACGGGCTGGAGTAGCAGCGTGCAGAGCGAGCCGCACGTCAAGAACTATCTCTCCGAGCACTACGGCAGTGACTCGTACCGCACGCTCGAGGGCTACCAGGACGCCGGCGGCTTCGCGGGGATCAAGAAGGCGCTCGGCCTCGCGCCCGAGGCGGTCACCGAGCTCGTGAAGGCGTCGGGCCTGCGCGGCCGCGGCGGCGCGGGCTTCGCGACGGGGCTCAAGTGGAGCTTCATGCCCAAGACGGGCGAGCGCACGAAGGTGATCGTCGCGAACGGCGACGAGTCGGAGCCGGGCTCGTTCAAGGACCGCATGATCATGGAGCGCGGCCCCTTCCAGGTGCTGGAGGGAATCCTGATCGGCGCCTGGGCGATGGGCGCGAAGCGCACCTACGTCTACGTGCGCGGCGAGTACGCCGAGCCGATCCGCGCGCTCGAGTCGGCCGTCGCGGAGATGCGCGCGGCGAAGTATCTCGGCAAGGCGTGTTTCGGCAAGAAGGGCTTCGAGCACGACATCATCGTGCACGGCGGCGCGGGCGCGTACATCTGCGGCGAGGAGACGGGCCTGCTCGAGTCACTCGAGGGAAAGAAGGGCCAGCCGCGCAAGAAGCCGCCGTTCCCGGCGCAGCACGGCGCGTTCGGGCTTCCCACGACGGTGAACAACGTCGAGACGTTCGCGCACGTGCCGTTCATCCTGGAGCGCGGCGTCGAGTGGTTCCGCGCGCGCGGAACCGAGAAGAGCCCGGGCACGACGCTGTTCGGTGTCTCCGGACACGTCGAGCGCCCGGGGCTGTTCGAGCTGCCGCTCGGCACGCCGCTGCGCGAAGTGCTCGGGCTGGCGGGCGGGGTGCGCGGCGGCCGGCGCCTCAAGGGAGTCATGCCGGGCGGGCTGTCGATGCCGATCCTGCCGCCGTCGGAGCTCGACGTCGGCCTGGCCGAGGAGTTCCTCGCCCCGAAGGGCTCTCACTTGGGCACCGGCGGCGTCATGGTGATGGACGAGACGACCTGCATGGTGCGCGTCGCATGCGTCACGTCCTACTTCTTCCGGGACGAGTCGTGCGGACAGTGCACTCAGTGCCGCGAGGGCACGGGCTGGATTCACAAACTGTGCGAGAAGATCGAGCAGGGCCGCGGCACGGCGGCCGACCTCGCGCTGCTCGACGACGTGCCGTCGCTCATGGAAGGACAAACGATCTGCGCCTTCTCCGACGCCGCGGCCTGGCCGATCCAGGGCCTGCTGCGGCACTTCCGCGCCGACTTCCAGGCGCACGTCGACGAGAAGAAGTGCCCGTTCTCCGAGAGCTTCGAGCTCTGAGTCATGGCGGTGATCACGATCGACGGGCGCGAGTTCGAAGTCGCCGACGGGCGCACGATCCTGCAGGCGATCGACGACCTCGGCCTGCTCATGAACGGCGTCGAGATCCCGCACTACTGCTGGCACCCGAAGCTCTCGATCGACGGCTCGTGCCGTCTGTGCCAGGTCGAGATCGAGGGCATGCCCAAGCTGCAGATCGCCTGCAACACGCCGGTCGCCGAGGGCATGAAGGTGATCACGACCAGCGAGCGCGTGGCCAAGGCGCGGCGCGGCGTGATGGAGCTGCTGCTGATCAATCACCCGCTCGACTGTCCGATCTGCGACCAGGCGGGTGAGTGCAAGCTGCAGGACTACGCGTTCGATTACGGCGTTGCCGGCGCGCGCACGCGCGAGCCGCGCCGCCCCGCGAAGAAGTCCGTCGACCTCGGCCCGACCATCGTCTTCGACCAAGAGCGCTGCATCCTGTGCCGGCGCTGCGTGCGCTTCTGCCGCGAGGTGCCGAAGACCGGCGAGCTCGGCGTCTTCAACCGCGGCGACGAGTCACTGCTCGAGACGTTCCCCGGCACGCCGCTCGACAACGCGTACTCGATGAACGTCGCCGACCTCTGCCCGGTCGGCGCACTCACCACCCGCGACTTCCGCTTCAAGATCCGGGTCTGGTTCACGGACGACGTCGACAGCGTCTGCAATCAGTGCTCGCGCGGCTGCAACATCTCGGCGTCGCGCTCGAACAACAAGATCTACCGCTTCGTGCCGCGCCGGAACGACGCGGTGAACGACACCTGGATGTGCGACCACGGCCGTATGTCGTACAAGCTGAACGCGCAGGGCCGACTCACCCATGCGCGCGCCGACGGCAAGCCGGTCTCCGCCGTGGAGGCGGCCGCCCGCGCGGGCGAGCTGGTGCGCGCGGCGCGCGCCGCGGGCGGGCGCATCGTCGGCGTGGCCTCGCCGCTCGCTGCGAACGAGGAGCTCGTGGCGTTCCGCGACTTTCTCGCCGAGATCGGCGCCGGCACCGCGCGCTTCGCGGTGCCGCGCGGCGAGGCCGACGAGATCCTGATCGAGGCCGAGAAGGCGCCGAACGC
>JBIOJK010000038.1:0-27653 GCA_044450765.1 Myxococcota bacterium | reverse complement strand
GTGGGCATCGGCTTTCGCGCGCTCGAGCGCGCGGTCGCCTACGCGCGCGAGCGGATCGTCTTCGACCGGCCGATCGGACAGAACCAGGCGATCGCACACCCGCTCGCCGACTCGTACAGCGAGCTGATCGCAGCAGAGCTGCTGTGGCAGAAGGCCGCGTGGACCTATGACCGCGGCGAGCCCGCGGGTCCGCTCGCGAACATGGCCAAGGTGCGCTGCGCCGACGCGTCGTTTCGCGCGTGCGACCGCGCGCTGCAGACGCTCGGCGGCTTCGGCTACGCGCGCGAGTTTCACGTCGAGCGGTACTGGCGCGAGGCCCGCTTGATGCGACTCGCCCCCATCTCGCAGGAGATGGCGCTCAACTTCGTGGCCGAGCACGTCCTCGATCTGCCGCGGTCGTACTGACTGAGTGCAGCGGAACGTTGCAGGAGCGCGCCGCGCCCCCAGGTTCGCTTGACCCTGTTTGGGGTCGCCAGTAACCTGCGCGCCGGCCGTCAGGGGTCAGGGGGACGTGCGTTGACGGGCCTCCGCACGGAGTTGATGGCGCCAGCCGCGTCCGCGTTCCGTGCCCCCGCAGGACGAATCGCCATGAAAGGAATCGGACGGTGAGCGAGAAGCGCGCGCCTCTGATCGGATTTCTGCTCGTCTTCATCGTCCTCGGGATCCTTTGGATCTGGTATCCGTTCGGGACGCCGCTGCTGCGCCAGTCGACGATCTTCCCGCTGACCGAGAACGCAGAGACGACTCAGTGGATCTACGGGCTCGTCTACTGGATCACCCTCGCGATTTTCCTCGGCGTCGAAGGCCTCCTGGTCTACGCACTGTTCCGGTTCCGCCGCCGCGGCGACGAGACCGCGCTTCCGAGCCAGACGCACGGACACACGCCGCTCGAGATCGGCTGGACGCTCGCGACCGTGCTGCTCGTGCTCGTGATGTACGTGCCGAGCTGCCAGGCGATCCGCTTCCACCAGGGCCCGCCGGCGCAGCCGAACCCGCTGATCGTCGACGTGACCGGGCGCCAGTGGTTCTGGGAGTTCTACTACCCGGAGTTCGACCTCACGACGGCGAACGAGATCGCGGTGCCGCAGGGCCGCACGGTGCTGTTCAACGTGACCTCGACCGACGTGATTCACTCGTTCTGGTTCCCGCGCATGGGCGGCAAGCGCGACGCCGTGCCGGGTCGCACGCAGCCGCTGTGGTTCACGCCGACCGAGCTCGGCACGTTCGCGGGTCAGTGCACCGAGTACTGCGGCTCCTCGCACGCGCTGATGAAGATGGAGATCGTGGTCAAGGCGAAGGCTGATTTCGACGCCTGGGTCGCCCAGCAGAAGGCGCCGGCCGATCCCGCTTCGATGGCGGGCTTCGGCATGTTCGCGGCGTCGGGCTGCATCGCGTGTCACATGACGATGGCCAACGACAAGACCGTGCTGCACATGAACGGGCCGAACCTGATGAAGGTCGCCAGCCGGCAGAAGATCGCGGCGGGAATACTCGACAACACACCCGAGAACCTGAAGCTGTGGATCTCGAACCCGCAGCACGTGAAGCCCGACGCGAAGATGAACGTGCCCGCGATGCAGTGCACCGGGCCCGGCCAACCGGACGCGTGCTGTCGCGACGTGCAGATCGGCAACTGCCTGCCGGACGCCAGCGTCGACCAGCTGGTCTCCTATCTCCAGATGATGAAGTAGAGGAGCAAGCGATGGCGACCGCCACTCACACGCTTCCGCACGCGCACGCCGCGGAGCCGACGGGGGTCTGGAGCTGGATCACCACCGTCGACCACAAGCGGATCGGGATCCTCTACGGTGTCTCGGCGTTCATTCTCTTCATGGTCGGTGGCGTCGAGGCGCTGATCATGCGCTTGCAGCTGATGGGCCCGAACGGGAAGGTCGTGTCGGCGCAGGTCTTCAACGCGCTGTTCACGATGCACGGCACGACGATGATCTTCATGGCGATCATGCCGCTCGGCGCCGCCTTCTTCAATTACATGGTCCCGCTGATGATCGGCGCGCGCGACGTCGCGTTTCCGCGGCTGAACGCCCTGTCTTACTGGGTGTTCTTCTTCGGTGCACTGTTCATCAACTCGAGCTTCTTGTTCGGCACGCCGCCCGACGCGGGCTGGTTCGCGTACGCGCCGCTCTCGAACCGCACCGGCACGACGACTCACTCGGTCGACTTCTGGATCCTGGGCCTGCAGATCCTCGGCGTCGCCTCGATGATGGCCGGCGTGAACTTCATCGTCACGATCCTGAACATGCGCGCGCCCGGCATGACGCTGATGCGCATGCCGGTGTTCGTGTGGATGGTCCTGGTCGTGCAGTTCCTCGTGGTGCTCGCGTTCCCGATCATCACGGTCGGGCTCGTGTTCCTGATGTTCGATCGCCTCTTCGGCACGAACTTCTACATCCCGGAAGCGGGCGGCGATCCGCTGCTGTATCAGCACCTGTTCTGGCTGTTCGGGCACCCCGAGGTGTACATCCTGATCCTGCCGGCGATGGGGATCGTGTCCGAGGTACTGCCCACGTTCTCGCGCAAGCCGCTGTTCGGCGCCGAGTTCGTGATCTTCTCCGGCATCGCGATCGGCTTCCTCGGCTTCGGCGTTTGGAGTCACCACATGTTCACGACCGGGCTCGGGCCGGTCGCGGACATCTCGTTCTCGTTCACGACGATGATGATCGCAGTGCCGACCGCGGTGAAGATCTTCAACTGGATCGCCACCGTCTGGGGCGGGCAGCTGCGCTTCGCGACGCCGATGATGTTCGCGCTCGGCTTCGTGTTCATGTTCACGATCGGCGGTCTCTCGGGCTTCATGCACGCCGTGCCGGCGATCGACCTGCAGCAGCAGGACACTTACTTCATCGTCGCGCACTTCCACTACGTGCTGTTCGGCGGCTCGATCCTCGGTCTGTTCGCGGGGATCTACTACTGGTACCCGAAGTTCACGGGCCGGCTGATGGACGAGAGACTCGGCATGTACCACTTCTGGCTCACGCTGATCGGCTTCAACCTGACGTTCTTCCCGATGCACTTCCTCGGCGCCGACGGCATGCCGCGGCGCATCTACACCTACGCGTCGTGGGAGGGCTGGAGCTTCTGGAACCACGTCGCGACGATCGGCGCGTTCACGATCGCCGCGTCGCAGCTGATCTTCCTCTACAACTACGTGACCAGCCGCGTGCGCGGGAAGATCGCGGGCAATGACCCGTGGGACGGCGCGACGCTCGAGTGGGCGACCAGCTCGCCGCCGCCCGAGTGGGACTTCGACCGGATTCCGCCGGTCACGAGCTCGCGGCCGCTCTTCGATCAAAAGTACCACGGCGCGCCGAAGGCGCCGCCGGGACGCGACGACGGGATTCACATCCCGCCGCCGAGTCATTGGCCGATCATCGTCGGGCTCGGCGTGGCGATGATCTTCGGAGGCGCGATGCTGATTCCCGCCTACGGGCCTTGGGTGTCACTCAGCGGCTTCTTCATCTTCCTCGCCGGAACCTTCGGCTGGGTCTTCCAGCCCGGTTACGGCTACGCACCCGGGGAGCACTAGACGATGTCCGCTGACGCTCACGCCGAATACACCTCGCTCGGTATCCCGCACCGGAAGCTCGGCTTCTGGACCTTCCTGGGCTCCGAGTGCATGTTCTTCGGGACGTTGATCGGGACTTACTTGTCGTACCGCGGCAAGAGCCTCACCGGGCCGTACCCGCACGACACGTTCTCGCTTCAAGTCACGACGATCTCGACCTTCACGCTGCTCGCGAGCTCGTTCTTCATGGTCATGGCGCTGCACTACGTGCGCGAGGGCAAGCGCTTCGCGGCCGGCGCATGGCTGCTCGCGACGGCCGCGGGCGGGCTGATCTTCGTCGGCTTCCAGAGCTTCGAGTTCACCGAGTTCTACCACAAGGGACTCTCGCTCTCGAAGAACCTCTACGGCACGACGTTCTTCGTGCTGACGGGCTTTCACGGAGCGCACGTCTCCGGCGGAATCCTCTGGCTGCTCTCGCTGTTCGTGATGAACGCGCAGGGCAAGCTCCCCAAAGAGAAAGAGATGGACGTCGAGATCGCCGGTCTGTACTGGCACTTCGTCGACATCGTCTGGATCATCATCTTCACCGTCGTCTATCTCGTGGAGTTCGCGCAATGAGTGACTCACACGCACATCCGCCGGTCAGCCTGTACGTGAAGGTGATCGCGACGCTCACGGTGATCACCGCGTTCGAGATCCTGCTGATCATCCCGCCGGTGAAGGCGTGGTATCAGGCCGAGCTGCCGGCGCTGGCGGCGAACGTCGTGCCGGTCCTGCTGATCATGTCCGCCGCGAAGTTCTGGGCCGTCGTCTACTTCTTCATGCACCTGCGGCAGGACCACGGGACGCCGCGCATGGTCTTCGGCTTCCCGCTCGGCCTCGCCGCGCTGATGATCCTCGTGCTGATGCTCCTGAACGGTCACTTCGTGAGTCACTAGATGGCGCGGCTCTCCGACGACGGCCGGCGATCGGCGCGCCGCGCCGGGCGCGGCGCCGCGGCGCTCGCCCTCGCCGCGTGGGCGCTGATCGGGGTCGGCGCGCTGGTGCGCGCGCACGGCGCCGGCCTCTCGTGCCCCGACTGGCCGCTCTGTCACGGACGGCTCGTGCCCGGCTTCGACGCGCGCATCGCGCTCGAGTGGGGCCACCGCCTGCTGGCCGGCAGCTTGTCGGTCGGGATCGGCCTGCTCTCGTATGCGCTGCTGCGCGCGCGCGAGCTGCGCGCCCGCTTCGGGATCGCGCTCGGGCTCGCCTGCGCGCTGCTCGCCGTCCAGGTCGTGCTCGGTGGACTCACGGTGATGCTCGGCCTCGCGCCGTGGACCGTGACCGCGCACCTGGTGACCGGGAACTCGCTCGCGCTCGCGCTCGCCTGGCTCGCGCGCGATCTGCTCGACGCGGCGCGGGACGCCGAGGCCGCGCCGGCGCAGCTGGGCGCGAACGCGCTGCGCACGGCGTGGGTCGCGTGCGCGCTAGTCGCCGTGCAGCTCGTGCTCGGCGGGCTGGTGGCGAGTCACTACGCGGGGCTCGCCTGCGCGACGTTCCCGCTGTGCAACGGTGACTCGCTCGCGCCGACCTTCAATGGCCCCGTCGGCCTGCACGTGCTGCACCGGCTGAATGCGTACGGTGTCGCGATCGCCTTCGCCTGTCTCGCATGGCAGGCGCGCGGGGCAGGGCGGCCGGCCCGGCTCGCTTGGACGGTGCTGCGGCTCGTCCTGCTGCAGATCGCCGTGGGCGCGGCCAACGTCCTGCTGCGCCTGCCCCTCGAGGTGACCGCGCTGCACTCGGCGCTCGCCGCGGGCATCTGGCTCGCGAGCGGGCTGCTCGCCCGCGAGGCGCTGCAGGCGGCGCGCGCGACACAGAAGAGTGTAGCTGGCGCAGCGCACGAGCGGCACGCGCTCGGGGGAGCGCGGTGAACGCCTACCTCGCGCTGACCAAGCCGCGCCTGCTGCCGCTGGTGCTGTTCTCCGGCCTGCCCGCGCTGGTGCTCGCCGAGGGTCACTGGCCGTCGCCGCGGCTCGCGCTGTGGACCCTGATCGGCACGGCGCTCGCCGCGGGCGCGGCCAACGCGCTGAACAGCTATCTCGAGCGCGACCGCGACGCGCGCATGGCGCGCACCGCGACGCGCCCGCTGCCGGCCGGCACGCTGCGGCCCGAGCGGGCGCTCGGGCTCGGCCTCGTGCTCTCGGTCGTCGGCACGCTCGTGCTGTGGAGCGCGGCGGGCCCGGCGCCGGCGGGCATCGCGCTCGCCGCGATCCTTTTCTACGTGTTCGTGTACACGCTGTGGCTGAAGCCGCGCACGCCGTTCGCGGTGATCGCGGGCGGTGTCTCCGGCGCGATCGCGCCGCTGATCGCCGACGCGGCGGCCACCGGCACGATCTCGCTCTCCGGCTGGCTGCTCTTCGCGATCATCTTCCTGTGGCAGCCGCCGCATTTCTACGCGATCGCGCTGAATCACCGCGCCGACTACGCGCGCGCCGGCTTCCCGATGTTGCACGACCGGATCGGCGACGCCGCGACGTGTCGCCGCAGCCTGCTCTGGATCGCGAGCCTGCTCCCGGTGACTTTGGCGCCGGTGTGCCTCGGCATGCTCGGGCTCGGCTACGGCGCGGTCACGCTGGGACTCTGGGTCTGGTTCTTCGCGCAGGCGGTGGCGCTTCTGCGCCGCCAGGACGCGCCGACGGCACGCCGCACCTTCCGCGTCTCGCTCGTGTATCTCGTCGGCACGTTCGGCGCGATGCTCGCCGATCTGGTGCTGCGGACCGCCGCGTGACTCGCGCGCTCGCCGCGCTCTTCGCCGCGGCGCTCGTCGCGGGTTGTGGCGGCGACAAATCGAGTGACTCTGCATCCGCGCCCGCGCCCGCGCCCGCGCCCGCGCCGGCCGCCGCGCCCGCCTCGCCCGCGCCTGCTCCTGCCACCGCGTCCGCCGCCGGGAGCGCTGCGGGCGGAAGCCTGCGCGGCGACGCCGAAGAGGGCAAGGCTCTCTATGCCCAGTACTGCGCCACCTGTCACGGCCCGGGCGGCAAGGGCGACGGGCCCGTCGCCGCGACCTTGAGCCCGCGCCCGGCGAATCACACCGACCACGCGTTCATGGGGTCACTCACCGACGAGCACCTGTACCAGGTGATCTCGAAGGGCGGTGCGTCGGTCGGTAAGTCGCCGATGATGGCGCCGTGGGGCGGCGTCATCAACGACCAGGGCATCCGCGATCTGATCGCGTTCCTGCGCCAGCTCTCCAGCACCTGAGCTCGCCCGCCGCAGCGCTGGCCGTCGCGTCGCGACCGGTGCGCGCGAGACGGACTACACTTCGCGCTTGGCATAAGCTGATCGAAGAGGAGCGAAGAGGAGAGCCAGATTGAGCTCGCGGTCGGTGCTGACTCTGGCGGCGGGGCTCGCGGTATCTCTGGCGGCTCGCGCCTCGATGCAGGAGAAGAACCCCGAGCGCGACGCCCACTTCGGTGAGGCGCGCCGGCACACCAGCAGGTCCGTCGACGCCCGGCTCTTCGGGAACCACCTCACGGGCCCTGCGCTACGCGAACTTACGAACTCGTGCCGCCGCCAGCGAATCTGGTGGAGCTGAAGGAGAAGTCATGAGTCGTGCGCGAATCCTGGCCATCTGTGCGCTGCTGCTGGCGGGTACGGCGTTCGCCGATCCGAACCCCGAGCGCGACGTGTTCTTCGGCGAGACGCACGTCCACACCAGCTGGTCGCTCGACGCGTTCGCGATCGGGAACTCCATCACGACTCCCGCCGACGCGTACAAGTACTTCCAGGGCGAGCCGATCAAGCACCCGCTCGGCTTCGACGTGAAGATCGACACACCGCTCGACTGGGCGGGAGTCACCGATCACTCCGAGTACGCGGGTGTCGTGCAGCTGGCGAACGAGCCCGGCTCGCCGGTCTCGAAGATTCCCGCGGCGGCGCCTCTGGTCCTGAAGGCGAAGAGCAGAGAAGAGATGATGCGGGTCGCCCTCTACGCGATCAACGTCCTGGTGTCAGGGCCGCCGGTCAAGGCGCTCATGGCTCCGGAAATCGCCGGCGCGGTGTGGAAGCGCAACGTCGAGATGGCCGAGGCGGCGAACAAGCCCGGCAAGTTCACGGCGTTCTGCTCCTACGAGTGGACCGCGATGCCGCACAACATGAACCTGCACCGGAACATCTTCTTCGCGGACTGCGCGAAGGTGCCAGTGACTCCTTTCAGCGCGCTCGACTCCTACGACCCGACGGATCTCTGGAACTGGATGGACGGCCAGCGCAAGGCCGGCAACGACCTGCTCGCCATCTCGCACAACGCCAATCTCTCCGACGGCCGCATGTTCCCGACCGAGGTGGACACCAAAGGCCGGCCGATCGACGCCGCCTACGCCGCGTCGCGCGATCGCAACGAGCCGCTGACCGAGATCAAGCAGCTGAAGGGCACTTCCGAGACGCACCCGCTGCTCTCGCCCAACGACGAGTTCGCCAGCTTCGAGCTCATGTCGGTCCTGCTCGGCAACCCGCCCGGCCGCATCCCGCACGTCGTCGGCAGCTACGCGCGGCAGGCGCTCAAGGACGGGCTCGCGATCCAGCAGGCCAGAGGATTCAACCCGTACAAGTTCGGGTTCGGCGCGGCGTCGGACTCACACAACACCGCGGTCCCGTATCGCCAGGACAACTTCTTCGGCGGTCACTCCTTCACCGATGGCACCGCCGAGGTGCGCATGTCCGGGAACATCGTCGGCGGCTTCTTCGACGCACGCACCGAAGGGACCAGCGGCCTGACGGGCGTGTGGGCCGAGGAGAACACGCGGCCCGCGCTGTTCGCGGGCCTGGCGCGCAAAGAGACTTTCGGTGTCTCGGGCCCGCACATCAAGGCGCGCATGTTCGGCGGCTGGGACTACAGCGCGGGCATGTTGAGCGACAAGGACTGGGTGAAGAGCGCCTACGCCAAGGGCGTGCCGATGGGCGGCGACCTGCCGCCCGCGAGCGCAAAGGCCCCGACGTTCATCGTGTGGGCGGCGAAGGATCCGACCTCGGGGAATCTCGACCGGATCCAGATCGTGAAGGGCTGGGCGAAGAACGGGCAGAGCTTCGAGAAAGTGTTCGACGTGGTGTGGGCGGGCGATCGCAAGCCCGACAAGTGGAGCGGCGCGGTGCCGCCGATCGGCAGCACGGTGGACCTCGAGAACGCCACTTACACCAACTCGATCGGCGCCGTGGAGCTCAAGACGGTCTGGACCGATCCCGAGTTCGACGCGAGCGTGCACGCGTTCTACTACGCGCGCGTGCTCGAGATCCCGACGCCGCGCTGGACGACGATCCAGGCGCATCAGCTCGGCATCGCGCCGCCAAACGACGTCGTGGCGGCGACGATTCAGGAGCGCGCCTGGGGCTCGCCTATCTGGTACACGCCGAGCGCCGACGCGCTGAAGAGCGCGCAGCCGGGCACCACCGTGGCCGACCTGAAAAAGAAGGGCGCCGTGGCGCTCCGCGACGCTCAGCTCAAGGCGCTGATCGTCGAGAAATCGGTCTGGCTACAGAATGAAGTGACCGGCGAGAAGTACATGATCGTCTACGGTGCGCTGGGCAAGGGCGGCGCGCCCTCGAAGCTGGTCCCCGCCGAGCCCGGCTACGTCACCCAGAGCTTCCCCGCGAGTCAGGGACAGTTCCAGGTCCGCTACGTCCGAAAGGGCGCGGCGATGCAGAGCCTGACCGGCGACGCTTACGAGGCCAGCTATCTCGGCACCGCTCGCACCTACGGGATCCAGAACGGGAAGATCGTGACCGACCTCAGCGGCACGCCGATCGAGATCGCGGTCTACAAGCTGGGCGACAAGTATCTCGCTGCGCGCGGCAACGAGTTCGGCTACGCGAACTACCAGATCGTTCCGGCGGTGAGCGAGCTCGCCCCGATCCGCTAGCCGAACTCCATGCGACGCCTCTTGCGCGAGCCGCTGCTTCACTTCCTGCTGCTCGGCGCGGCGCTGTTCGCGTTCTATCACTTCGCGAGCCGCGGAGCGGGCGGCCTCGAGCCGTCGCACGAGATCCAGCTCACGCTGGATGACCTGACGCAGCTCGATCTCTACTTCGAGTCACAGTGGCGGCGTCCGCCGACCGCCGCGGAGCTCGATCGGCTGGTCGAGAACAAGATCCAGGAAGAGGTGCTGTACCGCGAGGCGCTCGCGATGGGGCTCGACAAAGACGACACCATCGTGAAGCGCCGCATGGCTCAGAAGATGGGGTTCCTCGCCGAGGACGTGGCGGCGGCGCACGAGCCCACGGCCGACGAGCTGCGGGCGTGGTTCGAGAAGAACACCGACAAGTTCGAGCTGCCCGGCCGCGCCAGCTTCCGCCATCTGTATTTCGGGTCCGATCGTCGCGGCGCGCGCGCGCACGACGACGCAGTGGCGGCGCTCGCGAAGCTCGCGGGTCAGCCGCAGGACACGAAGCTCGCGGTCGGGCTGGCCGATCCATTCATGTTCCAGGACTACTACGCGGATCGCACCCCCGAGCAGCTGGCCAAGGAGTTCGGGCCGCAGTTCGCCACGGCGGTCGCGAAGCTCGCGCCGGGCTCGTGGCAGGGCCCGGTCGAGTCGGGCTACGGCTGGCACCTGGTGTTCGTCGACAGCGTCGTTCCAGGTCGCGTGCCGGCGCTCGAGGAGGTCGAGTCCGACGTGAAGACTGCCTGGCTCGGCGAGCAGAAGGAGCGGGCGCGCAACGAGGCCTACAAGGCGATGCGCGCGAAGTACACGGTGCTCCTGCCTGCGCCGCCCGCCGAGGCGCCGACCGGCGCGCCTGCCATGCCGGCGGCGACCGCGGAATCGGTGCCGCCGTCGTGAGTCGCGTTCTCCCGGTATTGCTCGCGCTGTTCGTGGCTCACGCGGCGCATGCGCACGAGTCACGCCCCGCGTATCTCGAGCTCGACGAGACCGCGCCCGGACGGTTCAGCGTGCTGTGGCGCACGCCGGTTCTCGCCGGCATGCGCCTGCCGATCGTGCTGAAGCTCCCCGAGGACGCGAAGAACCTGGCCGCTCCGACCGCGGAGGAGCTGTCCGACTCGCGCGTCGAGCGGCGCTCGATCGACGCGGGACCGAACGGGTTGGCTGGAAAGCGGATCGAGTTCGTCGGTCTGCAGCTCACGATCACCGACGTGCTCGTGCGCGTGCAGATGCTCGACGGGCGCAGCTGGACGGCGATCGCGCGCGGCTCCCGGCCGTGGGTCGAGATCGCCGAGTCACAGTCGCGATCAGAAGTCGCCGAGACCTACGTCGTCCAGGGCGTTCGGCACATCTCGTTCGGCGCCGATCACCTGTTGTTCGTGCTGGGCCTCTTGCTGATCGTCGCGGACCGTTGGATGCTCTTGAAGACGGTGACTGCCTTCACGCTGGCGCACAGCATCACGCTGGCGATCGCGACGCTCGGCTACGCGAACCTGCCGCTGCTGCCGCTGAACGCGGCGATCGCGCTCAGCATCCTGTTCCTGGGCCCGGAGATCGCGCGCGTGTGGCGCGGCGAGACGAGCTTCACGATCCGCCACCCGTGGGTCGTGGCGTTCGCGTTCGGCCTGCTGCACGGCTTCGGCTTCGCGAGCGCGCTCAGCGAGGCGGGCCTGCCTCGCAGTGAGCTGCCGCTCGCGCTCGTCAGCTTCAACGTCGGCGTCGAGCTCGGCCAGCTCGGCTTCGTCGCGCTGATCCTCGCGCTCGAGCGCTCGTTCCGCGCGCTCGAGGTGAGCTGGCCGCGCTGGGTGCAGGCGCTGCCCGGCTACGCGGTGGGCTCGCTCGGAGCGTTCTGGACGATCCAGCGCGTGGCGCTCTTGCTGGCGACGAGTGTCTTCGTGTTGTTTCTCGCGTCGCCCGCGTCCGCACACACAGAGACGGGGCAAGCGGTCGGCTTCCTGACCGGCTTCATGCATCCGATCAGCGGCCCCGACCACGTGCTGGCGATGGTCGCCGTCGGCCTGTGGGGCGCCCAGCTCGGCGCTCCTGCCATCTGGGCGCTCCCCGTCGCGTTCCCGATGGTGATGGCGCTGGGTGGAATGCTCGGACTCCTCGGCGTGCCGCTGCCGGGAGTCGAGTGCGGGATCGCCGCTTCGGCGCTGATGCTCGGCGGCGCGGTCACGTTCGAGGTGCGCCCTCCGCTCCCGGTCGCCGCCGCACTCGTGGGCGTGTTCGCGATCTTCCACGGCCACGCGCACGGCGCGGAGCTGCCGCCCGGGCAGAGCGCGCTGCTCTACAGCATCGGCTTCGTGGTCGCGACCGGCTGCCTGCACGCGCTCGGGATCGCGATCGGCACGGTTCACCGCTTCGCGTGGGGACGAACACTGCTGCGTGTCGCCGGCGCCGGCGTTGCAACGGGCGGAGTGTTCTTTCTCTGGCAGGCGATCGCGTGACGAAGCGCGCCGCGCTCGCGGCCGCGATCGCCGCGGGGCTTCCCACCGTCGCCGAGGCGCATCTGAACTCGACCGGGATGGGCCCGCTCTACGACGGTGTCGCGCACTTCGCGACGAGTCCGGGAGACTTGCTGTCTGCCCTCGCGGTTGCGCTGCTCGCGGGTCTGCGCGGGGCGGAGCACGGGCGCAGGGCGATGTTCGCGCTGCCGTCCGCCTGGCTCGTCGGGTCGCTTGCCGGCTCGGGCGCGCCGGCTGTTCGGGACGACGCGCTGGTGTCGGCCGTCTGGCTGCTCGCGCTCGGAGGATTGCTCGCGCTCGACGCGAAGCTCTCGGCGCGCGGAGTCACCGCCCTCGCCGCGTGCGTGGGCCTCGCCCATGGCTTCCTGAACGGCGCGGGTCTCGGCTGGTCGGCGTCGTCGCTGGGCGCGCTCGTCGGACTCGCTGCCGCGGTGTTCGCGCTCTCCGCGCTCGCGTCCGGCCTCGCCGTCGCGATCCGCGCGGACTGGCCCCGCATCGCGCTGCGCGTCGCGGGGAGCTGGATCGCGGCGAGCGGCCTCTTGTGGCTCGGCTGGGCGCTGCGCTCGAGCGGATAGAATGAGGGGGAGGGTCGCAGGAGGTCGTCCATGGGATTCGAGCTGTATCACTCGCCGTACTCGACGTGCAGTCAGAAGGTGCGGATCGCGCTCGCGGAGAAGGGCCTCGCGTGGGTGTCGCGCGAGATCAGCTTCGCGCGGCAGGAGCAGCTCGCACCCGAGTATCTGAATCTGAACCCGAACGGCGTCGTGCCGACGCTCGTGCACGACGGCCAGGTCGTGACGGACTCGTCGTGCATCATGGAGTATCTCGACGAAGTCGCGCCCCAGCCGCCGCTGTCCCCGCCGACCGCGCTCGGGCGCGCGCGCATGCGCGCCTGGCTGCGCTACTTCGAGGAGGTGCCGACGGCCGCGGTCCGTGTGCCCTCGTTCCAGACCACGTTCCTGCCGGTGCTGCGCGCGCTGCAGAGCGAGAGCGAGTTCGACGCGGCCGGCGACCGGCGCCCGATCCGGAAGGGCTTCTACCGCAAGATGAACGCGGGCCGCGGCTTCAGCGACGAGGAAGTCGCGAGCTCGCGCGAGCAGCTGCAGCAAACGGTTCAGCGCATCGACGCCGCGCTCGCGCGCGGCCCGTTCATCCTGGGCGAGTCATACACCTTGGCCGAGTGCTGCGTCGCGCCGCTGCTCGACCGCACGGACGACCTCGGCATGGCGGAGCTCTGGGCGGGTCGGCCACGCTTCAGTGACTGGCTCGCGCGCGTGCGTGCGCGGCCGTCGTTCCGCGAGGCGTTCACCCCCGGCTCGCGCCTCTCCGAGCGCCCCGAGTTCGCGGGCGCGCGGGCTGCGCGCGCCTCGGGCTAGCTGCCGCTGGCCTCGGCGCGGATCGCGGTCGCGATGTCCGCGCTCAGCTTCGCGAGCGCGCGGCTGTGCGCGGCCGCGAGCGCGTCGTAGGCCGGGCCCGAGACCGCCTCCTGCTCGATGCTGCGCCCCGAGCGCGGCGGGCCGCCGCCCGTCTTGCTCACGGTCCACAGCGCGTCGACGAGCGCCGAGCTGCCGAGCGTCGACTGGAAGCGCTGCACGTCGATCGTCACGCGATACGCGGGGGTGAAATTCCCGACGGATCCGGAGGCGACGTTCGGCGTGCCGAGCAGCGCGGCGAGGTCGCGAGCGACGACGCGCCCGATCGCTTCGTCGAGCGGCGCGGCCCAGCGGTGGTACTCGTTGATCTCGACCTGGTTCGCCGAGAGCTGCAAGGTGAACTGCGGGTGCGAGACGGACGCGGGAATCGTGACCGTCCCGATCACGACGGCGTACTGAGTCGGTGGCCCGCCGTCGGGGGTCGCGGTCGAGTCCAGCGTGTAGAAGCTCGACATCGGCGACGCGCACGCGCAGGTGAGCGCCGTGGCGAACGCGGCCGAAAGTCGAATTGCGATTCGGTGGGCGTTCACTTTCCTTCTCCAGGCTTCCCGCGAATCAGAGCTTCGGGATGACGTTCGAGATAGTCGGCGAGGACGCGCAACGACTGTGCGGCGCGACTGAGCTCTTGCATGGTGCTCTCCATCTGCGCGCTGAGCGGCGAGCTCGGCGCCACCAGGTTCCCTGCGTTGTCGATCGCACCTTGCGCGGAGGCGAGCGTGCCGTCGGCCTGGACGATGGCCTTGCGCAGATCGTCGACGACGCCCTTGATCGGCACCGCGTCGAGCTTCCGGATGATGCTCGCGATCTGTGTCTCGATCGCCTCGAGCTGGCCGGGGATCGTCGGCAGCTCCGGCGGGGTCCCCGACCAATCCACGTGCGCGGGCGGAGCGTTCGCGTAGAAGTCGAACGAGATGAGGCGCGAGCCGGTGAGCAAACTCCCGCTCTGCAGCTGTGCCCGCACGCCGTGCGCCACCATGCTGTCGATCAGCGCGCGCCGCGCCGTTTCGAAGTCCTGGCCCGTGCCCAGTCCGCTCACCTCTACACCGAGGCGCTGCGGATCGAGCCGCACCGTCACCGGTGTGAGGAAAGACTGCGTCCGCGCGTCGACGCGGGCCGCGACGTTCGTGACCTCGCCAATCGGAATGCCGCGAAACTCCACGGGCGCGCCCACCTCGAGCCCGCGCACCGACTCCCGGAAAATCAGGACGTAGGTCTGCGGATTGTGGGCCGCCGGCTTGAAGGCGTTGGCCCGATTCGAGAAGAGATCGAAGTGCGTGCCCGCATCGGCGGCCGGGAGCACCGGGCCTATCGCCGGGGTCTCGAAGGCGATGCCGCCGATCAGAATCGACAAGAACGACTGCGTTTGCACGCTGAGCCCGTTCGCCGAGAGTGACACGTCCACTCCCCCCGCGTGCCAGAAGCGCGTGTTCTCAGTCACGTACTGGTCGTATGGGGCGTTCACGAAGACCTTGATCGCGAACGACTGACCGTCCTTCGAGAGCTGGTACGCCGCGACCTGTCCCACCTGCAGACGGCGGAAGAAGATGGGCGTGCCGCTCTCGAGCGAGCCGAGGTCGGGCGACTCGAGCTCGAAGTAGCGCCCGGGCAGGTCGCTTGCGATCACCGGCGGCTCGTCGAGCGCCTGGAACTCCCGGCGCGTCTCTTTCGATTGCCCGATCTCCATGCCGATGTACGCACCCGAGATCAAGGTGCCGAGGCCACTCACGCTCGCGCCCGAGATGCGCGGCCGCACCACCCAGAGATGCGTGTCCTCGAGGAGGAAGCCCTCCGTGTGGGGCGCCATCTGCGCGGTGGCGATGACTCTCGCGTGGTCGTCGGACAGACGGATCGCGGTCACCTCGCCCACGTCGACGCCGTTGTAGCGGAGCTTGGTCTTGCCGGCCTCGAGCCCCTCGGCCGTCTTCAAGACGATCTCGATCTTCGGGCCCTCGCTGAGGATGCGCGCGACCGTGACCCAAGCTCCGACCAGCGCGGCGATGATCGGCACCACCCACACGAGCGAGAGGCGTGTCTTCCGCTTCGGGATGTTTCGTGACTCCGGCACTCGATCAGACACTCGCGACTCCGCTCGGTGACGCCGCGTCCCAGATCAGACGCGGGTCGAAGGATTCCGCCGCGAGCATGGTCAACACGACCACCGCCGCGAAGAAGAACAGCCCCGGCCCCGGTTCGACCGACATCAGCGGCTGGAGCTGCACCAGCGCCGCGGTGAACGTGTCGACGAAGACGTCGACCATCGACCAGCGCCCGACGAACTCGACGATGCGGTACAAGCGCACGCGCTGCTCTCTGCCGCCGGTCGCACCGCGCTGCACCGAGATGAGCAAATAGCCCAGCGAGAGGATCTTCGCGCTCGGAATCATGATGCTTGCCACGAGCACGATGATCGAGAGCGGCCAGCCGGTCGGCGACCAGAGCAGTGCGACCCCCTGGAGGATCGTGTCGTAGTCGGTGCCCGTCGCGGTCTGCGTCGCGAGCACGGGCAGCGTGTTCGCGGGCACGTAGCAGATGGCCGCGCCGATCAGGAACGCCCACGAGCGCTGCAGGCTCGCGTGCGCGCGGAAAGAGATGTGATCGTCGCAGCGCGGGCAGCGTCCGTCAGCCGCGCCCTCCGCCGGTCGTGACAGAAGTCCGCAGCTCTCACAGCTCTGCAGCCCGAGCTGCAGCGCCGATGCGCCGACCGCGGTCACTCCTGATCCGCCCAAGTGACGCGCTCCCAGATCTCGCGCGGATCGAACGCGGCCTGCACCGCGGCCAGAACGAAGGCCAGCGCGCCGAGCGCGTAGAGCGCCGTGCCCGGGATGACGCTGGCGAGCTCGGCGATCTTGATCAGCGCGACCAGCACGCCGAGCAACATGACCTCGATCATGCTCCACGTCTCCGTGATGTGGTGGTGGCGAAGCAGCGTTCCCGCCCAGCGCGGCACGCGAGAGCGCAGACCTGCGAGCGCAATCGCGAGGACGAAGGCGATCTGAAGCGCCGGCGCGATCACCACCGTGAACAGCACCAGGACCGCGACGATCTCGCGCCCGTCGCTCCAGAGCTGCTGCGCTCCGCCGATCACCGTCGTCTCCGCCGAGCGCCCGAGCACCGAGAGGCCGAGCATCGGGAAGGTGTTCGCCAGCACGAACAGAACCGCGGCCGCGACCCCGAGCGCCAGCGTGCGCTCGAGTGAGCCCACGCGGTGCCGGGCGAGCTCCAGGTTGCAACGCGGGCAACGCGCCGACGCCCCCTCGGCCAGGTCGGGCAGCCTCTGCACCAAGTCGCAGTCCGGGCACGAGAGCAGCGAGCGATCGTCCACCGGTTGGTTGTACCCCCCGGTTCGCCGGGGCTGGGGCACGCTCGAGGGCGTCAAGCCGCCATTCTGAACTCGCTGCTCCTGCGCAAGCAAACCTCCCGTTCGCTCACGCAACGCTGGCCAACGGGCTGCCTCCGAAGGGCGGCGCCTCACTCGGGGCCGGTCTGTTCGCTACGACAGCTCGGCTGCCGAGTAACCCAGGATGTCGCGCGCGATGATCAGGCGCTGGATCTGACCGGTGCCTTCGTAGATGTCGGTGATGCGACAGTCGCGGAACCACTTCTCGAGCAGGTAGTCAAGCGAGATGCCCAGCGAGCCGAGCAGCGCGATGCAGCGCTGCGTGGCCGTGCGCGCGATCTCGCCGCCCTTGGCCTTCGCGATCGACGCCTCGAGGTTGTTCGGCTTCGACTCACCCGACAGCCAGGTGGCGTGCAGCACGCCGAGCATGGCGGTCTCGATGTCGGCCTCGATCTCGACGAGCTCCTGCTGTGCGGCCGAGCGCGCGTGCGTGCCGGCGTTCCAGTCGACGTCGACGCCTTCGCCCGCGAGCGCGTCGCGCGTGAAGTCGAGCGCCGCCTGCGCGATGCCGAGGCCGATCGCCGCCACCGCGGGGCGAGTCATGTTGAAGGTCTTCATGACGCCCTTGAATCCGCCGGCGCCTTCCTTCGGGATCGATTCGTCGCCGCCGAGCAGGTGATCGCGCGGAATGCGGCAGTCGCGGAACACGTAGGCCGCGGTGTCGTCGGCGCGGATGCCGAGCTTCTTCTCCTTGTGAGTCACTTCGAAGCCCGGCGTGCCCTTCATCACGATGAAGCTCTTGATGCCGGCGCGTCCCGCCGCCTTGCTGATCGTCGCCCAGACGACGACGCCTTCGGCCCGGCAGCCGGTGGTGACGAAGATCTTCTCGCCGTTCACGACCCACTCGTCGCCGTCCAGCGCGGCGGTGGTCTGCACCGCCTTCGAGTCACTTCCGCAGCCCGGCTCGGTGATCGCCATTGCGAGCGTCTTCGAGCCCCAACGGCTCTGCTGCTCGGGCGTGCCCGACGCGCGCAGCGCCGCGTTGCCCAGGCCGCCGGTGCCGCGCCGCATGCGCACGGTGTAGTCGCCCCAGGTCTGCCCCGCGGTGACCAACATGCTCATCACGCCCATCGACGAGTCGAGCTCGTCGCGTTTCGCGAGCAGGGCGAACGGGTTCTTGAAGTCCTTGGCCTCCGGCAGCTCGGCCGGCGCGAACTCCTCTTCGTGGTCGTCGAAGTGGCGCGCGTACTTGCGGCAGACCAGCGCCTCTTCCTTGACGGCGGCGAGGATCTTCTGGTCTTTCTCGGAGAGTGTGAAGTCGATCATGTCGAATGACTCCTTGGAATCAGAGGGCGGACACGCTCTCGGTGACCGTGAGAGCGCGCGCGTTGCGGTACCACATCTCGACCGGATACTCGCGGATGTACCCGTGGCCGCCGAAGATCTGCAGGCCGTTGTCGGCGATCTTCATGACTTCGCGGTTGGCGTAAGTGAGCGCCAGGGTGGCGGCGCGACTCGCGTCGACGCCGTGCTCCAGCAGGCTGGCCGCCTTCCAGACCAGGTGTCGGATCGAGTTCACCTCGACCTGCATCTCGGCCAGCATGAAGGCGATCGCCTGCTTCTGCGCGATCGGCTGGCCGAACGCGATGCGTTCCTTGGCGTAGGGCAGGGCGAGCTCGTACACGCCGCGCGCCAGGCCGAGGCCGAGCGCCGCGCTCGCCGTGCGCAGCATGGCGAGCAGCCGCGCGCCGTCGATGCCGCGGTCGCCGCCGAGGCGCGCTTCCGCGGGGACTTCGACGCGCTCCAGCTCGACACTGAAACGGGGCAGGCACTGGAAGCCGAGCGTGCGCTCGGGCTCCGGCGCGATCGTGAGTCCCTTCGCACCGCGCGGCACGATGAACGCCTCGAGCCCTGCCACGCCGTCGCGCGCGCCGCGCGCCACGACCAGCAAGTGACTCGCGCTCGACGCCAGCGGCACCAGCCGCTTCTTGCCCGAGAGCGAGAAGCCCGAGCCCTTCGGCTCCGCCACGGTGCGCAAGCTCGAGACCTCGAAGCTGAAGGTCGGCTCCAGGATCGCGAGCGACGCCGCGTGGAAGCGCGAGCCCGCGAAGAGCGGCAAGAGCGCCTTCTTCTGCTCGTCCGTGCCGAAGTCGAGCAGCGGCTGGACGAACAGCGCGGGAGTCATCGCGGCCGCCGCGAGCGGCACGTCGCCCCAGGCGAGCTCCTCGAGTACCAGCGCGTTCGTCACGGGTGAGCGGCCGACGCCACCGCCGCCATATGCGTCGGGAATCGCGCCGGCGACCAGGCCGAGCTCCCAGCTCTTCTGCAGGAACTCGTCGGGCAGCTCGCGCTTCTCGTCGCACGGCCGCGCGCGCTCGCGCATCTCGCTCTGCGCGAACTCGTGCACGGTCTGCTGGACGAGCTCCTGCTCCTCCGTCGGTCCGAATGAGATCATTTCGCGTCTCCTCGCTCTTTCCTCTTCGGCGAATACGGCTGATGGAAGTACCAGGCGATCGAGCCGCCGCGGCCGTCCTTCTGGAGCTTCCCCTCGTCCACTGCGTCGCGGTCGTCCATGAGTCCGATCGCGAGCAGGGTCCAGTCTCTCGCGTCCGCCGTGTAGCGGACGTCCGCGCGCTCGGCGAAGCCCTCGCGCACGCGGCAGTCACCGTCGTCGATGTCGACCGTCCAGACGCCGCCGCCCTTGCCAGTGAGTCGCAGCTCGTAAGTCACGCGCACGCCCGCGGCGCGCTCGCCGCGCAGCAGGAAGGGGAGCGCCTCGACGACGGAGGCGGGGGTCGTCTCCTTGAAGGGGCCCGCCTCGCGCATGAAGTGGCGGACCCACCAGAGCGCGATCTCGCGCACGATCGGCTCGAGCGTGCGGCCGAGCCCGGACAGACCGTAGAGCGAGCGGCCGCCTTCGGGCACGGGCTCCACCAGGCCGTGGTCCACCATCTGGCGCAGGCGTGCGGACAGGATGCGCGGCGCGATCCCGGTCCGGCTGCGCAGCTCCTGGAAGCCGCGCGGCTTCGCGAGCAGATGGCGCACCAGCACGAGCGTCCAGCGGTCGCCGATCAGGTCGAGGCTGCGGTGAACGGGGTCGAAGACCGGGCCTGCCGCAGCGAGCCCGTCGGCCGCCACGCGCAGCGCGGATTCGCGGCGCGGTCGTACCCGTCGGGAGCGAGGAGGAGTGGACGCAGGCATACTTCACCGAAGACAATGTCAGAACTTCGTGAAGTATTCAAGGGATACTAACCTGCCGGGCTCAGAAGCCGGCAGCGCGCGCGCATCGGATAAGATCGGCGCGACCGCAATCGACGCAGGAGGGCAGCCATGCGCATCGGGCCGATGATCGGAGCGAGCCAGGGACCGGACGACGGAATCGACGCGCTGGTCGCCGCCGCGAAGCGCTACGAGTCAGCGGGCTTCCCGAACGTCTGGATGGCGAACATCTTCGGGCTCGACGCGATCAACGCCCTCGGCATCGTCGGGCGCGAGACCAAGAAGATCGAGCTCGGCACCGCGGTCGTGCCGACTTACCCGCGCCACCCGGTCGCGATCGCGCAGCAGGCGCTCACCACGCAGGCGGCGTCGCGCGGTCGCTTCGCGCTCGGGATCGGCCTCTCGCACAAGATCGTGATCGAGACCATGCTCGGCTTCTCGTACGACAAGCCTGCGAAGCACATGCGCGAGTATCTCAAGGTGCTCGGGCCGCTGCTGCGGGGCGAAGGCGTGCAGTTTCAGGGCGAGCAGTACCGGGTCGCGGCGCAGCTCGCGGTGCCCGGCGCGACGCGCGTGCCGCTCCTGGTCGCGGCGCTCGGCCCGACGATGCTGCGGCTCACCGGCGAGCTCGCCGACGGCACGATCACCTGGATGACCGGTCCGAAGACGCTCGCCGCGCACATCATCCCGACCTTGCGCGAGGCGGCGAAGGCCGCGGGTCGCCCCGAGCCCCGCATCGTCGCGGGCTTCCCCGTGATCGTGACCGCGAAGCCGGCGGAGGCGCGCGAGAAGATCGGCAAGGCGCTGGTCATCTACGGCCAGCTCCCGTCGTACCGCGCGATGCTCGACCGCGAGGGAGCGGCCGGCCCCGCCGACGTCGCGCTCGCCGGCGACGAGGCCCAGCTGCGGCGCGATCTCGCGCGGCTGCGCGAGATTGGAGTCACTGACTTCAGCGCGGCGGTGACCGCGGTCGAGGAGGGCGCCGAGGAGCGCACGCTGGCGTTCCTGGCGAGCGAGCTGGGGAGCGCGCGGAAATGAGCGAGCCCGCCGTTCTGTACGAGGCGAAGGATCACATCGGCACGCTCACGCTGAACCGCCCCGAGAACCGCAACAGCATGACCGAGGACGTGCTCGAGGGGCTGCGCGCCGCCGTGGCGCGCGCACGCGAGGACGCCGAGCTGCGCTGTCTGATCGTGACTGGCCGCGGCAAGAGCTTCTGCGCGGGCGCGGACTTCAAGTCGCAGATCCAGCGCGGCGGCGGCGAGCGGCGGCTGCTGCCGAACGAGCGCAGCTTCGCGATGTACAGCCCGTTCCTGTCGCTGCTCGAGGTCGAGGTTCCGGTGATCGGCGCGCTGAACGGCCACGCGATCGGCGGCGGCTTCGGGCTCGCGCTGGTCTGCGACATCCGCGTGGCGAACCGCGACGCGAAGTACGGGGCGAACTTCACCAAGCTCGGCCTGCACCCCGGAATGGCCACGACCTACTTCATGCCCCGCTTCGTCGGCATCCCGCGCGCGGCGGAGCTCTTGTTCACCGGCCGCCTGGTGTCGGGTGCGGAAGCGGCGGAGCTCGGCCTGGCGAACTACGCGGTCGCCGAGGACCAGGTGCTGCCGCGCTCACTCGAGCTCGCGCGCGAGATCGCCAGCTGCGCGCCGATCGCGGTGCGCTGGACCAAGCGCTCCCTGTACCAGAACGTCGACTGGGATCCGGTCTCCGCTGCGCGCGCCGAGGCGCACGCGCAGTCGCGCACGCTCGAGACGGAAGACTCGAAGGAAGGCGTCGCCGCGCTGCTCGAGAAGCGGGCCCCGGTCTTCCGCGGGCGGTAGTCAGACCTACTTCAGATCCACTTCGCTCGGCTTCGCCTCACTGCGCGCGCCTGCGGCGATTGCGGCAGGCGCAGAGCCATCAGGTACCATCGCGTCTGATGGACGAGCGCGCGCGCGGACCTGCCCAGCGAACGACTCGCGTTCCCGAGGGACGCGGCGAGCGGATCGCGCGCGTCGCCGGGCTGCTCGCCGCGATCGCGGGTGAGTCGGCGCTCGAGGCGCTGCGCCGCGTCGCCGGCGGCGGAGAGAAGGACGCGTCGGTCTTGCTGAACCGCGCGAGCGCGCGGCGGCTGGCGGACACGCTGGCGGATCTGCGCGGCGCGGCGATGAAGCTCGGGCAGCTGCTGTCGCTGCAGGGCGACGATTTGCTCTCGCCGGTCCTGCGCGAGACACTCGCCGGACTGCAGAGTCATGCGCACTTCATGCCCGAGGCGCAGGTTCGCCAGGTCCTGACTCACGAGCTGGGGCGCGACTGGAAGCAGCGCTTCGCCGAGTTCGACTTCGAGCCGCTCGCGGCGGCCTCCATCGGCCAGGTGCACGCCGCGCAGGCGCGCGACGGCCGCGACCTGGCGCTGAAGCTCCAGTACCCGGGGGTCGAGCGCAGCATCGACGGCGACGTCGACAACCTCGCGCTGCTGCTGCGCGCGCTGCGGCTGGTGCCCGCCGGCCTCGACCTCGACTCGGTGCTGCCGGACTTGAAGCAGGAGCTGCGGCGCGAGGCCGACTACGCGCGCGAGGCGCGCAGTCAGGAGCAATACCGCGCGCTCGTCGGCGACGACCCCGGCGTGATCGTTCCGCGCGCGCACGCCGACTTCTCGACGCACCGCGTGCTGGCGAGCGACCGCGTGCGCGCGCTGCCGATCGAGGACCTGCGCTCGCCCGCGCACCCGCAGCGCCTGCGTGACGCGGTGGGCGCGAAGCTGCTGCGCCTGGTCTTCCGCGAGCTCTTCGAGTTCCGCTTCGTGCAGACCGACCCGAACTTCGGAAACTATCTGTACGAGCCGAAGCACGAGCGCGTCGCGCTGCTCGACTTCGGCTCGGTGCGCAGCTTCTCGAGACACTTCACCGATCACTACCGCGATCTGATCGCGGCCACCATCGCGCGCGACTGCGCCGAGGTCGAGGAGTGCGGCCGCGCGCTCGGGCTCTTGCGCGGCGACGAGGGCGAGGAGGCGCGCGCGGCCTTCGCGCAGCTCTCGATGCGCGTGGCCGAGCCGCTGTCTCACGCCGGCCCCTTCGATTTCGGCGCGGCGCAGCTGGCGCGCGAGGTCCGCGAGCTCGGCGTCGACGCGTACACGCGCCGCGGTCTGCACGCGCCGTCGACGGAGCTGATCTTCCTGCACCGCAAGCTCGCGGGGACTTACTTGCTGCTCTCGCACATCGGCGCGCGCGTCGATTGCGGCGCGCTGTTCGAGGAATTCGCGAAGTGAGTGCGCGCTGTCCGTGGGCCGAGAAGGATCCGCTCTACCACGCGTACCACGACCGGGAGTGGGGAGTCCCGGCGCACGACGATCGCCACCTGTTCGAGATGCTGATCCTCGAGGGCGCCCAAGCGGGACTGTCGTGGCTCACGATCCTGCGCAAGCGGGAGAGCTACCGGCGCGCCTTCGATCGCTTCGATCCCGCGCGCGTCGCGCGCTACACCGAAAAGCGACAGGGCAAGCTGCTCGCGGACCCGGGCATCGTTCGCAATCGCCAGAAGGTCGCCGCGGCGGTCGCGAACGCGCGCGCCTTCCTCGCCATCGCGGACGAGCACGGGAGCTTCGACCGCTACCTGTGGCGTTTCGTCGGCGGCGCACCGCGGCAGAACCGCTTCCGCCGGCTGGCCGACGTGCCGGCGAGCACGCCCGAGTCGGACTCGCTCTCGAAGGACCTCGTAGCGCGCGGCTTCAAGTTCGTCGGCTCGACGATCTGCTACGCGTACATGCAGGCGGTCGGCATGGTGAACGACCACCTGCTGAGCTGTCCGCGCCACGCCGAGCTCGCGCGCCCGAGCTGAGCTTGCGCTGGCAGCGAGTCGCGGCCGTTTCGGAGCTGACACCGGGCGGTGTCCGGCGCGTAGTCGTCGACCGGATCGAGATCGCGCTCGTGAACCTCGGCGGCGAGTTCTTCGCCATCGACGACGTCTGCACGCACGCCTACGCGAGTCTCTCGGAGGGCGCGCTGATCGGCGGCGAGCTCGAGTGTCCGCTCCACGGCGGCTGCTTCGACGTGCGCACCGGCGCCGCCAAGGGCGGGATCGTGACGGAAGACCTGCGCCGCTTCGCGGTGCGGATCGACGGCGACGACGTGCTGATCTCGCTCGGCGACAGCGGCTAGCGCGCGCGGCGCCGCAAGCCGGCTGCCGGGATCGGCGTCGCGATGCTCGTGCCGGTGCGGATCGACTGTCTGAACGCGACGCCGAAGTCGATCCCGGTCGTGTCGTGATCGAGCGTCAGCGGCGCCGGCAGGTCCAAGGTCGGGTAGCTGCCGCAGGCCTCGCCGCCGTCGCAGATCGTGAGGTCGTCGTCGAGATCGCTGCCCGAGATGATCAGATAGTCGCCCTGCGGGATGTCGGAGAACGCGTAGGCGTAGCTGCCGTTCGTCGCCGCCACCGGGAATTCCTCGATCGGGATGAGTGACTGCGCGTCGACGATCAGCACGTACTGGAAGCCGGTGTCCGAGGTCGTCGGGCCGCCCACGCGCATCACGACCGGGATGTGGGCGGCGCCCGCGCTCGACGCGATGTCGATCGTCGCGGAGTAGCTGCCGTTGGCGAGCGTCACCCGGTCGACCGCCGTCGCGCGGTAGCTGCCGAGCCCGGTGACGGGGTCGGCGTCCAGCGGGGCGACCGTCAGCCAGACCGGCGAGTTCGGATCCGAGAACGTCACCGCCACCGAAGTCACGGTGATCGGGTCGCTGCCGGCGTTCGACACCGTGAAGTCGAGTGAGTCGAGCGCGAGGCCGAGGTTGAGTCCGGAGGGAGTCACACTGAGCGGCGCCGCGGGTCCCGTGTCGGGCGCGCCCGCCGCGATCACCGACGCGCGCGCGTCGATGAGTCCCCAGCCGGTCAGGTCGTCGCGGCCGGGGGTGCGCAGATCCTGGGTGAGCTTGCCCGCAGCCAAGAGCGCGTCGATCTGGTCGGGCGAGAGGGTCGGGTCGACCGAGCGCATCAGCGCGAAGACACCCGCGACGTGCGGCGTGGCCATGGAGGTGCCCTGGTAGAAGGCGTAGCCGAACTTGAGCGGCGAGACCGAGTCGTCGGCCAGCGTGGACAAGATGCCGTCGGCGAAGCCGTCGGCGTTGCGATCCACCGACGTGTCGCCCCCGGGCGCGGTCACGTCGATGGTCGGGCCGAAGTTCGAGTACGTCGCCGGGCTGCCGTTCAAGTCGACGGCCGCGACGGAGACCACGCCGTCGTACGCCGCGGGATACGACGGCGCGCTGGTCGCGTCATTGCCCGCGGCCGCGACGACGATGACTCCGGCGTCGTGCACCTGCGTGAAGACGTCCTGGCCGCTCTGACTGAAGCCGCCGCCACCGAGTGAGAGATTGATGATGTCCGCCGGCTTCGGAGGCACCGTGCCCGAGTCATTCGCCAGGCCCGCCGCGTAGCGCACGCCCTGCAGGACGTCGTAGAGCGTCCCGCCGTTCACGCCGAGCACGCGCACCGGCATGACCTTGGAGCCCCACGCGATGCCCGCGACGCCGATTCCGTTGTTGGTCGCGGCGGCGATCGTGCCCGCGACGTGAGTGCCGTGGAACGAGCTGGCTCCGGCGCCGGTGCCGCGATCACCGGGGTCGTTCGGATCCGGGTCGATGCCGTCGCCGTCGCGCGCGCGCCCGCCGTCGCTGATGAAGTCGTAGCCGGCGACCAGCTTGCCCTGGAGATCGGGATGGTTGAGCAGCACGCCCGTGTCGACGACCGCGACGACGACGTTCGGGTCGCCGGTCTCGATGTCCCACGCCTGCGGCAGCCGAATCAGCGGGAAGTCCCACTGCAGATGGTAGTAGAGGTCGTCGGGCACCAGGCTCGCCCGCAGGATCGTGTTGAGCTCGACCGACTCGATCTCCGGCCGCGCGCGCAGTGTCTTCAGCGCGAGGATCGTCTCTTCGCGCGCCTCCTCGTCGCTCGCGACGCCCAGCGCGCTCATCATCTGAGGAGCGCTCGCCACGCCCAGCGCCTGGAACATGGCGGCGCGGGCCGCGCCGACCGGAAGTCGCACCAACATCTCGCGCGACGTGTCACCGGCGACTTGCACCAGGCCGAGCCCGGGCGGCAGATGGGGCTTCGCGACGCGCGCGGCGCTCGCGCCCGCCGCCTCCGGCTGGGCGGACGGGTCGCGCAGCTTCACGATCAGCTCGCCGGGGACGAACTCGACGTCCGTGCGCTCCGCGCGCCTCGCCTCCGCCGGCACGGTCTGTCCGACGGACAGGGTGTAAGTCGAGCCGCAGTTGCAGCCCGAGAACGGGTAGACGTCGATGAAGTAGTCGCCGTCCGCCGGAATGGTCAGCATCTCGATCGAGCCGACGCCTTCGGAGCGCAGAGGCATGGAGAGCGAGCCGCCCGAGATCCGCAGGTCGAGGTCGACCAGCGACGGGTCGTCGCCGAGCACGAGCAGCACCACCTGGCCCGCGCGCAGGAAGGCCTCGTAGCGATCGAGTGAGTCGCCGGACTGGAACGAGTTGCCGTTCGGGCCCGCGCCCGGCAGGTTGACGTAGCCGCCGACCGTGGAGGGCACCGACAGCAGCTGCGCGGCGAAAGAGCTGCCGTTGAAGACCGGCGTCGTGTTCGTGTCGTTCACGTCGGAGTCGACGAACGACGCCTCCGCCGCGAAGACCGTGCCGGAGAGCGCGAACGAGCCTTGACTCGCGCGGGTGAGTCGCTCCCACAGCCCGGCGCTCGCCTCGAGTGAGTCGGCGAGCGTCGCCGCGTCGGGCCCGTCGTAGGCGATCCCGTGCTTCAGCCCGGAAGCCTGCGTGCCGGCGAGGGCCTTGCCGAGCTTCGCCAGTGCCCCGGCGAAACGCGCGTCGCGCCGCGTGCCGTCGCCGTCCTTCGCGAACGCGAGCTCCGCGTCGAAGGCCCGCTTCGCGAAGCCGGCGGTCGCGCCGATCACCTTGGAGCGCAGCTTCAGGTCCGTCGGATTGCCGTAGTCGACGTTGCCGGCGATCGCGAAGACCAGCGGATCGACGTCGCCCACGGCGATCGACAGCAGCGCGCCGTCGGGCATGCGCAGGCTGCACTGACTCCCGCTCTTCAGCGCGCTCGCCGCCGCGGCGGCGTACGTGGCGCTGAAGCGGCTCTCGACGCTCGAGAGACAGCCCGCGAGATCGAAGCTGGCCTTGCCGAACGCCTTGGCCCAGCAGGCGTGACTGGTGCGGTAGAGCCGGTCCCCGGCGGCGAGCTGCCGGCGGCGGCAGGTCTCCTTCGGGTCGGCCGCAGCGCGCGCGACCGCGGCGGAGCCGGTGACCGCGAGAATCACGACCAGCGAGATTGCCGCCCGCAATCCCCTGCGGCACGGCGCCCACTCTCTCACGCGCGGAGAGAAGCGCGCCTCGCGAAGCCCGTCAACGTCGCCCACGCGGGGCGTATCGTCAGATTCCCGAGCCTTCCTCTTCGTAGCCGGTGTGGATGCCGCACTCCCGGTTCTCGGGTCGCTCCCACCACCAGCGGCCGGCGCGCTCGTCCTCGCCCTCGCGGATCGCGCGCGAGCACGGCGTGCAGCCGACGGACGGGTAGCCCTTCGCGTGCAGCGCGTTGACCGGAACGGCGTGCTTGTTCACGTATGCCCAGACGTCGTCCTTGGTCCAGGTCGCGAGCGGGTTCAGCTTGATGCGTCCTTCGTGGACGTCGTCGACCTCGACCGGCGCGACGGCCGCGCGAGTCACGCTCTGCTCGGGTCGCAGGCCGCTGATCCAGGCGTCCAGGTCGGCGAGCGCGCGGTTCAGCGGCTCC
>JBIOJK010000037.1:0-27767 GCA_044450765.1 Myxococcota bacterium | reverse complement strand
GGCCGGGGGGGCGCCCTCGGGCGCGGGGCGGCACCCCCCGCCGGCCCCCGTCGCGTGGGGTGGGGGGGGGGGCGGGGGGGGGGGGGGGCGGGGGGGCGGGGGCCCGCCCCCCCCGCCGCCGGAAGCGTCGAGCTGCGCGAAGCCGGCGCCGCGCTCGATTTCGGCGGCGTCGCGAAGGGCTGGGCGCTCGACCGGGTCTGTGAGTCGTTTCGCGCCGCGGGCGTCACTCGAGCGCTGCTCTCGTTCGGCGAGAGCAGCATCGCGGCGATCGGCGCGGCTCCGGGGCGGGACGGCTGGGGCATCGCGCTGGCCGGTCCGGCCGGCGGCGTCGCGGGCAGCCTCGAGCTGCGCGACGAGTCACTCTCCGTATCGGGCAGCCTCGGCCAGTTCGTGGAGATCGGCGGCCACCGCTACGGCCACGTGATCGACCCGAGGACCGGTCGCCCGCTCGAGCGCGCTCTCGTCGCTGCGGCGCTCGCCGCGAACGGCGCGCGGGCCGAGGCGCTGTCCAAGGCCCTGCTCATCCTGGGCGAGCGCGAGGGGATCGCGCTGGTCGAGTCACTTCCCGGGGCGCAGGGCATCTTGCTCGACGCGGCCGGCGCGCAGTTCGAGACCGCCGGATGGCGCGCGGCGACTCACTTCTCGCGCGACGCGGACGAGCCGGCGCCCTAGACGTCCTCGTAGCCCTCGTCGACCCAGGCCTCGAGGTCCTCCGGAAGATCCGGGACGTCGCCGGTCGCGCGCGCGACGCCGCGGCCCACGTTGGCTTCGAACATCTCGTCGAAGTGACCGCGGATCCGCTCGCTGAACAGGCCGATCGAGTTCAGGGTTGGAATCACGAAGCCGCGGATCGGGCCCATGCGCCCGCCGCCGCGCTGCATGTTCGCGGCGATCCGCTCGCGGTCCTTCATGATCGAGCCGAACGCCCGCTGCATGTCGATGCCCGCGCTCTCCCAGAGCTTGAACACCGTCTGGCGGATCGAGTTCCCGACGCGCGAGTCGATCAGCAGCCGCGCGCTCTCGAAGGCGAAGTCCTCGAGCTCGGCGCGCTCGCGCGCGTCGAGGCTCGGCACGACCGCAGAGAGATACTTCACGCCGTAGCCGGTGTGGCGGGCTTCGTCGCGAGACACATAGGTGAGCAGCTTCTCGAGCAGCGGCTCCTCGGTCTGGTTCCGCATGTCGCGGAACGAGTAGAGCGCGAGCCCCTCGGCGACGACCTGCATGCCGACCGCCTTCTTCTTCCAGTCCTCGGCCGAGAGCACGTTGTCGAGCAGCTGCTTCAGCCCGGGCGCGATCGGATAGACCTCGTCGAGCTTGCGGATGTACGCGGCGAAGACTTCGACGTGGCGCGCCTCGTCGAGCGTCTGCGTCGCCGCATAGAACTTGCCGTCCATGTGGGGCACGGCGTTCACGAGCTGCGCCGCGACCATCAGCGCACCCTGCTCGCCGTGCAGGAAGTTCGAGAGCATGAACGCGGCGCTGCGGCGAGACACTTCCCAGCGCATGTCCTCGCCGAGGTCCTGCCAGAACTGAGTCTCCTGAATCGGAATGCCCGCCAGCGAGAACGTGCGCGAGAACGCGGCGCGGTCGATCTCGGTGTCCCAATCCAGGTCCCGCAGCGCGATCCACTGGCGGTCCAGGGCGTTCGCGTAGAGCGTGCGCAGCTGATCGATCTCGCTCTCGTAGTTCCAGTTGTACAGGGCCACGAGCGCGGCTTTCACGCCCGAGGTGGACTGCGGGTGCGCGGCCGGAAGCTCGCCTTCGACGGTGTCCGACATGGCAGTGACTCTACTCCGCCCGCGTGACTCGTTGCCAGGGGCGGTTCCCGTAGCGGTCCAGTGAGACGACTTCTCCGACCGGCCGGCGCGTCGTCGGTCCGTAGCGCCCCGTCGGCCAGCCGAGCGGCACGACGGCGCAGGGAGTCACGCTCCACGGCAGCCCGAGAATGCGGCGCGCGGCGAAGGTGCTCCACAGCGGCAGCGTGATCAGCGCCGCGCCCAGCCCGACCGCGCGCGCCGCCAGCAAGAGATTCTGAACCGAGGGGAAGATCGAGCCGTAGTAGGACGTCGCCGCGATGTTCGGGAAGCCGAGCCGGAAGCCGCGCAGACACGCGACCACGATCACCGGCGCGTCGTGCAGGTGATCCGCCTGCCACTGCACCGCCTCGATCACGCGCAGCATCTTCGGATCGCTGGCGCTCATCCGGCGGCCGAGCGCGCCGTAGAGGCTGAAGGCGCGCCGGTTCTGCCGCGCGAGCGCGGCCTTCACCGCGGGATCGCGCACGGCGATGAACTCCCAGTTCTGCGCGTTCGAGCCGGTGGGCGCCTTGAGCGCGAGCTCGATCAAGCGCAGCACGAGCTCGTCGGAGACCGGGTCCGTCTTCAGGCGGCGCAGCGCGCGCTGGCTGGTGATCGCCTCCTCGAGCGGCATCGAGAAATCCCAAACCTCGCCCATGCGCCGGTCCTCCGCGCAGGAGTCTAACCGACCGGGGCGGGCGCCCTTCAGCGCTTGGAGGACGACGAGGCCTTGTCGACGATGGGAGGCGCGGCTGCGGTCCGCGGCGGGCTGGTGTCGATGTAGGGCGCGAACTCGGGCACGAGCTTGAACACGAGCGTGCCCTTGTCGAGCCGCGGCCCGCCGACGTAGAAAGCGCGGTTGTTGGCGAGTCGCATGCTCGTGTTCAGGACGTCGGGCATCTCGAACTGCAGATGCAGCTGACCGCCGTGCACCGCGATCGGGCGCAGCCGCACCTCGCTCCCGTTGGGCAGAGACACCTCCGCCTGCTCGCCCAGCAGAACGGCGACCGTGCGGGTCTCGAGCAGCGAGATCGAGTGGTACTTCGCCGGCAGGTGCTCGTAGATGTCGAGCGCCGCGGGCTCGACGGTGCCCTCGGCCTTGCTCGCGCGCGCAATCGAGATCTGGATCAGGATCGGCGGCAGCGCGTGCACGACCGAGACGCTGGTGGGCGGCGCCTCGACCCCGTCAGTTCGAGACTGCGCGGTCTGTGACTGCGCGAGGGCGGAGAGCGGGCCGCCTCCGAGCAGCGCGAGCGCGGCAGCGACGGAGAGCGCCGCAGATCCGGCGCGTGCGGACGGCATCAGCCCCACTGCCCCCCGCGACCCACTCGGTACGAGAGGGGACCGACGCGGTACGAAAGCTCGCCCTCGTCGATCAGCCAGAGCACGTTCGAACCGTCGCCCGAGTGGAACAGCACCGCGGGGCGCCCGGGTGAAAGGTCGCGCACGCTGCCGAGACCGTCGGCCGTGAAGTCGACGAACATCGAGGGAATGACCGGCGCGGCGGCCCGCGCGTGTGACTGCCCGGCGCCGGGCGGCGCGACGGTGACTCCCAGCGAGGCGCCGGGGATGCGGCCGTCGAGTGCGCCGTTCGCGATGTCGAGCCGCGGCATCACGGTGAGCGCAGCGACGAACGCAACCGCGGCTGCCGCAGCGAGCAGCGGCGACGGCCGCAGCGCATCGCCGACTCGCCCGAGCAGCGCGTCGAGCTCGCGCAGCCAGAACGGGCGCGCTTTTCGCTCGCGGTCGATCTCTGCGAGCGCCGGCCGAATCGCCGCGAGCGTGAACTCCGGCGAGGGCGCAGCCGGCCCCTCGGTCCAGGCTTCTCGCGCGATTCGGCCCAGCGCGCGCGAGCGCCGGACCTGTTCGGCGAGCTGTGAATCCGTGTCGAGCTCGCGTTCGAGCTGTTCGCGCTTCGCGCCGCGGAGCGCTCCATCCACATAGGCGCTCACGCGCTTGTCCAAGTCATCGTGCCTCAAACCACGTCCTCAGGCTCAACTCCTCGCGCGACGAGGAAGGCCATCATCTTTTTGCGTGCGTAGTGTAACCGGCTCATCACCGTTCCCTTGGAGATCTGCATCGTCTCGGCGATCTCTTCGTAGGAGAGACCGTCGACTTCTCGGAGCAGGAGCACTTCGCGCTGCCCGTCGGGGAGGTTCTGGATTCCCTCGGCGACGAACTCGCGCACCTCGAGGCGCCGAGACGCCACCTCGGGATTCGCCGACTCGGCCAGCATCGCGCGCGGATCGATCTCGTGCGCGATTGCGTCGTCCCACTCGACCGAGGGCTGGCGCTTCCCGCGCCGCCGGCGATCGAGCGCCAGGTTCACGGTGATCCGGTACAGCCAGGTGTAGAAGGACGAGCGCGCCTCGAAGCGCGGGAGCGCCCGGTAGGCCTTGATGAGGGCCTCTTGCAGAACTTCCTCGGCAGCCTGCTGGTCCCTGACCACTCGGTAAGCCGCGCGGAATGCGCGCTCCGAATAGCGGCGGACGAGTGTCTCGAAGGCGGCGTGATCGCTCGCCTGGGCCGCGCCGATCAGATCCGCGTCGCTGCGCGCCGCATCCGCGCCAGTGCGCGCCAGACCCGGTAGCCGCCCAAAGCTGACCGCAGCGTCCACGCGTGACTCGTCCTTTCGATCCCGGTTGCTCACGACTTCGACCTTCGCGCTGGCGGCCGCATTCGGCCAGGGCCGCGCTTTCGCCCAGTCATTTCTAATGTGCCGCCAACCAGTTCGCTCCGCTCCCCGCGTGGACCACAAGCGGCACCGAGAGTTCCGCGGCCGTCTGCATGCGCTCGACCACGCAGCGGCGCAGCGCCTCGAGCTCCGCCGGGGCGACCTCGAAGACCAGCTCGTCGTGCACCTGCAGGATCATGCGCGCGCTCTTCACGACGCCGCGCGCCAGATCGCCATCGAGCTGGATCATCGCGCGCTTGATCACGTCGGCCGCCGTTCCCTGAATAACCGAGTTCACGGCCATCCGTTCCGCGGCTTGCCGCAGGGTGCGATTCTGAGAGCGCAGGTCCGGCAGGTAGCGCCGGCGGCCGGCCATCGTGCGGGCGTAGCCGGCCTGCTCCGCGCTGCGAATCGCCTCGCTGATGAACCGGCGGACGCCGGGGTAGCGGACGAAGTAGGCGTCGATCTGGGCGCGCGCCTCCGCCTGCGCGATGCCCAGGGTGCGCGCCAGACCGAAGCCGGACTGGCCGTAGATGATCCCGAAGTTGATCGCCTTGGTGCGCGCGCGCTGCTCGGGAGTCACTTCGCGCTCGGGCACGCCGAACACCTGCGACGCCGTGCGCACGTGGATGTCCGCCCCTTCCTGGAACGCCTTCACGAGCTCGGGGTCCTTCGAGAGATGCGCCAGGATGCGCAGCTCGATCTGGCTGTAGTCCGCCGAGAACAGCACGCGGCCCTCCGCCGGCACGAACGCGGCGCGAATCTCCTGCCCGAGCGGAGTGCGGATCGGAATGTTCTGCAGGTTCGGCTGCGAGGACGAGAGCCTTCCGGTCGCAGCCACGGTCTGGTCGAAGCTGCAGTGAATGCGTCCGGTATCGGGGTGCACGAAGGTCGGCAGCGCGTCGACGTAGGTGCTCTTGAGCTTCGAGAGCTGCCGGTAGGCGAGGATCTCGCGCGGAAGCTCGTGCGCGAGCGCCAGCTCCTCGAGCACGGACTCGTCGGTCGAGAAGCCGGTCTTCGTCTTCTTGGTCGGCGGCAGCGCGAGCTTCTCGAACAGGATCTGCTGCAGCTGCTTCGGCGAGCCGATGTTGAACTCCTGGCCGGCCAGGCCGTAGATGCGCGCGGTCGACGCGTCGAGCTCGCGCTCGAGGCGCTTCGAGAGCGAGGCGAGCACCGCTTCGTCGATGCGCACGCCCGCGAGCTCCATGCGCGCGAGCACGCCCACGAGCGGCACCTCGATCTCGCGGTACAGCTGGAGCTGGTCCGTGCGCGCGAGCGCCGACTCGAGCGCGGGATAGAGCGCCTGCTCGAGCGCGGCGAGCCCGCCGAAGTGCTCCGCGAGCTCGACGGGGGAGAGCGAGTCGAGCGGGCGCCGCTTGGCGCCCTTCCCGAAGCGGTCCTCCGCCGAGGTCCAGGCGCGGCCGAGGTGGGCCCGGGCGAGTGACTCGGGCCGGTCGACGGCCTGCGAGGGGTCGACGACGTAGGCCGCGACCGAGGTGTCCAAGAGCACTCCGCCGAGCTCGACGCCGCGCCGCGCGAGCGCGATGTAGGCCGCCTTCAGGTCGCTGCCGACCCACTCGCGATCCGCGCGCTCCAGGATCGGCCGCAGCGGCTCGAGATCGGAGTCGCTCGCTGCGCGCAGCGGCAGCAGCGACGCCGTCTCCGCGTCCGGGGACAGCGCGAGCCCGACCAGCGCGCCGCGCATCGGCGGCTCCGGCTCGAGCGCCAGCTCGAGGCCCAGCCGCCCCGCCGCTGCGAGACTCGCCGCGAGCTCCGCCGCCGACCCGGCCGTCCCGATCTCGACCGGGACCTCGGCGCTCGCGACACTCGGCGGTGTCGCCTCGCCGAGCTGCTCGAGCAGGCGCTTCAGCTCGAGCTCCCGGAACAGCTCCGCGAGCCGCGCGCTGTCCGGCTCGCGCAGCGACATCGCCTCGCGGTCGAACTCGACCGGGAGATCCTCGCGCAGGCGCGACAGCTCGCGGGACAGCCGCGCGGAGTCCACCCCGGCGCGCAGCGCCTCGCGCGCGCGCTTCGGCGCGATCGCGTCGACGTCGGCGAGCAGCTGGTCGAGCGATCCGTGCGCGCGCAGCAGCTCCGCTGCGCCCTTCTCGCCGATCCCTTTCACGCCGGGGATGTTGTCCGACGAGTCGCCGATCAGCGCGCGCAGGTCGAGCATCTGCGCCGGCGGCACGCCGAAGCGCGCCTCGACCTCGGCCGGGCCGAAGCTCCGGTCGCGCATCGTGTCGACCACGCGCACCTTGTCCGACACCAATTGGAGTAGATCCTTGTCGGTCGACGCGATCTCCACGTCGAAGCCCGCGCGCTCCGCCTTGCGGGTCAGCGTCGCGATCACGTCGTCCGCCTCTTCGCCCGCGTACTCCACGGTCGCCAGCCGATACGCGTCGACGATCCGGCGGATGAATGGAATCTGCGCGCGCAGATCCTCCGGAGTCGCCTCGCGCGTGGCCTTGTAGTCGCTGAAGAGCTGCTTTCTGCGCTGGGGCCCGGGCGCGTCCCAGACGATCGCCACACAGTCGGGCGCGCTCTCGCGCAGCAGCTTCTGCAGCATCGTCGTGAAGCCGAGCACGGCGTTCGTGGGAACGCCGGCGCTATTCGCGAGCGCCGGCAGCGCGAAGAACGCGCGGTAGATGCTGGAGCTCGCGTCGACGAGAAGCAGCTTCTGCCCCATCTGGGGTCATCATAGCCCGGCGAAGCGCCGCACGAGCGCTGCGTCGGCGCGCAGCCGCTCGAGGTCTTCGCGCGTCTTGATCGGAAAGAAGCGCCCGCGCGGGCCAGCCCGCGGAGTCGCGAGGTAAGTCGTCTCGGCGAAGCGCGAGAGCTCGTTCACGAGTCTCTCCATCTGCACCGCCGTGCGGCCGTCGACGATCTTCTCGACGTAGAACCACGAGAGCGGGTGACCGGCCTCGAGCAGACTGCGCGAGATCGCGAAGGTGTTCGTCGCGAGGAACGGCAGGCGCGAGGTGTCGAAGCCCGGCGGGAAGCGGAAGCCCTCGAGCATCTCGATCCGCCCGTCGACGAACGCCGGTGTGCCGCCGACGTCGCCGGGCGCGGTCGGCGCGAGCTCCGCGGTGAGCGCGCGCCCGCGCGCCAGGTGCAGCCCGATCGCGAGCGGGTCGAGCTCGGCGCCCAGGTTGTCGATGTTCGAGAGCAGCACGGTCTCGACCCCGCGCCCGGCCAGGCGAGCCGCAGCGCCCGACTGGACCAGCGCCTCGGGGAAGTCACCGTGCCCGGGCGCGTACAGTGAGACGCGGCCCTCTTCGTCCAGCATCGGGTCGCCGCTCGGCGTGAGCCGCAGAGAGACTCCCTGCAGGCACACCTCGACCTCGCGCGCGAGGCCGCGCTGGGCGAGAAACTCGAGCGAGCGCGCGTGCGTCGCGAAGCTGTTCATGATCAGAAACGGCACCGGCCCGAGTCGCCGCGCCTGCGCGAGCTTGATCTCGAGGAACGTGCGCCCGCCCACCGCCTCGACGATGCCCTTCACCTGGCCGCCGAAGCGCGTGGCCATGCCGCCGTTCAGGACCGCGACCGCGACGCGGCCGCCCGCGATCGCGTCGCGCCCGAGGCGCTCGAGCTCGCCGCGCTCGCGCTCCGGCACGCGCTCCAGCGCCTCGACGTGCTCGGGTCCCGCGACAGTGACTCGCCCCTTCACGGCGTTCGAAGCCTTGGTCAGGCGGCCCGCGGCGATCGCGCGCGCGTGCGCCTCGATGCGCGCTCGGTCGAGCGCGAGCGCGGGGTGACCGGCGACGCCCGCGCGCGCGAGCTGCTCGTCGACATCCGCCTCGATCGTCTTCCAGTCGAACGACATGGCCAGGTCGGCAGAATCTCGCCGTCCTTGCGCGGCGCGACAACCCCGCGACCCTGTGCGCGTGCGACCGCCCGGCCCGCCGCAGAAGTCATTCGCGCCGCGCGCGACCTTGGCCGTCGCGGGCGGGTTCCTGCTCTTCTTCGCCGCGTCGATCCTGTACTCACTGCCGGTGCTGCTGGAGCCCGAGCCACCCGGCGCGGCGGAGTCCTATGTGCAGGAGCGCGTCCAAGCGCGGCTGCGCGGCAAGGTTCCCTGGCTGCTGGGCACGTCGCTGATCGTCGCGGGCGCGATCGGAGCGCGTGGCGCGCGGCGGTGACCGGCGAGCTCTACTTCGCGTACGGCTCGAACCTGGACGCCGAGCAGATGCGCGCCCGCTGCCCGACGGCGCGGCCGCTCGGGCGCGCGCGGCTGCGCGCTCACCGGATCGCGTTCACCCACTTCTCGACGCGTTGGAACGGCGGCGCCGCAGACGTCGTGCCCGACGCGGCGAGCTCGGTCTGGGGCCTGCTCTACGCCATGGGCCCCGGCGACTTCGCGCGGCTCGACCCCTTCGAGAGCGGCTACGACCGGGTCCGCCTCGCGGTCGAGGCCGACGGCCCGGAGTCGCTGCAGGTGACCAGCTACAGCGTGCGCGCGAAGGGGCGCTTCGCGCCGCACGCGGAGTATCTCGAGAAGATGCTGCGCTGGGGCGCGCGCTGGCGCCTGCCCGGTGACTACCTCGCCGAGCTGCGCAGCCGCGCCGCGGGCTAGCCCCACTCCAGCGCGGTCGCGCCCCAGGTGAGTCCGGCGCCGAACGCGAGCAGCAGCAGCTTGTCGCCCGGGCGAAAACGCCCGGCGCGGTTGCACTCGTCGAGCAGGATCGGCACCGACGCCGCGGACGTGTTCCCCAGGACCGCGAGGTTGGTGGGCATCTTCTCGGGCGGGATCTCGAGCCGGTCGGCGACCGCCGACAGAATGCGCTGATTCGCCTGGTGCGCGATCACGTAGTCGA
Source organism: Myxococcota bacterium (assembly GCA_044450765.1). Lineage (GTDB taxonomy): Bacteria > Myxococcota_A > UBA9160 > SZUA-336 > SZUA-336 > VGRW01. The sequence continues at coordinate 18,480 of JBIOJK010000037.1, read as the reverse complement.
CGTCGCCGATCTTCCAGCCGATCTTGTCGAGTGTCTCGCGCGCGACCTGCTCCATCGACTGCACCGCGACCTTGAACACCTGCGCGCCCTTCATGTGCACGAACGCCTCGCGCTGCGTCAGCACGTAGGGCGAGAGCGGCATGCGCGAGCCGCCGGCGGGGATGATGATCGCGTCGTGGTACTGGCCGTCCGAACGCAGTGCGGTCGCGCGCACTCCGCCCGGCCCTTCGCCGCGCTCGACGACGGCCGCGCCCGCGCCGTCGCCGAACAGGATGCAGACCGTGCGCTCCTGGTAGTCCATGAAGCGAGTGAGTCCCTCGCCGCCCGCGAGCAGGATGCGCCGGTAGTCGCCGGTGCGCAGCATCGCGTCCGCGACGCCGAGCCCGTAGACGAAGCCCGAGCACGCCGCCGAGATGTCGAACGACGGGATCGAAAGGCCGCGACACAGATTCTTGTGGACCCAGTTCGCGGTCGACGGAGTCAGTGTGTCCGGGGTGCAGGTCGCGACGATGATCAAGTCGAGATCTTCGGGGCCCAGCCCCGCCATCTCGAGCGCGCGCTCGGCCGCGCGAGTCACGAGATCGCTCGTCGCCTCGCCGGGCGCGAGCATGCGGCGCTCGCGGATCCCGGTTCGCGTGACGATCCACTCGTCGTTCGTCTCGACCAGGCGCTCGAGATCCGCGTTCGTCAGGGCGCGCTCCGGCAGCGCGGATCCGGTGCCGGAGATCCGGATGCTCACGCGGCGTTCTCGACGCGCGCCTCGATGTACGAAGTGATGTCGCCGACCGTGCGGATGTTCTCCGCGTCCTCGTCCGGAACCTCGATCGCGAACTCTTCCTCGATCGCCATCACGAGCTCGACGACGTCGAGTGAATCCGCTCCCAGATCGTCGAGCAGATTCGCCTCGGGGACGAGCGACTCCTTCTCCACACCCAGTTGCTCGCTGACGATTGCACAGACTCGCTCCACTAGATCCATCGGCCTCTCCTCCCCCTCTCGGTTTTTTGCCCGACACCCGGATCTCAGCCCCGGGTCGCGGACCGAAATGTGACTCAGGGTCACTTTTCGGCCGTTCTCAGTTTCCAAAACGGCCTCGGGGTTGTCAACGCGGCGACGCAAGTCCGCGCAGATACAGCTCGATCGTCTCGCCGTAGACCTTCGCGACGTCGCGTTCCCAGAGCTCCCGCCGGGCGGGCACCTCCAGGGTCTGGATCACCGCGTTCGCGCCGACCCAGACCACGTTCGCGGTCAACCAGGGGTCGCACGGCGCCAGCTCGCCCGAGGCGACGCCGCGCTCGATGACCTCGGCCAGCAGGCCGAGCGCGCGCTTCCAGACCTCGGTGACCAGCGCGACCAGGTTCGGCGGCAGCTCGCCGATCAGGCGCTGGTTGTCGATCGCCCAGAAGATCCTGAAGTACTCGAGCTGCGACGTGTAGTGATCGAAGTAGAAGCGCCCGAGCCTGCGGATCTGGTCCGCCGCGCTCTGCTTGGGATCGACCACCCGCCGCATGCGCTCGAGAAACGTGTCGGCGTTCTGCACGAGCACTTCGACGTAGAGCTCGGCCTTGCTGTCGAAGTGGCGATAGATGGTGCCCTTCGCGAGGCCGGCGCGGCGCGCGACCTCGTCGAGATTCGCGCGCTCGAATCCCTGCTCGAAGAAGACGGCGCGAGCGGAGTCCAGGATCCGCTTGCGGCTCCGCTCGCTTCGTTTCGCCGGCGCTCGGGCCAAGCCCGTGAGCTTAGAGGGCGTCGCTGCCGTCGTACTGGAGATGCTCGAAGAGCGCGGTCGAGAGATAGCGCTCGCCGAAGCTCGGCAGGATGGCCACGATCAGCTTGCCCGCGTTCTCGGGGCGCCGCGCGACCTCGACCGCGGCGTGGACCGCGGCGCCCGACGAGATCCCGGAGAGCAGCCCCTCTTCCGTCGCCAGCCGCCGCGCCATCTCGATCGCCTGCTCGCTCGAGACCTTCACGACCTCGTCGATCAGCGAGGTGTCGAGAATCTCGGGAATGAAGCCGGCGCCGATCCCCTGGATCTTGTGCTTGCCGGGCTTCCCGCCCGAGATCACCGGGCTCTCGGCGGGCTCGATCGCGATCGCCTTGAAGCCGGGCTTCTTCGCCTTCAGCACCTGTGCGACACCGGTCAGTGTACCCCCGGTGCCGATGCCGGAGATCAGGAAGTCGACCTCGCCGTCGGTGTCGTTCCAGATCTCGAGCGCGGTGGTCTCGCGGTGCACCGCCGGGTTCGCCGGATTCTTGAACTGCTGCGGGATGAAGCTGCCGGGAATCTTGGCCGCGATCTCCTCGGCCGTCTTGATCGCGCCGTTCATGCCGTCGGCGCCCGGCGTGAGCACCAGCTTCGCGCCGTAGGCGCGCAGCACCACGCGGCGCTCCTTCGACATGGTGTCGGGCATGGTGAGGATCAGCTTGTAGCCCTTCGCAGCGGCGACCATCGCGAGCGCGATGCCGGTGTTCCCCGAAGTCGGCTCGACGATCGTGCTCGCGCCGGGCTTCAGCTTCCCCGCGCGCTCCGCAGCCTCGATCATCGCGCTGCCGATGCGGTCCTTGACGCTGTTCGCCGGGTTCTGCGACTCGAGCTTCGCGACCACCCGCGCTCGCGCGCCGGCAGTCACTTTGTTCAGCTGGACCAGCGGGGTGTTGCCGATCAGTTTGGTGACGTCTTTCGCGATCTTCATGGGGGTTCTCCTTGATCTCGAGGCGAGGATGGTAGCACCACGTTGACCCGCGGTGAGTCCCACGGGTAGGCTGCCCTCCGGGAATGCTCGAGAACACGCGATGAGGGCGCTCTCGCTATTCTTCCTCGTGGCTGCGGCGCGGCCGGCGATGGCCGACGCGCTGGCGATCACCGTCGGCGACTCGATCGTGCAGACCTACTCGCCGGATCAGTACCCGTGGATCCAGGGCTGGGGTGCGGACGTGCAGAAGCACTTTCTGCCAGCGATCCGATGGGAGAATGACGCGCGCGGAGGTCAGAGCACGAAGAGCTTCGTGGACCAGGGACTGTGGGCGAGCACGCTCGCTGCTGGTCCGCAGTTCGTGCTGATTCAGCTCGGCACGAATGACTGGAACCCGGACCCTGCGTATCACACCGATCCGGACACGACTTACCGCACCTATCTGCACCAGATGATTCTCGACGCGCGCGCAATTGGCGCCGAGCCGATTCTCGTGACTCCGACCGCCATGCGATACACGATGCCCGATGGCATCCATGTCGAGCGGCCGAGCACGACCGAGCCCTGGGCCTCCGCGATGGCCGCACAGGCCGCGGACGATGGCGTCGCGGTGATCGACATGCAGAACTGGACGCTCGACACCTACGACTCTCTGGGTATGCCGACGGCGCAGGCGCTCTATGGATTCACGATCCCGGGCACGGAAACACCGGATATCCTGCACTTCAGCCCCTATGGAGCCAATCAGGCGGCGCAGATGGTCGTCAATCGACTCCCCGCCGCGTCGCCAAGTCTCGCGTTGTATCTCGCTACCTCGACCGTGCCGGCTCTGCCGGCGCCCGCGGCGGCGGTTCTGGTCGCTGCGCTCGGACTCGTCGTCGTGCGGCGCTCAATGAGAGCCTGACAACCCCAGGTTCGTCTTCTCGATCCGCGCGCCGGGCGTCGCGGCGAGCAGGCGGGCCGCGATCTCGCGGACCAGCGCGCGGACGCCGTCGCTGCGCTCGGGGTGAGTCATCGGGTCGATGCGCACCGTCGCGCTGCCGCGGTCGTGGGCGGAGATCCGCACGTAGAACGGCTGCTTGCGGCCCACCTCGACGCAGAGCGCCTCGATCAGGAGCGCGCGACCGCCGCGCTCGAAATACAGCTCGTCGGCGCGCAGGACGTCGGCGCCGCGGCGCACCACCAGCGGCGTCCAGTCGCGCGCGAACGCTGCCAGGTCGACCGCACCCGCGATCACCGCGTGCGGCACGCGACCTCGCGCACCGGCGCGAACGAGCGGCGATGGATCGGGCTCGGTCCGAGCTTCGCGAGCGCCTTCAGGTGCTCCGGCGTGCCGTAGCCGACGTGGCGCGCGAAGCCGTAGCCGGGGTAGGCGCCGTCGAGCGCGCGCATCAGCGAGTCGCGGTGGACCTTCGCGATCACCGACGCCGCCGCGATCGAGGCGACGCACGCGTCGCCGCCGACGACCGCAACCTGGTGACAGGCGAGATCGGGCACGCGGCGCCCGTCGACCACGACCGCGTCGGGCGGCGTCGGCAGCGCGGCGATCGCGCGCCGCATGGCCAGCTGACCCGCGCGGTAGATGTTGACGCGGTCGATCTCCTCGGGCTCCACCACGCCCAGCGCGCAGCCGAGCGCGCTGGCGCGGATCTCGCGCTCGAGTCTCTCGCGCACCTCGGGCCGGAGCCGCTTCGAGTCATCGAGGCCGCTGAGCGCGAGACCGAGCGGCAGCACCACGGCGGCGGCGATCACCGGACCGGCCAGCGGCCCCATGCCGACCTCGTCGACGCCCGCGATGCAGAGCCGCCCCTGCGCGCAGAGCTCCTTCTCGAGCCGCCACAGCCGCGCGACCCGCCGCCGCTCGCGCGCCCGCCGCTGGCTGCGCTCGAGCAGCTCCTCCGCGAGCCGGCGCGCCCCGGCGCGCTCGTCCGCGCGCAGCGCCCGCAGCAGCGGCGCCGGCACGCTGACGCCTTCCTGTGTATAGCGACGTCGCAGCTCCGCGAGCCCGACGCGCCCGAGCTCCACGGTCACTCTTCCTCGCGCTCGAGGCCGAGGCCGAGGCGCCGCTCGATCCGGCGCACGCGCTGGATCAGCTCCGGCAGCCGCTTCGACGCGGCGATCACGCGCGTCCACAGGCGTCGCTCCATGGCGGGATAGCCGAGCACCTGCGCCCCGGCGGCGATGTCGGAGGCGGCCGCAGCCTGCGCGCCGAGGACGGCGCGGTCTCCGATCGACAGGTGACCCGCCGACGCGGAGCGGCCGGCGAGAAACACGTAGCTCCCGACGACGGTGCTGCCGGCGATTCCGGTCTGCGCGCAGACCGTGGTGTGGTCGCCGATCTCGCAGCCGTGCGCAATCTGCACCTGGTTGTCGACCTTCACGTCGACGCCGAGGCGCGTGCGCACGTCGCTGTGACCGCGCTTCGGGTGACCGGGGTGCGAGGCGTCGATCGTGGTGTTCGCGCCGATCTCGCAGTCGTCGCCGATCTCGACCGGCGAGACGTGCGGCACGCGCACGCGGGTTCCGTCCGCGCGCGTGGCGAAGCCGAAGCCCGGCGCGCCGATCACCGCACCGTTCTGGATCACGACCCGCGCGCCGAGGCGCACGCCCTCGCGCAGCTGAGCGCCCGAGTGGACCTCGGCCTCGTCGCCGATCTCGACGCCGGGGTACACCGTCACGTGTGGGTGGATGCGCACGCGCGCGCCGAGCCGCGCTCCCGCACCGATCACGGCGTACGCGCCGATCGAGACGTCGGGTCCGAGCTGCGCGTCGCGCGCGACGACCGCGGTCGGGTGAATCCCGCCCTCGGGCGCCGGCGCAGGCCGGATCAGCGCGATCGCGCGCGCGAAGTCCGCGTACGGCGCCTTCGAGCGGAGACACTCGCGGCCGAGTGACTCGAAGTCCGGCGGCAACAGGAACGCGCCCGCGCGCGACGCCGCGAACGCCGCGCGGAACTTCGGGCCGGTCACGAACGCCAGCTCGCGCGGGCCGGCGTCTTCCAAGCTCGCCAGCCCCTCGAGCGCGAGCGCCCCGTCGCCCTCGAACGGGAGCGCGAGCGCCGACGCCAGCTCGGCGAGCCGCACGGCGCTAGTTCCCGAGCAGCTTCGCGAGCGGCGAGCGGTACAGGAGGCGCAGCAGGCTCGTGAGTCGAGCGGCGTCCTTCGCGCGGTACGGGAACCAGAGCATCTCGCGCTTCGGCCGCAGCCGCGGCAGCACGATCGACTGCACGTGGCAGTAGCTCTTGAGCCCGATCTCGCCGTTCACGCGGCCGATCCCGCTCTCCTTGCGCCCGCCGAAGGGGCTCTCGGAGATCGCGTAGGTGGTCATGCAGTCGTCGACGACGACGCCGCCCGCCTCGAGCCGGTTCGCGAGCCGCTTGCCCTTCCAGGAGTCGCGCGTCCAGACGCTGGCCTGCAGCCCGAAGCTCGTGTCGTTCGCGAGCATCACGGCCTCGTCCTCGTCGCGCACGACCTGGATCGGGAGACACGGACCGAAGGTCTCTTCGCGCATGATCGCCATCTCGTGAGTCACGTCGACCAGCACCGTCGGCTCGAAGAAGAATCCGGGATAGGCGGGATTGCGCCGCCCGCCGGTGAGCACGCGCGCGCCGCGTGCGAGCGCGTCCGCGACGTGACTCTCGATCACCTCGAGCTGCGCGGGGCTGGTGATCGCGCCGACGTCGACCTCGCCCTCGGACTCCGGACCCTGCCGCAGCTCGCGGGTCAGCTCGACCACCCGCGCGATGAACGGCCCGGCGATGCGCTCGGGCACGTACACGCGCTCCGTCGACATGCAGACCTGCCCGGCGTTCGCGAACGCGCCCCAGACCGCGCCGCGCGCGGCGCGCTCGAGGTCGGCGTCCTCGCAGACGATCATCGGATCCTTGCCGCCGAGCTCGAGCGTGCAGGGCACGAGCGCGCGCCCGCACGCCTCGCCGATCTTGCGGCCGGTCCGCACCGAGCCGGTGAACGCGATCTTGTCGCAGCCCGCGTCGACGAGCGCCGCTCCCGTCGCGCCGTCGCCGGTCAGCAGCTGAAACACTCCGTCCGGCAGGCCCGCGTCGGCGAGCAGGCGCGCGAGCGCGAGACCGACGAACGGCGTGATCTCACTCGGCTTCAGCACGACCGCGTTGCCCGCCATCAGCGCTTGCACCGCCGGATTCAGGCTGAGCACGAACGGGAAGTTCCAGGGCGTGATGATCCCGACCACGCCCATCGGCCGCCAGGACAGCACGAGCTTCTTCGTCTTCAAGAGGTGCAGCCGCTGCTTGCGATCGCGCAGCAGCCGCGCCGCGCGCTTCGCGTAGTAGGTCAGCGCGTCGCAGCCGGCGAGCACCTCGGTGGCCAGCGCCTCGACGCGCGGCTTGCCGGTGTCGCGGCAGATCGTGTCTGCGATCTCGTCGGCGCGCTCCACCAAGAGGTCGCGCGCGCGCAGCAGGTAGCGGCCGCGCTCCTCGAAGCGCAGCTCCGCCCAGCCGACTTGCGCGGCGCGCGCCCGCTCCACGGCGCGGCGCACGTCGTCGGCGGTCGAGATCTCGATCTCGCCGAGCGGCTCGAGCGTCGCCGGGCTGAACACCCCGAGCTTGCGCCGTCCGTGCAGCTCGCGCGGCGCGTCGACGGGCCGTAGCAGCGCCATACGTTCGCCTCCCCCCATCCCTTCGCCGTCGTTCGTAGAAGATCGACCGGGGTGTGTCAATCGGAGTTTTGACGCCGCGCCGAAGCGTGTGAGATAAGCGCGCGGTGAGCGAGAGGCGCCGCGAGCGGCGCGGCCCCGCGCCGGCCGCCGACGAGCCGGAACTCGGGTCCGATCTCGTCGACGTGTACGAGGAAGGCGCCGGCCCGCCCGCGTCCTCGCCGCAGGCGCTCGGCGTCTTCGAGCTGGCCTGGCCGACGATCCTCGCGTTCGGCACGCAGACGCTGGTCCGCGTCGTGAGTCTCGCGATGGTCGCGTCGCTCGGTGAGTCGGCCGTGGCGGGGGTGGGCGTCGCGAATCAGTTCTTCTGGCTGGTGCAGTCACTCGGCACCGTCGCGCCGACCGGAATCATGGCGGTGCTCGCGCGCGCGGTCGGCGCGCGCGACGCGCGGCTGGCCGACTCGGCGCTGCGCCAGGGTCTCTGGCTCGGGCTGGGGGTCGGGGTCCTGTCGTCGCTGATCCTGTTGCCGCTCACGGCCGGCGCGATCGCGGCGTACGGGGTCGACGCCCAGGTGACCGCGCTGGGCAGCCGGTATCTGTTCTGGGCGACGCTCGGCATCGTGCCGATCACGCTGTCACTCGTCTTCGGCGCGGCTCTGCGCGCGGCGGGTGACACGCGCACGCCGCTCGCGATCGGCGCGGCCGCGAATCTGCTGAACCTGGGCCTCGGCTGGGCGCTGATCTACGGGAAGCTCGGGCTGCCGGCGCTCGGGGTTGCGGGCGCGGGCATCGCAGCGACGCTGGCCGTGTCACTGCAGCTCCCGGTGTTCTTCTGGCTCTGGCTCACCGGCCGTCTCTGCATCGCGCGCGCGGGCGCCGAGGCGCGCCCCGAGCGCGCGATGGTCACTCGCCTGCTGCGCATCGGCTATCCGGCCGCGATCGAGGGCGCGCTGTTCCAGGGCGGGCTGCTGCTGTTCATGCGCATCATCGCGCCGTACGGGACCGAGGCGCTCGCGGCGTATCAGGTCGGCACGCAGATCCTGGCGTTCTCGTTCCTGCCGGGGCTCGGCTTCGGCGCCGCGGCGTCGACGCTGGTCGGCCAGCACCTGGGCGAGGGCGACCCCGCGCGCGCCGAGCGCTCGGCCTGGCGCTCGATGCTGGGCGCGATGCTCGCGATGAGCGCGCTCGGCGCCGGCATCACCGCGTTCGCGCCGGAGCTCGCGAGCTTCTTCCGACTCTCTCCGCTCGCGATCGAGCGCACGGTCGACTTCGTCTGGATCCTGGGCGCGGTGCAGCCGCTGATGGCGATCGAGTACACGATCGGCGGCGCGCTGCGCGGGGCCGGCGACACGCGCTTCCCGCTGTTCGCGATCTTCACCGGGCTGTTCCTGTTCCGACTCACCCCGGCCTCGATCGCGGCCGGCGTGTTTCACGCGCGGCTCAACGTGGTGTGGGGAATGCTGGTGCTCGACTACGCCGTGAAGGCGGCGCTGCTGATCGCGCGCTTCGCGCGCGGGCGCTGGAAGATGCTCGAGGTCTAGCGCGCGGGCAGCGACGCAAAGTAGTGTAGGAGGTCGGTCTCGGTCACGATCCCGAGGATCTCTCTGCCCTCGACCACCGGCAGGCAGCCGATCTTGTACTCGGCCATCGCGCGCGCGGCGTCCTGGATCGCCTGATCCGGCCCGATCGTGCGCGGCGGCGCGGACATGACCTCCGAGATCTTCACGTTCTCGAGGAAGATCTTCTGCTCCTCGGCGGAGATTCCCATCACGTTCGAGAGCGACGCGCGCATCAGGTCGCGCTGCGAGACGACCCCGACGAGCTCGCCGCGGTTCACCACGGGCAGATGCCGGACGTGAGCGAGATCCATGATCTCCTTCACGATCCAGAGCGTGTCGTCCGCCGAGATGCGCACGACCTTCTTCTTCATCACCGAGCGAACCGCGACCACGGACTCCTCTACCACGCGGATCCCTCGCGTGACAAACCCCTCTGCTAACATGAGCGGGTGGTCGACGACGACGGCGATTTCGAGCTGCGGCGCAGGGCCGGCCCGCTCGAGGCGTTCTTCCAGGAGGCCGTGCGCCGCGCCGCTCAGCTGGGCCTGTCGACGTTCTTCACGACCGAGGAGGCGGTGCGGCGCGCGTTCTCCGAGTCGGTGCCGTCCGACTGGCTCGACTATCTCAACCGGCAGGGCAGCGACATTCGCGTGGAGCTTCTCGACCGGATGTCGCGCGAGTTCGGCGAGTGGCTGCGCCAGGTCGACATGGCGCAGATCATGAGCAAGCTGCTCGAGGAGCACGACTTCGAGTTCAGGATTTCCGTCTCGGCGCAGCGCCGGGGCAAGGAGCGCACGCCCGAGCTCTCTCTCTTGCAGCGGCGAAAGTGAGCCGGGTTTCCGGGCCGGCGAGGTAGAATCTCGCCGCACCGGGAGGAGCTCTGATGCTGCGCCTTGGCTACCTGGCGGGCGTTCTCGCGCTCGCGGTCTTCTACTACTTCTTCTTCGGCGCGGGTCCGACCCCGTCCGAGTACGTCGAGGATCTCCAGTGGTGGCGCCCGTGGGGCACCGTCATGCACGCGCCTGCGCTGATGGGCCTGGCCAAGATGGCGCGCGCCGGCTTCCCCGATGCCTGGGTGCCGATCCTGCTCGGCTGGCTGCCTCCGGTGGCACTCTCGATCGCGGGCTGGCGCGTCCTGCGCAGCGCGCTCGCCCGCTCGATCCTGATCTTCCTGGCCCTGCTGATGCTCGCCTTCGTGTACTACGGCATGCGCGCCGAGCAGGTCTGGCGCTTCTTCGAGTGGCGCTTCATCGCGGTGGCGGCGTCGTTCGCGGCGATCGTCGTGCTGCTGCTGTTCGCGGCATCTCTCGTCGACGAGACACTGCGCCGATCGCGCGCGCTCGCGCTGGTCGTGTCACTGAGTGCGATCGCGGGAATCTTCGTGCTGAGCACGGAAGTCACCGGCACGAACAGCGAGATGCAGTTCAACATCAGCCCGTGGCCGATCGTCACGCTGTTCGGCTTCCTGCTCGCCGGCGCGACGATCGCCGCGCTGCACGCCGCCGCGGGCGCGGCGGTCTTCATCCGCTCGCGGATCGCGGGCGCCGCCGGCGCGCTCGCGGCGCTCTCGGCGAGCGCCGTCGTGGCCGGCGCGGCCAGCGCGTGGATCTTCAGCGCGCCGCGCGCGCGCGTGCCGGTCGTCGCGCTCGCCGTCCTGATCTCGTGGCTGCGGATGCGGGGCGCGGCGCGCACGCCGGACAGCGCGGCGCGCGCGGGGCTCGTGCGCTTCGCGACCGGCGCCGTGCTGCTGATCGCGATCCTCGGCTCCGCCCAGGCCGGCGCCTTCATGCAGCGCCGCGCGCGCGACGTGACCGCGCTCGTGGTGCTCGACGCGCTCGAGGCGTACAAGAAAGACAACGCCACGTATCCCGACAGACTCGATGCGCTCGTGCCGAAGTATCTCGCCGAGATCCCGCGCCCGCAGATCGGGCTGATCCGCGACGAGGACGACCGCTTCAGTTACTCGAACTACGGCGACTCGTATGCCCTCGAGTTCGCGAGCGTGCTCTGGGTGCAGTGTCAGTACAGCCCGCCCTACGAGTTCGCCGCGGCGGATCCGAACGAGGAGGCGGCGGACGAAGCCGAGGCCGCGAACGCGCCCGGCGCTGCCGACGCGGACTCCGACACGCCGGACGTGAGCGCGCAAAAGGAGCCGACGGCGGAAGACCTGGCGCTCAAGGCGACGCTCGCGAAGCACGGCTTGAACGGCTCCTGGAGCTGCCCCAAGGACCCGCCTAAGCTCTGGTGACGGAGGCAGCGGACCCGTGACGCAGCTCGAGCTCGGGCCGCGCGAACGCATTCGCCGAGCGGCTCGCACCGGCTCGGCGATCGCGCGCATCTACCTCGGCTACAAAGGACTGCGCCTGCTCGACCGCGGGCCGCTGCGCGGCGTGGTCGGCGCGGCGCGGCGGCGCTGGGACCGCGTCTCCGCCGCGACGCTCGACGGCGCCGCGCGGGAGCTCGGCGGCGTGCTGCTGAAGGCGGGACAGTTCCTGTCGACCCGCGCCGACGTCCTGCCGGCCGCCTACATCGAGAAGCTCGCGCGGCTGCAGGACCGCGCGCGCCCGCAGCCCTACACCATCGTGCGTCAGGTGCTCTGCGAGGAGCTCGGCGCACCGCCCGAAGAGCTGTTCGCGCGCGTCTGGCGCCGGCCGCTGGCTTCCGCTTCGCTCGCGCAGGTGCACCGGGCCACGCTGCGCGACGGGCGCGAGGTCGCGGTGAAGGTGCAGCGACCGGACGTGCGCGCCGCGCTCTCCGCCGACCTCGCGACCCTGCGCGTCGCGGTGCGCGCGATCGAAGGTCTCGAGGGGGCGCTGGGCTTCGCGCTGCTGCTCGACCAGCTCGAGGGCAGCCTCGCGCGCGAGCTCGACTTCGCGCTCGAGTCCGAGAGCGCCCGGCGCATGGCGGCGAACTTCGCGGGCTCCGCGCGCGTGCGCATCCCGGCGGTGATTCCCGAGTTCACGCGGCAGCGCGTGCTGGTGACCGAGTATCTCCCGGGGATCCGCATCTCCGATCGCACGCGCATCACGCGCGCCGGCATCGAGCCTGCAGCCGTGGTCGACTCACTCCTCGCCGCGTACGCCGAGCAGGTCTTCGCGCACGGCCTGTTTCACGCGGACCCGCATCCCGGCAACTTGCTGGTGGTGCCGGGCGTCGGCGGCGAGTTCGCGCTCGGCTTCGTCGACTTCGGCATCGTGCAGGAAGTTCCCGAGGGATTTCGCGCCGGGGTGATCGAGCTCGTGCGCCGCGCGCTGGCGCGCGACGCGGCCGGCAGCGCGGCTGCGCTGCGCGGGCTCGGCCTCGCCACGCGCGATCCCGAGGCGCGCACGATCGAGGAGATCGCCGAGAAGCTGATGACTCACCTGGGCGGCGCCGGCGCGCCGGCCGCGCCCGAGCGCGTCGCGGCGGTCGGCGCCGAGCTCTCCTCCCTGCTGCGCGCCGATCCGCTCGCGAGCTTGCCCCCGCACCTGTTCCTGCTCGGCCGCGTGCTCGGCCTGCTCGCCGGCGTCTCCGCGCAGCTCGGCGTGCGGGCGAACCTGGCGCGCGCGCTGCTGCCGGGATTGTTCGCCGCCGGCGCTGCCGCGCGATGAGTGACTTGCACTTCGGCGTGACGCCCTGGCGCAGCGACGCGAGCGGCGGCGCCGAGTCACTCGCCGCGCAGGGTGAGCGCGCGGAAGCGCTCGGCTTCGCGTCCTTCTGGCTCCCCGAGAGTCACTTCGGCACGCGCGCGGCACTGCCGCAGCCGCTGCTGTGCCTGGCCGCGATCGCCGCGCGCACGCGCGCGATCCGGCTCGGCACGACGTCCTACCTGCTGCCGATCCGCCACCCGATCCAGGTCGCGGAGGAAGTCGCGGTGCTCGACCGGCTGTCCGCGGGCCGCGTGATTCTGGGCATCGGCCGCGGTTTCCGGAGCGACCTGTTCAGTACCTTCGGCGTGCCCTCGCGCGAGAAGCGCGACCGCTTCGGCGCCGCGGTCGACGCGATGGTGCGCGCCTGGCGCGGCGAGCCCGTCGCGTTCGACGGCGAGGGCAGCTCCCCGGTGCTGCTCTCGCCGCTGCCGGTGCAGCAGCCGCATCCGCCGCTCTGGGTCGCGGCGTTCGGACCCAAGGCCGTGGAGCAGGCCGGGCGCCTCGGGCTGCCCTATCTCGCCTCTCCGATCGAGCCGCTGGCCGCGCTGATCGAGAACTACGCCCGACACCGATCGGTGTCGGAGCAGGCGCGCGCCGCGTGCGTGCCGGTCATGCGCACGGTCTTCGTCTGCGACGACGACGCGCTGGAGCAGCGCGTGCGCGAGGCGCTGGTCGTGCAGTCGGCGGCGCTGGCGGCGGCGCGCGCGCCGGCGCTGCGCAGCTCGGCCAGCGCAGACGTCGCGGCGTTCGCGCTGGTCGGCTCGCGCGCCCAGGTCGCCGACGCGATCGGAGGCCACCGCGAGGCGCTCGGACTCACGCACCTGATCGCGCGCGTGCAGGTGCCGGGCGCCGAGCCCCCGGCGATCGAAGCGGCGCTCGAGCAGCTCGCGGAGCTGGCCGCGGCGCTCTGACTCGGCTCAGGGCTCGGCGCCCTCGAGCGCGCGCAGGGCGCCGTCGACCGTCTCGCGATCGACGCCCTCAGTCGCTTCCTGGGCGGCGCGATAGATCGCCGCCAGGCGCGCCGTCTCGTCGGGATCGAGCGCGCGCGCGAAGTCGCGCGAGCGCGTGCTGCGCAGGATGCGGCGGTTCAGCGGATCGAAGAAGCGCGCGTCGAAGTCGGCGGTCGCGTGCATGATCGACGCGGGATCGCGCACGTGCACCGCGCCGAACAGGTGAGCCAGCTCGTGCGCGGCGGTGAGCACGCTCGCCTCGTCCTCGCCCGCGCACAGCGAGACCGCGTGCGCGCCCAGCGGCGCGGCGAGGCCGGTCCGCACGGAGCGCAGCGCCAGCTCACTCACTTCCTGCGCGGGCGCCAGCGCGAGCACCACCCCGCCGGCTGGCGGAGAAACCCGTTCCGCCGCCGCGAGCAGCTCGTCGAGGTCCGCTCGGCGCGGTCGTTCCGTCCACGGCTGGCGGCGGGCGGCCAGCACGATCCCGGCTTCGCGTTCGAAGATCGCGCTCGTCTCCGCGATCAGCCGGTGCGCGCGCGCGTCGCCGAGCTCGCAGCCGTCGAGCAGCAGGACGTCCAGCATGCGCGGGGGCTGCGCGCGCTGCTCGCGCAGGCGCGCGTCGAGCCGCAGCGCGAGTCTCTCGGCGGCGAGCGCGAGCGCCTGGACCGCCGCGTCGGCGGCGCCGCCCTGCGCCACGTCGCGGTGAGTCGCGATGCGCGCGTCGAACACGCGCTGGCTCTTCGACCAGAGCTCGATGCGCAGAGACACGCGCCCGTCGGCCGGGCCCCAGCGCTCGCGCACGAAGCCGATCTGGAGCGGAGAGACCGTGACGCTCCGCCACTGCCGGCCCTCGAAGACCTCGAGCGCACCGGTCAACACGAGCGGCGGCGCGCCCGCTCGCGGCCAGGCCTCGGGGTCCCGCGGATCGAAGCTCACGGGAGTCACCGAGGCGAAGGTGCCGGCGCGCTGCAGGGTCGCGACCAGCTCGGCGCGCACCGCCTCGTCGACCGGTCGGTCGAAGTCGCCGTCGCCGGTGCGCTCGACGCCCTCGCGCGCGAAGCCGAGCCAGCGCAGGTGCAGCTCGGGGCGGTAGCCGCCGCGCAGCTCGGCGACGCGCTCGTCCGCGAAGAGAGTGACTCCCAGCGCGGGCACGGTCGCCCAGCCCGCGTCGTCCGAGATCGGCCACTCGACGTGCGGCGCCAGCGCGCGCGGGCCCGCACCGGCGCAGCCCGAGACGGCGAGCGCGGCGGCGGCGATCCGCGCGAAGCGCTCAGCCCTCACGGGCTCCGTCCGATCGGGTGAAGAGCAGAAACGCCATCGACGGGCGCTTCGAGGAGTCGCGCATGGCGAACTGCATGCCGTCGAAGTTCCAGCCCTTCGCGACGGTCTCGTTGATGATCCGCTCGAGGACCTCGTCGGTCACCGACGAGGTCTCGACCACCTTGTAGGTGACGTCAGCCACGGTGCCGCCGCGCGAAGTCCTTCGCGAAGTAGGTGATGATCCGATCGGCGCCGGCGCGCCGGATCGCGAGCAGACTCTCGTCGACCGCGCGCGGTGACTCGAGCCAGCCGCGCTCGATCGCCGCCTGCAACATGCTGTACTCGCCGCTCACTTGGTACGCGAACAGCGGCGCGCGGAAGCGCTCGCGCGCGGCGCGCACGATGTCGAGACAGGGCATCGCCGGCTTGACCATGATCAGGTCCGCGCCCTCGGCGAGGTCGGTCTCGATCTCGGCCAGCGCCTCGCGGGCGTTCGCGGGGTCCATCTGGTAGCCGCGTCGGTCCCCGCTCTGCGGCGCCGACTCCGCCGCTTCGCGGAACGGCCCGTAGAACGCCGAGGCGTACTTCGCCGCGTAGGACAGGATCACGGTCTCCTCGAGCTCGGCGGCGTCGAGCGCGCGGCGGATCGCGCGGACGCGGCCGTCCATCATGTCGCTCGGCGCGACGACGTCGGCGCCGGCCTCGGCCGCCACGACCGCCGCGCGCGCGAGCAGCGGCAGAGTCTCGTCGTTGTCGACCGAGTGGCCGTCGTACACACCGCAGTGTCCGTGGTCGGTGTACTCGCACAGGCAGATGTCGGCAATCACGAGCAGCTCGGGCGAGGCCTTCTTCATCGCGCGAATCGCGCGCGGGACGACCGCGCCGGGGTCGTATGCCCCGCTGCCGAGCGCGTCCTTGTGCGCCGGAATTCCGAACAGGATCACGCCGCCCAGCCCGAAGTCGGCGATCCGCTTCGCCTCGTCCGCGAGCTGGTCGACGGAGAGTCGCGAGACGCCGGGCATCGCCGCGATCGGCTCGCGCACGCCGCTGCCCTCGACGACGAACAGCGCGTCGATCAGATCCGCGGGAGTGACTCGCGTCTCGCGCGCGAGCTCGCGCAGCGCGGGGGTGCGGCGCAGACGGCGAGGCCGGTGCTCAGGGTACGACATGTTCTTCCTCCGCGAACGCGCCCTCGAGCGCGTCGACGAGCGCCGCCATCGCCGGGCGCGCGGCGGCGACGGAGCGGGCCTCGGGACACGCGGCGCGCAGCGCCGCGGCGGTCGTGGGACCGATGCAGGCGAAGCGCGCGCGCGCGACGAGCGCGCTCCGCTCGGCGGGCGCGAGTGACTCGAACAGGTGCTCCACGGTCGAGGGGCTGGTGAGCGCCACGGCGTCGATTCCGCCCGCGAGCGCCGCGCGCAGCGCGGCGGCCGCGCCGGCCGGCGCCAGCGTTCGATACGCCTCGGGCGCTTCGACGTGCGCGCCGCGGCGGGCGAGCACGTCCGCCAGCTCCTCGCGCGCGCGCGCGGCGCGCGGGAACAAGATCCGCGCGCCGGCCAGCTCGCCCGCGCGCGCGAGCTCGGCCGCGAGCGCCTGCGGCGAGCCCTCCGCCTCGGGACACACCGAGACGTGTAGCCCCGCCGCCACCGCCTCGCGCGGGGTCGCCGGCCCGATGCACGCGACCTTGGCGCGAACTCCGCGGGGCACGAGCCGCGCGGAGAAGCGCACCGCGTTCGCGGACGTGAAGACGATCCAGTCGAATTGCTCGGCGCGGGCCATCGCCTCGCGCAGCTCGCCGGGGCGCGCGCCGGGCGCGAACTCGAGCAGCGCGACCGCGACCGGCTCGGCGCCGCGCGCGCGCAGCTCCTGCGCGAGCTCGCCGCGCTGGGACACCGCGCGAGGCACCAGCACTCGCTTCGCGAACAGCGGCAGCAGCTCGTACCACGCGATCTGCTCGCGGAACTCGACGACGTTCCCGATCACGATCACCGTCGGCGCCGCCAGCCCCGCCGCGCGCACGCGCGCCGCGAGCTCGCCGAGCCGTGCGCTCACGACGCGCTGCTGCGGCGTCGTGCCGCGCTCGATCGCCGCCGCGGGGGTCGCCGGATCCCGCCCGCCCGCGATCACGCGCGCGCAGATGTCCTCGAGCCAGGCAGTCCCCATCAGGATCACGAGTGTCTCGGCGCTGCGCGCCAGCCCCTCCCAGTCGATCCGGTGGTCGACGTCCTCCTTGCCGCGGTGACCCGTGACGATCGCGACCGACGAAGACAGGCGTCGATCGGTGACTGGGATTCCCGCGTACGCGGGAACCGCGAGCGCCGAGGTGACTCCCGGCACGATCTCGAACGGCACGCCCGCGCCGCGCAGGCGCGAGGCCTCCTCGCCGCCGCGCCCGAACACGAACGGGTCGCCGCCCTTGAGCCGCACGACGCGCTTGCCCAGGCGCGCCTTCTCGATCATCAGGTCGGCGATCTTGTCCTGCGCCACGCCCTTCGAGCCGTCGCCGCGCTTGCCGACGTCGATGCGCTCGCACGCGGGGTTGGCGAGCTCGAGCAGCGCGGGGTCGATCAACGCGTCGTAGAGCAGCACCTCGGCGCGCTCGAGCTCGCGCAGCGCGCGCACGGTCAGCAGGTCGGGGTCGCCCGGTCCAGCGCCGACGAGCACCACGCGGCCACTCACCCGCGCCCCTCGATTAGGCGGCGCGCTCCGCGCGCGAGCAGCTCGCGGCCGAGGGTGGCGCCGAGCATCTCGGGCGCCCCGGTCTCGCCCTCGGCCGAGCCCTCGACGCGCTCGCGCCCGTCGGGCGAGATCACGAGCGCGCGCAGGCGCAGCCGGATGCCGTGGATCGAGGCGAACGCGGCGATCGGCGTGTGACAGTCGCCGCCCAGCTCGAACAGGAACGAGCGCTCGGCGCGGATCTGCGCCGCGACGTCGCGCTCGTCCAGGCGCGACACGATCTGGTGTACGTCCTCGTCGTCGATCCGCACCTCGAGCGCGAGCGCGCCCTGCCCGCCCGCCGGCACGTAGCGCTCGGGATCGAGCGGATCGAGCAGGTAGTCTTCGAGCCCCAGGCGGATCAGGCCGGCGGCGGCGACGATCACGCCCGCGAGCTCGAGTGACTCGATCTTGGCGAGCCGCGTCGGCACGTTCCCGCGCATCGGCACGGGCTCGAGGTCGGGGCGCAGCGCGCGCAAGAGCGCGATCCGGCGCGCCGAGCCGGTGCCGACGCGCGCGCCGGGCGCGAGCGCGGCGAAGCGCCGGCCGGCGCCGCCGACGAACGCGTCGCGCGGATCCTCGCGCTGCGGGTACGCGCCGATCGTGAGCCCGTCCGCGAGCTGTGCCGGCAGGTCCTTGGCGGAGTGCACGGCCAGGTCGATCGCGCCGTCGAGCAGCGCGCGCTCGATCTCGCGCACCCACACCTGCTTGCCTCCGTGCTCGGCGAGCGGCCCCTCGATGCGGTCTCCCTGAGTCACGATCTTCACGATCTCGACTTCGTGACCGTGGCCGCGCAGCATGCGCGCGACCGTCTCTGCCTGCGCCAGCGCGAGGACGCTGCCGCGCGTGCCGAGCCGCAGCGAGGTCAAGACTCGTCCTCGCCGTCGTCGAGCCCGAACAGGTCGCGCAGCGCCTCCGCGTAGTAGCGCGAAGCGCCGCGCTCGCCTTCGTTCCGCACGCGCGTGAGCGGCTGGTGCATGAGCTTCGCGACCAGCGACTGCGCCAGCCGCTGCGGGTCACTGACTCCGGCGCCCGCCAGCTC
>JBIOJK010000036.1:0-28333 GCA_044450765.1 Myxococcota bacterium | reverse complement strand
GGGTTGAGCAGCACGGTGATTCCGCGCTGCGCCGCGAGTCGAATCATGTCGTCGATTCGCGAGAAATAGGCCTCGTTCGGCGTCGAGAAGTCCAAGCCGTTGCTGAACGGCGTGATGCCGTCGAAGGTGCTCGCGTCCTCGCGCCCGCCGGTGTAGGTGCCGCAGAGCAAGTTGATCCACAGCGTGTTGAAGCCCTTCTTCTGCCGGTCGGCGAAGAAGCTCGCTGCCTGGCGCTCCGAGAGGTTCACGAACAGCGACTGCGGCGAGTCGCCCGTGATCAGGAAGGCCGCGCCGTTCTGGTCGACGAGATAGCGGCCGCCCGGCCCGACTTTGGCCGGGTATTGCGGGCTCGCAGGCGCGCGGCCCGAGTAGTTGAAGGCGACGAGCTGCACGACCCAGGCGCTGCCCGTCTGCGCGGCAGAGACCGCGTAGTCGCCGACGTCCGGCGCAAAGCCATCGGCCGCCAGCTCGCCGGCGCGATGCGCGCGCGCACGGTAGCCGCGCGTCAGGTGCGCGATGGAGCCACCGTTGGACTCGGCGCCCATGAACAGGAGCTCGCTCGTGCTGTGAGTCGTCAGCGGCCCGCCGGTCATCGCGAGCGACGACCCCGAGGTCGCGACTGCGGTGTCGAAGGGAGCCGTGTGACTCAGGCCCTTGTACTCGAAAACGTACAGCGCGGCGTGAGTCGCGATCGCGCTGTCGAAGGTCGCGGTGACTGTATTGCTGCCACCCGCGACGTTCTTCGCGTAGAACACCTGCGCGCTGGTCGGATCGCCGTCGGCCTGGGTCGGCCCCACGGCGCTGACGTAGACGTTCCCTTCGGTGTCCGTCACCGAGACCGCGCCACCGTTGTCCCAGACGACATAGGCGACGATCAGATTGCCGGCCGAGTTGGCCTTCTTGAACGCGATGCTGGCGCTGCCGCCCGCGGTGATCTCGACGTCCCGCCGCTGCACGAGGGCAGGCTTCGCGTGGGCCGGAAGCGCAATGCAGAGCAGCAGCAGGGCGAATCCGGCCTTCATGGGCCCGGGAGTTTCCCACGCCGCTCGCGCGCCGTCACCTGGTCCGCCGCTGCGCACGCGTTGCGGAGGTGTTG
Organism: Myxococcota bacterium; assembly: GCA_044450765.1. Classification (GTDB taxonomy): domain Bacteria; phylum Myxococcota_A; class UBA9160; order SZUA-336; family SZUA-336; genus VGRW01. Next base: position 27,237 of record JBIOJK010000036.1, on the reverse strand, counting down.
CCGCAGAATGTGCGCACTCGCCGGAAGGCCCCGGCGGCAAGGGTCTCGCCAACCGTGTGAGTCGCGCTCGAGCTGGGTGTCGTTTTCGGACCGCCTGGAACGTCTATAGAGCAGGAGGTTCCAGCGATGCTTCACGCGGATCTCGCCGCGGTCGTCTTCACCGTCCTCGGGCTGTTCGCGTCCGTCGCTCTGCCCTCGCGCGGGCAGGGGTCCGGCTCACGCGGTCCCGTTGGTCCGCCTTCTCACGGCTGCGCCGACGAAAGAGCGGAAGAGCGGGTGCGGCTCGAACGGCGTCGACTGGAACTCGGGGTGGAACTGACAGCCGAGGAACCACGGGTGGTCGGGATACTCGATGATCTCGACGAGTCGCCCGTCGGGTGACATGCCCGAGATCACCAGGCCCGCCGCGCGGAGTCGCTCGTGGTACGCGGGATTCACCTCGAGCCGGTGGCGGTGCCGCTCGCTGACTTCCGTGCGGCCGTAGGCGCGCGCCGCCAGCGTGTCTGGAGTCACGACGCACGGATACGCGCCCAGGCGCATCGTGCCGCCGCTTCCGGCGCGGGCGCTCTGCCCTTCCATGTAGTCGATCACCGGATGCGGCGTCTTGGCGTCGACCTCGATCGAGTTCGCGCCGGCGAGCCCGGCCAGGTTTCGCGCGGCCTCGACCACGGCCATCTGCAGGCCGTAGCAGACGCCGAAGTACGGAATCTCGTGCTCGCGCGCGAACTGGATCGCCTGGATCTTCCCCTCCGCGCCGCGCGATCCGAAGCCGTGGGGGACCAGGATCCCGTCGACGGCGCGGAGCCCGTCGAGCGCGCTGCCCTCCAGCTTGTCCGAGTCGACATACTCGATGTCCACGGCCGAGCCGTGGGACACTCCGGCGTGCGCGAGCGCCTCGTTCAGACTCTTGTACGATTCGGTCAGATCCACGTACTTGCCGACCATGGCGATCTTGACGCGGTGCTCGGGGTTCTTCAGCACCGCGACGACACGCTCCCAGCGCTCGAGATTCGGTTGCCCGGTCCAGATGTTGAGCTTCTGCACGACCGCGTCGTCGAGGCCCTCGCTGTGGAACACGAGCGGGAGCTCGTAGATCGTGTCGACGTCCTTCGCGGTGATCACGGCTTCTTCGTCGACGTCGCAGAACAGCGCGAGCTTGGCCTTCACCGCGCGCGGCAGATAGCGGTCGGTGCGGCACAGCAGGATCTCGGGCGCGATGCCGATCGAGCGCAGCTCCTTCACGCTGTGCTGCACCGGCTTCGTCTTCAACTCGCCCGCGCTCGCCACGTACGGCACCAGGGCGATGTGGATGTAGAGCACGTTCTCGCGCCCTACGTCCGAGCGCAGCTGTCGGATCGCCTCGAGGAAGGGAAGTGACTCGATGTCGCCCACCGTGCCGCCGACCTCGACCAGCAGCACGTCGGTGCCCTCGCCGGCGAGCGACAGGACGTGCGCCTTGATCTCGTCGGTGACGTGCGGAATGACCTGCACGGTCGCGCCGAGATACTTGCCCTCGCGCTCCTTCTGGATCACGCGCTCGTACACGCGGCCGGCGGTCAAGTTGTTCTGGCGCGTGAGCTGCGCGTGCGTGAAGCGCTCGTAGTGACCCAAGTCGAGGTCGGTCTCGGCGCCGTCGTTGGTGACGTACACCTCGCCGTGCTGCAGCGGGTTCATCGTTCCGGGGTCGACGTTCAGGTAGGGATCGAGCTTGAGGAAGGCGACCCGCAGGCCGCGTGCCTCGAGCAGCGCTCCGATCGACGCCGACGAGAGGCCCTTGCCGAGCGACGAGAGCACGCCCCCCGTCACGAAGATGAACTTGGTCTGCCGCTTCATTCGACCACCTCGGCTCCGGGGGCACGGGCCTCGGGACACGACAGATACCCTGTGCCGTCGCCGGCGTAAAGCCCGAGGGCGCGCCGCGATCAACTTATCGCCCCGGAGCGCCGAAAGCGGGGCGTGGCGCGCCTCGTACTCGTGCTGCTGGTCGCCGCGGCCGTGGGCTACTGCTACTTCAGCGGCCGCGCGATCTCGCGACCGCCGGGAGTCCTCGCGCCCGATGAGCCGCGCCAGGAGAACCTGACCGACGGCCCGCACTTCGCGGTCGGGGACTACGACCTGCACGCGCTGGCCCGCTTCGAGATCGACGCGCGCGTGCTCTCGGCCGAGCACTACAGCAGTGACCGCGAGGCGCAGCTCGCGCCCGTCGACCTGGCGCTCGGCTGGGGACCGATGTCGTCGAACGAGGTGCTCGAGCCGCTCCGCGTCTCGCAGAGCGGGCGCTTCTACGAGTACAGCTGGTCTTCGGGCGCCGCTCTGCGGGCGAGCCCCGGCGAGATCGCCCGCCACAGCGCGAACATGCACATGATCCCGCTCGATCCCGAGACGCGCGACACGCTGCTCCACGCGCGCCGCGGGAACCTGATCCACCTGAAGGGCTGGCTGGTCGAAGCGCACGCCAAGGACGGCTGGCGCTGGCGCAGCTCCCTGACTCGCACGGACACCGGACGCGGCGCCTGCGAGCTGGTCGCAGTGGAGCATGTGGAGCTCGACTGACCCCGCGCCGAGCCCCGCACCGCGGCGAGATCGTCTAAGCTGCGCCGTCGGAGGTGACCATGGCGATCGTGGTGCTGGGTGGAAACGTCTCGCCGTTCGTGCGCAAGGTCCGCGTGTTCTGCGCCGAGAAGGGCATCCCGTACGAGCTCGAGCAGGTGAGCCCGTTCGCGCCAGCCGGCCGGCGGCGCGAGAAGAGCCCGCTCGGGAAGATCCCCGTGCTCGAGCACGACGGCCGCACGATCAACGACTCGTCGGTGATCTGTGCGTACCTCGAGAAGATCCACCCCGAGCCCGCGCTCTATCCAAAGGACGCCTACGAATACGCGCGGGCTGCCTGGCTCGAGGAGTTCTGCGACGGCGGCGTGGTGCCGATCGCGGGACCGAAGGTGTTCCGGCCGCTCGCGCTCGATCCGGTGCTCACGCGCAAGCCGCCGGAGGCCGCCGCGATCGGCGCCGCCGAGAAGGTCGTCCGCGAGGAGCTCGCGCCGCTGTTCCAGTATCTCGAGGCGCAGCTCGGGTCACACGAGTATTTCGTCGGCAACCGGCTCTCGATCGCAGACATCGCCGTTGCGAGCCCGTTCGTGAACATCCGCCACGCCGGCTTTCCGCCCGATGCGACCCGCTTCCCGAAGCTGGCGGCGTTCGTGAGCCGCATGCACGCACGAGCGTCGTTCAAGGCGTGCATCGAGGAAGAGCGGGCGGTGTTCGGAAAGCGCTGGGCATAGGGCACGGCGCCGGGCTCGGGGCCTTCAGTCAGCGCGCCCTCTGCGCGTCGCCGCTTGTGTAGCGGTCGTGGTGGCGCACCCAGTCCGTCAGGTCGCCGCGCGGGCCGGACTCGTCGCGGCCGAGCGGCGTGAGGTCGAGACACGCGTACGTGGCGAGCACGCCCTCGCCGCCCCGCGCGTAGCTCGAGTAGCTGTGGAAGATCTCGCCGCTCGGGTCTTTGACGAAGACGCTGGTGCCCTGCATCTCCTCGCTCCAGATCTTGGTCTCGGCGAAGTTGTAGAAGGCCACGCCCGCGGCGACCTGCGCCTTCGTGAACGACACGTGGAAGTCGAAGTTGAAGTCACTGCCGAACGACGATACCCACGCGAAGCGCCAGCCCATGCGCTTCTTGAACGCCTCGATCTCGGCGAAGGGCGCGCGCGACACCGCGACGTAGCGCACGTCGCGCCGCTCCAGGTGGACGAGCGCCGCGTCGACGTGGTCGGCGCCGAACGAGCAGCCGACGCAGCCCTCCTTCCAGCCGGGCCCGAGCATGAAGTGATTCACGATCAGCTGCCTGCGGCCGCCGAATAGCTCGCCGAGCGACTCACGGCCGTTCGGTCCGTCGAACGCGTAGGGCTTCTCGACCTTCACCCACGGCAGGCGGCGCCGTTCGGCGGCGAGCTGCTCGTACAGCCGGGTGAGTCGCTTCTCGTTCGCGAGGTGCTGCTTGCGCTCGGCGAGCCACTCCTCGCGCGACACGATCCTGGGTCGTTCCATGGTCTTCTCCTTCAGGGTGGGTTCGCGGCGGAAGCGCGCCAGAAACAGCGCGCCGAGCCCGCCGGCCGAGGTCGCGCTCGCGACCAGATAGGCGGTCGACGCGGCCAAACACGCTGGGCACATCTCGGATCCTCCGTCGCCCTAAGGACGGACGGCGGGACCGAGATCCGACATCCGCCGGTCGAGCTGGCCGCGCATGTGCGCCGCTTCCGCCGCCGTGCGCGCGAGCGCGATGGCGCGGTCGAAGGCGACGCGCGCGTCGCGCGGGCGATCGAGCTGCAGGAGCAGCGCGCCCTTCACCCCGAAGAAGTGGAAGTAGCCGGACAGCCGCTCTCCGAGCGGCTCGATCATTGCGAGCGCCGCGGCGGGTCCGCGCACCTTCGCCGACGCGACCGCGCGGTTCAGAGTCACCACCGGCGAGGGCTGTGACTGCTCGAGCGCCGCGTACAGCTGGTCGATCCGGCCCCAGTCCGTGTCCTCGGCGCGCGCCGCGCTCGCGTGCTCGGCGGCGATCGCGGCCTGGATGAGATACGGGCCGGGACGCTCGGCTCGACTCAGCGCGTCGCCCAGCAGCTCGACTCCCTCCGCGATCGCGCCGCGATTCCAGAGCCCGCGGTCCTGGTCCTCGAGCAGCACGATCTCGCCGTTCGCGTCCAGGCGCGCCGGCGCGCGCGCGTGCTGCAGCACGAGGAGCGCGCTGAGCCCGCGCACCTCTGGCTCGTCGGGAAACAGGCGGAGCAGCAGGCGCGCGAGGCGGATCGCGTCCTCGCACAGCGCCGCCCGCACGTGCAGCTCGCCGCTGCTCGCCGAGTAGCCCTCGTTGAAGAGCAGGTAGATCGTGGCCGCGACCGCCGTGAGTCGCTGGTCGCGCTCGGCCGCACCGGGCGCCTCGAAGGGGACGTCGCCCGCGGCGACGCGCCTCTTCGCGCGGGTGATGCGCTGCTCCATCGCACTCTCGCTCACCAGAAACGCGCGGGCGATCTCGGCGACGGACAGACCCGAGACGACGCGGAGCGCAAGCGCGATCTGCTGCGCCGCCGGCAGATCCGGGTGACAGCAGATGAACAGCAGGCGCAGCACGTCGTCGCGGTACTGAGACGCGTCGAGACTGTCGGCCAGCGCCGCCTCGGCGTCGTCGAGGTTCGAGAGCAGCTCCTCGGACGGCAGCGCGCGGTCGCGGCTGCGGCGCCGGACCTGGTCGAGCTCGGCGTTGCGGGCGACCTGGATCAGCCACGCGGTCGGATCGCGCGGCGGCCCGCTCTCGGGCCAGCGCTGCAGCGCCCGCAGACACGCCTCCTGGAACGCCTCCTCCGCCGCGTCCAGATCGCGGAAGTAGCGGAGCAGCGCGGCGAGCGCGACCGGCCGGGCGCCGGCGAGGGCCGCGGCGAGCCACGCGTCGTCGATCACGCGAGTGACTTCCCCTGGAAGAGCTGGCGGAGCGGGCGGATCTCCAGGGCTCCCCCGACCCCCGACGCGACGCGCGGAGCCTCGAGGCGGCGCGCCGCGTCGACGGCTTCCTCGAACGTCGCGCAGTCGACGAGATACAGCCCGAGCAGCTGCTCCTTCGTCTCCGCGAACGGGCCGTCGAGCAGCAGCTGCTCGCCCGCGCGCAGGTGCTTCGCGCTCGCCGTTCCCATCAGCCGGAAGTGCGGCCCGAGCTTGCCTTCGGCGATCAGCGCGCCGTCGACCGGCGCGAGCCGCTTCATCAGCGCTTCGTCCTGCTCGGGCGTCAGGGCCGAGATCTTCGCTTCGCTTCCGTAGCAGAGAATCGCGTAGAGCATGCCGTCCTCCTCGGTGATCCCAGCCTAGGACGAACGAGTATCGCCGATTCCGACCGACGGCCGCGCTCAGTCGGCGCGGCGGATCGCGAACGCGATCTCGGTGCCGGGCACCGAGCTGAGCTCCAGGATCGCCCGGCCCTTCGCGAGCTGGAAGCGCACGCTCTTCCGCAGGTTCGGGCAGTCGGCGCTGCTGGTGTGCGCTCGCGCGGCGAGCGGCGCTCCGCCCTGAATCACGTCGATCCAGCCCGGGCCGGAGAGAGTCACCTGGTAGAGGCCGGGCTCGGCGACCTCCGCGATCGCGACGGTACCGGCGTACGTGTCCCGGGCCTCGCCGTGCGGCTTGCCGCTGGGCGAAACCGGGAGCGCGGCCGACGCCGAGTGATTCAGCGCGACACTGAACGCCTGCTGGGGAATCGCGGGCAGCGTCGCGCCGCTCTGGAGCGTCTCGAGCTTGGCCGCGCCGAGCCACCCGCGCTCGACCTCGAGCGGCCACTCGAAGCTCGTGCAGCCGCCGGCGGGCTCGGCGGCGCGGACTCGCGCGGGCAGAGCGACCGCGACGGCGCACAGCGCGACGCAGGCGGCGATCGGGAACGCGCGCCGCATCTCAGTCGACCGCGACGATCACGTCGGATGCCTTGATCACGGCGCTCGCCGACATGCCCTTCTTCAGCTTCAAGTCGTCGACCGCTTCGTTCGTGATCGAGGCCGTCACGACGGCCCCGCCGATGTCGATCTTCACGTGCGAGGTGGTCGCGCCCTTCGTCACCGAGACGACGGTTCCCTTGAGACAGTTGCGCGCGCTGAGCTTCACGGTTCCTTCTCCTCTCGAGTCACTTGATAGTCCAGGTGCTCAGGCTCGGCGAGGTGCGAGAGAGAGTGCCCGCGCTAGGGCCCGTCGATCTCCGACACTACATCGTCGATCAACTTGTCGATCGACTCGACCAGCCCGGCGACGTCGGGCGGCGGATCGAAGACGATGCCCTTCTTCTCGGCTTTGGCGACCGCAGCCGAAGCAGCGGCCGTGAGCTTCACGCGCGCGGCCTCGCGCACCAGCACGACCTTCGAGGAGGGACTCGTCACATTCTTGGACTCGGCCTTCGCAGCTGCGCTGCACATCGCCCCCGCGCCCGAGTACCACGCCGAGATCACGGGCGGGTTCTGGGGCTGCACGCTCGCGACCACGGCCGCGACGTCGGCCTCGGCCGTGTCGAAATCCGCGGCGAAGGTGGCGCCAGTTTCGGAGGTAGCGCAGCTCAACCCCTTCTTGGTGGCCGCCGTGGCCGCTTTGTCGAAGGCGGCGACGAACTTCGCGCGGGTGTTGGCGAGACAGGTGTCGAGCTTCGCGCCGTACGGGTCCTTGCTCGGCGCCTTCGCGTAGGCCGCCCGGCACTTGAGTGATCCCTGACAGAGCGCGCCGGCGCTCGCGAGCTGCGAGGCGCGGCACTTCGCCGTCGTATCCGCGACCACGCCCGGAATCGCGAAGTCGACCTCGTTGCCGCTGTGCCCGACCACGGCGCCGGCGCTCGAGAGATACAGACTCGGCTTCAGATCCAGCAAAGCGTTGCTCGCGCTGACTCCACCGTTGGGCGCCGAGAGATTCAGGACGATCAGTGACTCGTTCGGATCGTTGTTCGTGACCAGGCTGTTCGTGTCGTTCGCGCTGCGCGACAGAGCGATTGTCTGCTCCGGATTCGCAGAGGTTCCACCGCCGACGAGGATCCGATTCAAATCGACGATGCCCTGCGCGGGGTCCGCGCCGGTGGCGGTCCAGCCGCCGATCTCGATCGCGAACGACGTGATGCCGTCCGTGGACCCGGTGGCGCGATACTCCGTGGAGTTCGTAGCCGGGTAGTGGGCTAGAACCGGCGTCGCCAGCTCGACCGTCCAGTCGATGCTCACGGCTGCGCCCTTCTTCACTCCCAGCGCAGCGAGCCCGGACACTGCGCCGCCGGTTCCGAGGACGCGCGTCACCCTGCCACTCAGGTGGTAGCTCATGGGTGCGGCGCCAGCCGGCGCCGGACGCGCGATCAGGAACAGAGTCGCGAGCGCGAAGAGAGCTCGCGGCGGTGGACCTGCGAAGACCATGTAGATCCTCCAGTCACCTCCCCGAACTCACACCATATCATCGGGCAGGCGATCGATCGAGAAAGAAAAACGGCCGGCCGCCGCTGCGACCGACCGCTCTTCTTTTCTCGATCAGTGACCGGTGCGGACTCAGCCCTCCGAGTAGCCGAACACCGCCTTGGTCTCGAGGAACTCCTCGAAGCCGTTCACGCCCCACTCGCGGCCGTTGCCCGACTGCTTGTACCCGCCGAACGGCGCATCGAACGCGAGCTGCGCGCCGTTCAGGTGCACGTTCCCGGTTCGCAGGCGCTTCGCGACCTTCTTGGCGTGGTCGAGGTTGCCCGAGGTCACGTAGCCCGACAGCCCATAGGGGGTGTCGTTCGCGATCGCGATCGCCTCTTCCTCGTCGTGGTACGGCAGGATCGACAGCACGGGCCCGAAGATCTCTTCGCGCGCGATGGTCATGTTGTTCTTCACGTTCCCGAACACGGTGGGCTTCACGTAGAAGCCTTCCTTCAGCCCGTCGGGCCGACCCACGCCGCCGGTGACCAGGGTTGCGCCTTCGTCGATGCCCTTCTGGATCAGTCCCTGGATCTTGTCGAACTGGACCTTGCTGACGACCGGGCCGAGCAGGTTCCCGTCCACGAACGGATCGCCGACCTTCACGCCTTCGGCGGTGGCCTTCGCGATGGCCAGGGCTTCCGCGTGGCGTGACTGCGGCACGAGCATGCGGGTCGGCGCGTTGCACGACTGACCGCTGTTCATGAAGCAGTTCTGCACGCCGCCCGCGACCGCGGTCTTGAAGTCCGCGTCGTCGAGGATGATGTTCGCCGACTTGCCGCCGAGCTCCTGAGTGACTCGCTTGACGGTCGGGGCCGCGTTGATCGCGACCTGAACGCCGGCGCGGGTCGAGCCCGTGAACGACACCATGTCGATGCCCGGGTGCGACGAGATCGCGGCGCCGACCGTCGGGCCGTCGCCGTTCACCACGTTGAACACGCCCTTGGGCACGCCCGCGTCGTGCATGATCTGTGCGAGCAGCATCGCGTTCAGCGGCGCGACCTCGGTCGGCTTCAACACGATCGTGCAGCCCGCTGCGAGCGCCGGCGCGACCTTGCACGCGATCTGGTTGATCGGCCAGTTCCACGGCGTGATGAGACCGCACACGCCGACGGGCTCGCGGACGATCTGAGTCTTGCCGCGCTTCTCCTCGAACTCGTAGCTCTTCAGCACTTCGATCGCCGTCGTGAAGTGCGCCACGAACATCGCGGCCTGCGCTGCCTTCGACAGCCAGATCGGCGCCCCCATCTCGCTCGAGATGGTCTTGGCCATCTCGTCGTACTTCGACTGATACACGCCGATGATCTTCTGCATCAGCGCGATGCGCTCCTCGCGCGTGGTCTTCGAGTAGGACTCGAACGCCCGGCGCGCGGCCGTGACGGCCTTGTCGACGTCCGCCGCGCTGCCCATCGAGATCTTCGCGATCGGCTTCTCGGTTGCCGGGTTGATGACGTCGCGGGTCGCGGGCTTCACCGGCGGGACCCATGCCCCGTCGATGTAGAAGTTCAGATGGTCCGTCATGAATCCTCCGTCGCGGCCATCGGGCCGCTGGTGTACCGCGCAATGTACCCGAAGCCGCGCCGGGATTCCTGACCGCGGCGTCAGCCGGCCGGGTTCGCGGCGAGGTGGTCGAACTTCCCGGCGGGACGCGTCCTGGCGTACTCGCGCACGATCGGCTCGAGCTCCGCCGGGCTCGCGCCGTGCAGGATCACGCCGTCGCAGCCGAGCGCGAGCTGCGCGCGCACCTGGCCGACACACTGGGCCGGTGAGCCGCTCGCGGCGGAGGCGAGCCACTCGGCGGGAATCAGCTTCGCGATCTGCTCGAGCTGCTCGGTGGTCGCGCGCGCGTCGATCGCGCCGGGAAACTTGCCTGCCAGAGGGTCGGCGCGGAAGCGCTCGAGCACCCGGGGGTCCCAGCGATTCGTCTTCACCAGCAAGTCGCCGTAGGCCTGCAAGTAAGTCGCCATGCGGCCAACCGTCTTCTTGAGCCGCAGCGCTTCGGGCAGGTGGTCGCCGATCGTCGCGAAGCACGACCAGACGCGGACCTGCGCGGGGTCGCGCCCGGCCTGCTCCGCAGCTTGCTTCACTTCGCGCACGCAGCGCGCGGTGGTCTCGTCGGTAAAAAAGGTGTGCAGCACGACCGCGTCCATCGCGCGGCCGCCGAGCGCGAGCGAGTTCGGCCCGAAGGCGGTGAACGTGAGGGGGATGTCGCCGGTGTAGTCGGGCCCGAGCGCGAGCAGGCCGAACTTGCCGACCGGGCCGTCATGGCCGATCACCGCCTCGCCGCGCCACAGCCGGCGCATCAGGCCCGCGAAGTCCTCGAGCTGTGCGGTGGTGATCTGCGGCAAGCCGTACATCTTGAACATGGGCGCGATGCCGCGACCCAGCCCGAGCGAGAAGCGCCCGTTCGTGAGTCGGTGCATGGTCATCGCGTACGCCGCGGTCACCATCGGGTGTCGTGTGTTGTGATTCGTCGCGGCGGTGGCGATGCCGATCGTGTTCGAGATCGCGCCCACCGCGCCGGAGAGCGTGGCGGCCTCTTTGATGTTGAAGCGCTCCGAGATGAAGCATGCGCCGATGCCCAAGGACTCTGCCTGGCGCACCTCGTCCAGCAGCTCGCGCGGCGAGCGCGGCTGACCCGCAAGGGTGTAGAAGCCGAGCTCGTTCATCTGCTGCATGTGCGACTCTCCTGTGTCAGATCGGCGCCGGACCGCTCTCGCCCGTCGCAAGCCACTCGACCATGGGCAGGTGCTGGCGGCCGAGAAACAGCTCGCCGCGCACGAGAAAGGCGGGGACGCTCCAGACGGCGGCGGCTTCGAGCTCGGAGCGCACCGCCGCGAGCTCGGCCGGGCCGTCGCCGGCTGCGTACGCCCGGAACCCGGCGCTCTCGCCGGCGAGTGTCTTCTCGACGAACGCGGCGCCGGCGGAGCCATTCTCGCGCCAGATCCGCTCGAAGACTCGAGCCGCGTAGTCACTCGCTCGCGCGGGCGCGCGGCGGTGCAGCCAGAGCAAGCCGAGAGAAGCCTGAGTCGTGTCGGGCTCGCGATACAAGTCGCCGAGCTCGAGCCCGCGCGACTCGGCATAGCGGCGCAGATCGCGCGCCAGATACTCGGCGCGGATGCGGCGGTGCCGCGCGCCGCGGTCGTCGTGTGCGCTCGAGGGCTTCGGCGCCGAGAGCGGAGGAACGCCGAACGGCAGCCAGTCGAAGGGGCGCCCGAGCCGCGACTCGAGGGCGCGGGTGGGCTCGAGCGCGAGATACGCGGCGGGGCTCGCGAAGTCGATCGCGACTCGAATCGGCTCGCTCATCGCAAGTCGGTCCCAATGCCGCGGTACGCGACGTCCGGCGGCGTGCCGCGGCGGCCGGCCAGGATCCAGCCGATGCGCGGCAGGTGTTCACGGCCCCAGTAGTATTCGCCGTCGACGACGTAGCCGGGAACGCCGAAGATGCCCGCGCCGAAGATCTCGACCTGCTGCGCCAGGTATCTCGCCCTGGCCTCGCCCTCGGTCGAGTCGCGAAAGCCGCGGACGTCGGTGCCGGCACCGCGCAGCAGCGATTCGACCACCGCGACGTCCTCGACGTCGAGCTCGCGCCGCCAAAAGCGCTCGAAAGTCGTCTCGAGGTACGCCCGCAGGAGCGAGTCACTCTGCGCCTTCGCCCACAGGAGACCCATGCCCGCCAGGGTCGTATCCCAGATCTTCGTGGTGCCGCGCAGGGTCCAGCCGCGCAGGCGCGCGTAGCGGCGCGCATCGTGATACGCGTACTTCACCCACTGCCACTGACTCGTGCTCCGCTGGCTCTCGATCACGCGGTCGTCCTTGTCGAGGCGCGCCGAGCCCAGGAACGAGGGGATGTCCAGAGTGAGCGGCCGCCAGTCGATCGAGACGCCGAGCGCCTCCGCGAGCTCGTAGGTCGGGCGCGTCGCGACGAACGCGTAGGGGCTCTTGAAGTCGACGTAGGCGATCAGAGGACGATCGGAGCGGAAGGCATCGAACGGACGAGTCACAAGTGACTCGCCGCTCTCGACCGCGTCGCCGTGCATCTTCGGGCTCACAGGAACTCGGCGCTGCCCAGGTCCAGCGCGTGCCGAGCGTGGCGCCGCGCCATGACCGTGAACATCTCGTTGCCGCGCGCGGTCTCCTGCACGATCACCGACGCGATCACGGTGACCGAGAAGCCCGCGAACGCACCGCGCCGGTAGTCGTCCCAGCACTGGGCGAACTCGTAGCCGCGCACGCCCGCGGCGACGAGCCCGGCGTGATACTCGCCCACGAGCTCGCGCTCGACGGGCCGGCGCAGCTCCGGCAGCAGCGACGCACCCAGGAAGTACGCCACGTCCGAGAGCGGCGACTGCAGCACCATGCTCTGCCAGTCGACGACCGAAACGCGCGGCGGTGTCACGCGCTCGTCGATCAGCAGGTTGTCCAGCCGGTAGTCGATGTGCACCAGCGCCCACGGCTCGCGCGGGTAGGCGAACGGCGGGCCCTTCGAGTCCGCGACTCGCGCGATGATCGCGCGCTCGTCGTCCGCGAGGACGGGCGCGAAGCGCGCGAGGAACGGCGCGAGACTCGCCCGGTACATCTCCTGCCACTGCGCGCCCTTGTCGGGCGTCCGCTCCTCGATCCAGTCGCGCCCGCAGAGTGACTCGTCTTGCCAGGTCGGCGCGTGCAGGTTCACGAGCTCGCGCACGGCGGCGCGCGCGACCTCGACCGAGCAGCCCGCGAGCTGGTCGCCCTGCCGCGCCGGCGCCAGGTCCTCGAGCAGGATCGCGAAGTCGCTGCCGCGCCCCTCGATCTCGGCGAAGTAGCAGCGCGGCTTCGCGATCGGCAGCCGCGCGGCGAGCTCGCGGTAGAACATCACCTCGCGGTAGTAGTTCCCGAGCTGTTCGCCGGTCCCGCGGGAGAGCGGGTCGTCCGATGGGAACTTGCCGACCAGCGAGCGCGGCGCGCCGGCCGTATCGCCCGCCAGCTCGAGCGCGTACCGGATGCACTTCCCGATCTGGCCCGTGCCGATCCGCACCGCGCGAAACCCGGTCACCCGCGCGTCCGCGTGGCCGTTCGCGCGCAGGACCTCAGTGAGCCAGCGCGCGTCGATCGAGTCGGGCGTCGGGATTGCGGCGGCCATGCGCCATCATACGGCGGCTCAAGCGATCCGCGTCGGCGGTCGATCGGACTCGGGCGACCCGTCCCACCAGAAGGACGAACCATGTTCGGAAGACAGGGAAAGACTCCAGCGCCGGCGTTGCCGGCGGGCACGGCGAGCGTGGACGTGCGCGCCGCACTGCCCGAGCGCGCCGCCACTTACGTCGACGCGAGCTCCGAGTTCACGGGCTCGCTCAAGCTGTCGAAGAGCGTGCACATCGACGGCTCGGTCGAGGGCGAGCTCGACTGCGCCGCGACCGTGACGATCGGCCCGAGCGGCAAGGTGACTGCGCGGATCCGCGCGGAGTCCGTGCTGATCGACGGCGAAGTGCACGGCGACATCGAGGCCCGCACCGAGATCACTTTGCGCAAGAGCGCGCGCGTCTACGGTGACTTGAAGACCGAGGGCATCGTGATCGAGCGCGGCGCGAAGGTCGAGGGCCAGATCACGATCGGCCCCAGCGGCGGCGCCAAGCCACACCGCACACCGGACACGCTGACGCCCACGATGCCGACCGCGAAGCCGCCCGCGCGACCCTAGTCGTTCACGTAGCGGTCGAGATCGAAGAGCGACGCCTGCGTCGGCTCCGTGCGCGCGTACTCGGCCTGGATCTCGTCGACCGTCGACCAGAAACGCGGGCTCGTGCGGCGCACGCCGAAGCGGTCGACCAGGTCGTCCAGGTTCGCGTCGTTGTGCAGCGCGAGGAGTGAGTTGACGAACGAGTCGATCTCTCCCGGAGTCACATCGAAGATGAAGTTCGGGTAGCTGCCCGAGATTCCCCGCGCCAAGGTCACGATGTCCTTCTCGGGCTCGAGCCGCTCGCCCTCGTCGAACATGAACGCGACGTTCGTGTGCGCGCGGTCGTGAATCAGCGAGTAGAGGCCCTGGCCTCGCACGCGCAGCACCGAGAGCTCGGGCATCAGGACGACCCACGGCCCGCGCACGCCGGCGAGCTTGCGCAGCGAGGTCTCGACGCCGGGCGCGCTGCACGCCTTCGCGGTGCAGCGGTTCAGATCGTCCGGCGGCCCGGCGGCGGCGCCGGCGCGCGCGATGATCTTGGCGAGCAACTCGCCCACGACGTCCTTCGAGCCGTACTTCACCTGGGTGCCGTACTTGTCGCTGCGCAGGCGGTCGACCAGCGAGAAGTCGAGCTCCTTGGTCGCGCCGCGGTACCACGAGGCGCGCAGCGGCTCGCGCGTCTCGGGCGGCAGCAAGGCGAGAAAGTCGTTCTCGGACTGCATGCGCAGGTGGTCCATGTAGAGCCGCGTCGCGACCTGATGAGTCACGTTGCCGAACACGTTGAAGCCGGCGACGAGATCGTAGTAGAGGCGTTCGAAGATCGGGAAGTCGATCACCCAGGCGGTCTTCGGCCACGTGCCGACGAAGCCGTGGACGACCGCCGCGCTGTCGAAGTGGCGGTACACGGTGAGCAGGGCGCCGGGGTTGGTCTTGCTCCCGTCCCAGATCCAGTCGAGCGCGGCGCCGCGGTGTTTCGGGTCGCGCGCGCCGTACTCCTGCGCGCGCAAGTTCAGATACTTCGTCTGCAGGGTGTTGTACTCGATGAACATCTCGCCCGGCACCAAGAAGCCGTCGTGCTCCGCGGGCAGGTCGAGCAGATCGGCGACGCGCGGCAGAAAGCCCGGATCGACGACCGAGAGATCGTGGCTCGGGTCGAGGAATGCGACGAAGAAGCGGTCCTCGATCACGTCGACGGCGACCTGGCCGTGGCACACGGGCCCGCGGATGAAGTTCATGACGAAGTTCCGCGAGTCGTCGAGCAGGAACTGGTAGCGCGCGCGCGCCGGGACGTCGCGGAAGCTCCGGAAGGGATTCGAGGCGGTGGAGCCGTACTCGGGAAACCGCGTCGCCTGCCAGTCACCTGCGAGGAAGAGCGCCCGCAGCCTCGCCATCTTGGCGGGGCCGAGCTCGTAGGTGATGTGAGTCTTGTGCAGGAGCGGGCCCCGCAGCGGCACGAGCCGATACCAGACGCGCGAGACGCCGGGGTCGTCGTAGGGGCGGACCGTCGCGATCTCGTCCACGGCGACACCGCTGGGTGTACGCGAACGCACGACGCGGAAGAACGGCCCGGTCGGGTGATCCGCGAAGTAGAGGTGCGACAGGAACCAGTGCTCGTACAGGTAGCGGGCGACGACCCGCTCCTGGAGTGACTCACCGTTCAGGAACCCCTCCCAGCGGGTGACCTCCGCCAGCACCTCGGGCGCGAGCGGGGGCGGCGGCAGCGGCGGCGGCGCGCCGGCGGCGAGCCAGCTCGAGATGGCGTCGGCCTCGGCGCCCGACAGCGGCGCCATTCCGTACGGCATTCCGCCGAACGCGTGCTCGCGCTCGTACGCGTCAAACTCCTCCGCGACCGGACACGTGAGCTGGCGGTTGATGTCGAGCGGCACCGTCTGGGGAAGCCGCTCGTCCGCGGCGAACGGGTGCGCGCGGCCGAGCGCGAGCATGCGCGGCAGGAGCGCGCGCGACTGCCCGCCCTCGGTCACCGACCAGAAGCCGCGCTTGCGCCAGCCCGCTTCGCTGTGCTCGTCGATGAAGAGCCGCGTCGGCGCGGCCGTCGTGACTCGCGCGGAGTCGTACACCGGACTCTTCGTGGCGCCTCGCTCCACGCCTGTGAACGTGGAGAGATCGAGCTGACAGGGCGCGTCGTAGCAGCCGTGACAGACCGCGCAGCGCTTCTCGAGCACGGGCGCGACGGTCTGCGCGTACTGTGCGGTGGCGGGCGCGCGCGAAATCGGCTGATCGCCGGTCGGCGGCGTGTGCTCCCCACAGCCGGCCGCGGAGAGCGCGAGAGCGAGGGCAAGGGCGGTTCCCCCATGCGCCGATCTGCGGGCAAGCTGCATCCGTCGCAGCCTAGCACCGCGGCGCGAGCGGCGTCGGCGGCTAGCGCCTCGCGAGCGCCGCTTCGACGCGCGCGACGTCTTCCGGCGTATCCACCTCGAGCGCTCGGTGCGCGACGGTGGGCACCGCGATCTCGAATCCGCTCTCCAGCGCGCGCAGCTGCTCGAGTCTCTCGGACTGCTCGAAGCGCGTGCGCGGCAGCTGCGCGAAGCGCAGCAAGAACTCGCGGCGGTACGCGTACACGCCGATGTCGCTCCAGACCACCAAGCCGCGGCGGCGGTGCTCGGCCTCGACCCGCGCGCGGTTGAAGTACGACTGACTCGCCGGCACGTACTCGACGATCGGCAGGCGCGTGAACGTGAGCGCGCGATCGCGCTCGTCGACGACCACCTTGCCGCGGTTCGGGTCGAAGCGGTCTTCCGGCCGATCGAGCGGGGTCTTCAGGGTTCCCATACACAGAGATGCGTCGGAGACGAGCGGCGCGACCAGCGCCGCGATCGTCTCGGCCTCGATCAGCGGCTCGTCGCCCTGGATGTTGCAGACGATCTCGTCGTCGAGGCCCGCCGCGACCTCGGCCAGGCGGTCGGTTCCGGTCGGGTGATCGGGCCGCGTCATGCGCACGGGGAAGCCGGCGCCCTCGACCGCATCCGCGATCCGCCGATCGTCGGTCGCGACCAGGAAGCGAGTCACTACGCCTGCCTTGCGCGCGGCGTCCACGCGCTCCGCGACGTGCAGGATCATCGGCTTGCCGGCCAGCAGAAACAGAGGCTTGCCGGGAAAGCGGGTCGACGCGTAGCGGGCGGGGATGATCGCGGTGATGGTCACCGGCACCCTACCCGTGTGTACCGATGATCGCGCGGGCACCCTACCCGCGCTCAGCGCTTCGAGTACTGGAACCGCGCGCGCGCGCCGCGCTGACCGTACTTCTTGCGCTCCTTCTCGCGCGCGTCGCGCGTGAGGAAGCCGGCGCGCTTCAGGGTCGGGCGCAGGCTCGAGTCGTACTTCTCGAGCGCGCGCGCGAGGCCGTGCCGGATCGCGCCCGCTTGACCGTTGTCGCCGCCGCCCTTCACGGTCACGTACAAGTCGAAGTTCCCGACGCGGTCGAGCACGCGCAGCGGATCGAGCATGTGCATGCGCAGGATCTCGCGCGGGAAGTAGTCCTCGGCCGTGCGGCCGTTGATTTCGATGGCGCCCGTGCCGAGGCGCAGGAACACGCGCGCGGTCGAGCTCTTGCGGCGACCGGTGGCGTAGAAGCGCGCGGACTGGCGGGCCATCGTCATGTCGTGATCTCCAACACCTTCGGCTGCTGGGCCGCATGCGGGTGCTCGGCACCCGGGTAGACCTTGAGCTTGCTCAACATGCGCCGGCCAAGCGGGCCCTTGGGCAGCATTCCCTTGACCGCGGCGCGCACCACCCGATCGGGGTGCCGCTCGAGGAGAAAGCGCGCGCTGTCGGTCCGCAGACCGCCCGGATAGCCCGAGTGCCGGATGTATTCCTTCTGATCCAGCTTGCGGCCGGTCAGGCGCACCTGCTTGGCGTTGACCACGACGACGAAGTCGCCGCCGTCGACGTGCGGGGTGAAGGTCGGCTTGTGCTTGCCTCGCAAGATGGTCGCCACGCGCGAGGCGAAGCGCCCGAGCACCTTGTCGCGCGCGTCGGCAATGAACCAGTGTCGCTCGACCTGGTCCTCGGAGATGCTGCGCGTCGGGTTTTTCGGGTTGTGCAAGGCGGTCCTCTCGGAAGGGGAAGCGCGGGGCATGGGATATCTGAACCGCGGCGTCGGGTCAACTATCATGCGCGCCGTGGACCCCGCGGTGATCTTCACGGTGCCCGAGGCCTATGCGGACCCCGAGGCGTGGCACGCGGTCGCAGCCCGCCTGCGCCGCGAGAACCCCGTCTGCCGGATCGAGGCGCCCGACTTCGACCCCTTCTACGCGATCACGAAGCACGCCGACGTGACGGAGGTCGAGCGCCAGCCCGAGCGCTTCCTCAACACGGCGAACTCGATCCTCGCGCCGATCTCGCGGCGCGGGCCCGACGCGCTGCTGAAGACGCTGATCAACATCGACGGCGAGGAGCACCGCGCCTACCGGGGAGTCACGAACGAGTGGTTCAAGCCCGCCAACGTCCGGCGCGCCTTCGAGCCGCGCATCCGCGAGCTGGCGCGCAAGTATGTCGACCGCATGGCGGAGCTCGGGGGCGAGTGCGACTTCGCGCTCGACGTCGCGCGCTTCTACCCGCTGCAGGTGATCATGAGCATCCTCGGCGTGCCGGAGTCGGACGAGGCGCTGATGCTCGATCTGACGCAGAAGATCTTCGGCGCGGACGATCCCGACTTCGGCCCGGGCAAGAACCTCGCGGCGCTGCAAGCGGTCGTCGGGCAGATGATCCAGTATTTCGCGCGAGTCACCGACGACCGCGTCGCGCACCCGGGCGAGGATCTCGCGACGGTGATCGCCAATTCCGACGTGCTCGATCCGTTCGGCAAGATCGGCTACTACGTGATCGTCGCGACCGCGGGTCACGACACCACCGCGAGCACGCTCGCGGGCGGCTTCGAGGCGCTGATCCGCAACCCCGAACAGCTCGCACGGCTCCAGCGCGCGCCGGTGGGAGTCGACAATGCGGTCGAGGAGATGATCCGCTGGGTGACTCCCGTCCGGCACTTCTTGCGCCACGCGCAGGAGGACTACGTGCTGCGCGGGACGCAGCTGCGCAAGGGCGACGTGCTCTTGATGTCGTACCTCTCCGCGAACCGCGACGAGGACGTGTTCCGGGATTCGCGGCGCTTCGACGTCACCCGCGCGAACGCGGGCGAGCATCTCGCGTTCGGTACCGGCGTGCACTTCTGTCTGGGCGCGCTGCTCGCGCGCATGGAACTGCGCGCGTTCTTCCGCGAGCTGCTGCCGAGACTCGAGTCTGTAGAGTTGGCCGGCCCCACCGCGTACACCGCCGCGACCTTCGTCGGCGCGCCCAAGCGCGTGCCGATTCGCTATCGCATTCGGCCCGCGACCTAGCGTAAGCTGCGCCGACATGCTGAAGCGGACTCTCGCGGTTGCAGTGGCGATTCCAGCCCTCTGGCTCACGAGTTCGCCGCACGCGGCGCTGATCGGCTACACGAGCAAGGCGGCGTACGACGCGGCTACGGCTGGGTTCTCTGACGCCCAGACGGTCGACTTCGAGGGCGTCGCGAGCGGCACCTCGATCCCGAGCGGGTCGACGATCTCGGGGCTCGAGTTCACCTACTCGATCCCGGGTTACTCGCTCCAGGTCTCGAGCACCTTCGGCACGACCTCGGGCTCGAACTACCTGGGCCTCGACAACCCGGACACCGCGTTCAA
This sequence comes from Myxococcota bacterium, assembly GCA_044450765.1. Taxonomy (GTDB): domain Bacteria; phylum Myxococcota_A; class UBA9160; order SZUA-336; family SZUA-336; genus VGRW01. The sequence goes on along the minus strand of JBIOJK010000036.1, from coordinate 7,957 downwards.
CCTCGGCGACTCGTTCTCGATCCAGTTCGGTCGCACGGTACACGCCGCCGCGCTGTATGTGATCGCTGGCGGAGACACACAGGCGGGCGACTTCGAGCTCTCCGCCGGCACGGGTTCGGTGCTGAACGACGCCGTCGCGGACGCGCTCGTGGGCGACGGCTCGGCCTGGTTCCTGGGACTGGTCGAGACCTCGGGCGCCGGCTTCACGTCGGCGACACTCCGCGGTGTAGATGCGGGCGGCGCCTATCTCGCGTTCTCGGTCGACGACATCCGCAGCGCGGTGCCCGAGCCGGGCAGCGCGCCGCTCGTTCTCGCTGGACTCGCGGCTCTCGCCGTGTTCACGAATCGAAAGGAAGCCTGAAATGAACGCACGCATGATCCGCTCGCTCGCGTTCGCTGCGACCCTCGCCGCCGGAGTCGCCGCGCACGGGAGCGCCTCGGCTCAGGAGCCGTACCTCGGAGAGATCCGCTGCTTCGGGTACAACTTCGTTCCCGTCGGCTGGCTGCCCACGGACGGACGGCTCCTCTCGATCGCGGCGAACACCGCGCTGTTCTCGCTGCTGGGCACGCAGTTCGGCGGCGACGGGCAGGTCACCTTCGCGCTGCCGGACCTGCGCGGCCGGTCGCTCGTCGGCGTCGGTCAGGGCCCGGGTCTCTCGCCGATCTACTCTCCCGGAGAGATGGGCGGCGCCGAGAGCGTGACTCTCAGCACGTCGCAGCTCCCAGCGCACAGCCACGTCGTGACCGAGCAGGGTAGCCCGAACGATGCCACCCTGCAGTCACCGGCGAATGGCGTGCCCGCGACCAAGGCGCGAACGACCCTCTACGCACCCGGCCCGGGCACAGTGCCGATGTCGCCTACCGTCACGTCGACGGTCGGCGGCAACCAGCCTGTGCCGATCCGTTCGCCCTACCTAGGGGTGACCTGCGCGATCGCCACCGCAGGCATCTACCCGGCCAGGAACTGATGGTCAAGCTCCACCACCTGAATCAGTCCCGCTCGAAGCGCGTGATCTGGGCGCTCGAGGAGCTCGGCGTCCCCTACCAGATCGTGCCCTACCAGCGAGACACGACCTCGATGTTCGCGCCGCCGGAGCTGAAGAAGATCCACCCGCTCGGGAAGTCACCCGTGATCGACGACGACGGCACGGTGGTCGCGGAGTCGGGGGCGATCCTCGAGTATCTGGTCGAGAAGTACGGTGCCGGGAAGCTCGCGCCGGTGCCGGGCGCGCGCGATCGAGCGCAGTACCTGCACTGGATGCACTTCGCTGAGGGCTCGGCCATGTTCCCGCTCCTGCTGCGGCTCTTCGTGCGCTTCGAGGGCACGCCGACGCGCGTGCTGGGGCCGTATGCGGAGCAGCAGCTGGCCGCGGTGCTCGGCTACATGAACGGCGCGCTCGCCAAGAGCGCCTATCTCGCGGGCGATCAGTTCAGCGCCGCCGACATCCTGAACTCGTACATTCTCGAGATGGCCGCGCCCGCGGAGGGCCTGAAGCCGTATCCGAAGCTCGCGCCCTACCTCGAGCGAATCACTTCACGTCCCGGCGCCAAGCGCGCGGACGAGCTCGAGAAGAAGCACGACCAGGCCGGCCGCTCGTACTTCACCTAGCGGCGCTCCGCATAGCGAACTCGTTCCAGGCAGAGAGCGTGCGCGGCGGCGGTCGGCCCGGCGCGCGAGCGGTCGCGCGAGGCGAGGATCTCGGCGAGCTCCTGCGGCGGGCGCCGGCCCTGCCCGACTTCGATCAGCGTGCCCGCGATGTTGCGCACCATGTGGCGCAGGAAGCTGCGGCCCTCGGCTTCGATCAGCACTTCGTCGCCGCGCGCGTCGACGCCGAGTCTCTCGAGGCTGCGCCGCGGGTTCTCGTCCTCGGGCGCGCCGCCGGGCGCGCCGCGGAACGCGCTGAAGTCGTGCGTGCCGAGCAGCGCCGCCGCCGCCACCGCCATCGCGGCGACGTCGAGCGGCGCGCGCAGGTGCAAGCTCGTGCGTGCGCGCAGCGGGCTCGGCTCGGGGCGATTCACGATTCGGTACGTGTAGGTCTTCGCGAGCGCGTCCCGGCGCGCGTCGAAGTCGGCCGCGACCTCCACCAGCGCGATCACACCGAGATCCGCCGGCAGCACCGCGTTCAGTCCGCGCTGTAGGTCGCCGGGCGCGAGCCGCGTCTCGGAGTCGAAGTGGGCGACCTGGCCGCGCGCGTGAACCCCGGCGTCGGTGCGACCCGCGGGAAACACGCGCCGCTCCTCGCGCGTGATCTCGGCGATCGCCGCCTCGAGCACGCCCTGCACGCTGCGACCGTTCGGCTGCACCTGGAAGCCCGAGAACTCAGTGCCGTCGTATTCGAGCGTGAGCCGGAGCCGCGCCATGCGCCGAGTATTCTCTCGCGATCGCGATTGCGCACGCCGGGCCGGAAGTCGCCGGAGCGGCGCGAGTCACTTCGCCGCTTCGCGGATCGCCTCTTCCGTCGCGCCGAGCAGCGCGGCACAGCGCGGGTAGCCGACGTACTGCACGAGCTGAACGAGTGTCTCGCGCGCCTGCTCGGGGCTGAGCTCGCCGTTCTTGAGCGCCGAGCGGACTTGGATCTTCCAGGTCATCGGCTCGCCGAGCGCGGCAATCGCGCCCATGATCAAGAGCCGCCGCTCGCGCACCGCGAGCGCGGGCCGGGTCCAGACCTCGGCGAAGAGCTGCTCGAGCATGAGGTCGGCGAAGGCGCTCGCGCCCGCGGGCGGGACGGCGACGTCGCCGGCGTAGACTTTCGCGAGCATCTCGGCGCCCTTCGCGCGCCGCGTCGGATCGGACATGGGTTCTCCTCCTGGGCGCAGCGTACTCGAAAATACATTTCACCTGCTATGGAAATGGTGATAGTCTCGCGCCGCGATGCCGCTCCGCGTCGGATTCATCGGGCTGGGCAATCAGGGCAAGCCGATCGCCGCGAACCTGGTCGCGGCGGGCTTCGAGACGACGGTCTTCGACCTCGCGCCCGAGCCGGTCGCGGAACTCGCGGCGCTCGGCGCCAAGGCCGCCGGCTCGGCGCGCGAAGTCGGCGAGCGCGCGGACGTGGTCTGCATCTGCGTGCCCGAGGACCACCACGTGCGCGACGCGGTGCTCGGCGGCCGCGGAGTGCTCGCCGGCGCCGCGCGCGGCGCGCTGATCGCGATCCACAGCACGATCCTGCCCGAGACCGCGCTCGCGCTGGCGGAGCACGCGACACCGCTCGGTGTCGACGTGCTCGACGCCTGCGTGACTGGCGGCGCCGCGCGGGCCGCGCAGAAGCAGCTCACCTATCTGGTCGGCGGGTCGGCGGACGCGCTGGCGCGGGCCCGTCCGGTGCTCGAGGCGAGCGCCGCGTCGATCATCCACGCCGGCGAGCTGGGAAACGGCGCGAAGCTGAAGCTGTGTCTGAACCTGATCACCTACATCCAGTGGGCGGCTGCCTTCGAGTCATTTGCGCTCGCGAGGGCCGTCGGCCTGCCACAAGAGCTGCTCGAGGAGGCGGGCCGCGCCAACGGCCAGCTCACACCGCTGATGCAGGCGTTCCTCGCCCTGCACAAGGCGCCCGAGGAGGCGCGCCGCGGCGCGGGCATGCAAGCCGCGCTGCGCGGCTACCTGAAGGTCGCAGAGAAGGATCTGGCCTGGGCGCTCCAGCTCGCGCGACACTCCGGCGTGTCGCTGCCCGTCGGCGGGCTGCTGGCCCAGAGCATGGCGCGCATCTACGGCGTCGACGACCGAGGGCGGCGGTGAGCCCGGCCGTGCGACTCGCGCTGCAGCGCCCGCGCCGCCGCAGCCACGCGGAGCGCAGCACGGAGACGCGCGCCGCGATCATGGGCGCGGTGGTCGAGAGCATCGCCGAGGTCGGCTTCGAGCGCAGCACGGCGAGCGAGATCGCGCGCCGCGCGGGAGTCACTTGGGGCGCCGTGCAGCACCACTTCGGCGGCAAGGACGGGATCCTCGCCGCGGTGCTCGAAGACTCGTTCAACCGCTTCGCGGAGCGACTCTCGGGCATCGACGCGGACGGCCTCTCGCTCGAGCGGCGCGCGGCTCACTTCGTCGACCGCGCCTGGGAGCACTTCGGCAGCGCTCACTTCCGCTCGACCTTCGAGATCCTGCAGCACTACGCCGCGCCGAGCCCCGAGCACGCCTGGCAGGCGCAGATGCTCACGGCCTGGGACCGCGCCTGGTCACAGCTCTTTGCCGAGCACCCGCTCTCGCGCGCGCGCCACATCGCGCTGCAGCACTACACGATCTCGGTACTCACGGGGCTCGCGTCGATGCTGCGCTTCCAGACACCGTCCGCGGCGGTTCGCGCGCTCGAGCTCGACCTGCTGAAGCACACGCTGGTGCGCGAGCTCGGCGGGAAATCGGGCCGGCGATGACACGCGAGCTGCTCGCCGACTACGGCGGCGACTTCGAGCCGGACTTCGCGTTCGACCGACTCAGCGCGCCAGCGCTGGCGCGGCTCGGCCGCGAGCTCATGCTCTTCGCGCACTTTCACGACCGCGGGCTGATGCCGCTGGTCGCCGCGCGCTTCGGCCGCGAGCACATGACGGGCCTCGCTTGCGACGAGTGGATGGGCGCAAGCCCGCTCTACAACGCCCGCGCCCGCGCGCTGCTGGCGATTCCCGGCGACGGGGTCTCGGCGATCCTGAAGTCGCTGCAGGTCGATCCGGGCTTCGCGCACCGCTACATGGACGTGCGCTACGAGCTGGTCGACGAGTCACTCGGCTTCTTCGCGCTCGCGTTCTGCGGCGCGTACCAGGACGTGCACAAGATCTCGCGCGGCTCCGAGCTGGCGATCATCCAGCTCTGCCACCACATGGAAGACCCGACGTTCGACGCGACGGCGATCGCGGTGAACCCGCGCGCCCGCGTGCGCCCGGAGCACCGCCCGCCGCTCGCGCTCGGTCACGCGGGGCCGACCTGTCGCTGGCGCGTGTATCTCGACGGCGACGCGCAGCCGTACCCGCCGCTCGCCGTGCGCGACGAGGTCGCCGCGAGTCGCGCCGCTCGCTTCCGCTTCGCGGACCTGCCCGCCGAGCTCGGGCCGGGGCTGCCGGACTACTCCGGCCCGTTCGTCGCCGACTTCCAGCTCGAGCAGCTCGCGCGTCCCGTGCTCGCGCGCCTGTGCCGCGAGTGGACGCTCGACGTCCACCTGCTGACTCGCGCCGCCGCCGCGTCGCTGCGCGCGCGCTGGGGCGCCGCCGCGGCGCGCGAGCTCGCGCGCGAGCAGTGGGCGGCGCTCGCGCCGGTCTACGTGCCGCGGCTGCAGCGCGCGCTCGGGATCCTGGGTGACGGTCTCGCACCGGTGCTGAAGATGCTCCAGGTCGACCCCGCCCTGCCCCACGAATACGTGCGCCGCGGCGCCGCGCTCGAGTCAGCGACGGTCGGTCACTTCTGGATCGAAGAGTGCGAGGCGTTCGCCGAAGGCGAGCCCGAAGGCTGGCTCGCGCTGCTGCTCGAGCGCGAGCGACCGGGAATCGACGCGGTCGCCGCGGCGGTGAATCCGCGCGCGCGCTGCGTCGCGGTCGATCCCGCCTCGCTGCACGCGCCCGGGCGCAAGCCCCTGCTCGCCTGGCGCGTCGAGATCGATCCGAACGCCGCGGCGCGCGCGGAAGCGCCGATGGCCAACGCGGTGCGCGTCAGCAACGTGGCGCGCTTCGAGCTCGAGAAGTGACTCCGCTCGAGTACAACCCCTTCGCCTACGAGATCCACGAGGACCCGTACCCGACTTACGCGCGGCTGCGCGACGAGGCGCCGGTCTATCACAACGAGGCGCTCGACTTCTACGCGCTCTCGCTGCACGCGGACGTGCTCGCCGCGCTGAAGGACACCGAGCGCTTCACGAACACGCACGGTGTCTCGGTCGAGCGCTCCGCCTCGCACCCGGCCGCGCACCTGGCGATGTCGTTCCTCGGCATGGACCCGCCGCGGCACACGCAGATGCGCGCGCTCGTCTCGCGCGGCTTCACGCCGCGCCGGGTCGCCGAGCTCGAGCCGCGCATCCGCGACATGGCGGCCGCGGCGCTCGAGCGCATGCGCGAGCGCGGGCGCAGTGAGTTCGTCGCCGACCTTGCTGGCGTGCTGCCGATGGACGTGATCAGCGAGCTGCTCGGCGTGCCGGCTTCCGATCGCGCCGAGCTGCGGCGCCACGCCGACACGCTCGTGCACCGAGAGGAAGGCGTCTTCGACGTGCCGCGCGGTGCGGCCGAGGCCTTCGGCAAGATCTGGAGCTACTTCTCGGATCGCATCGCGGAGCGGCGCCGCGCGCCGCGGGAGGACCTGATCAGCGCGCTGCTGGCCGCGGAGATCGACGGCCAGCGGCTCTCGCAGATCGACATCCAGTCGTTCTGCAACCTGATGATCGTGGCCGGGAACGAGACGACGACGAAGCTGCTGGCGAACGCGCTCTACTGGCTCTGGCGCAATCCGGATCAGCGCAAGCTCCTGCGCGACGATCCGCGCCGCGTGCCGCACTGGGTCGAGGAGACGCTGCGCTTCGACAGCTCGACGCAGGCGATCGGGCGAGTCACGACGCGCCCGCTGACACTCCACGGTGTGGAGATCCCGGCCGGCAAGCGCGTGCTCGTGCTGATCGGATCCGCGAACCGCGACGAGCGCGCATTCCCGAGCCCCGACGCGTACGACTTGGAGCGCGACACGAGCGCCATGCTCTCGTTCGGCCACGGCGCGCACTTCTGCCTGGGCGCGGCGCTCGCGCGTCTCGAGGCGCGCACCGTGCTGGAGGAGTTCTGGAAGCGCTTCCCCGACTTCGAGGTCGAGCCGGCGGGCTGCGCGCGGATTCACTCGGTCAGCGTGCGGGGCTTCGCGGCGCTGCCGATCGAGCTGCGCCGTGGCTGAGTCGCGCGCTCGCACGGCGATCATCACCGGCGCGTCGTCGGGCATCGGTGCCGCCACGGCGCTCGAGCTCGGCCACCGCGGCTATCACCTCGCGCTCGGCGCGCGCCGCGTCGCGCGGGTAGAAGACGTGGCGAAGCACGTCGACGCGGCCGGCGGGCGCGCGCTCGCGCACGCGCTCGACGTCACGGACCTCCGCTCGGTCGACGCCTTCTGCGCCGCCGCGGAGGCAGCGCTCGGCCACATCGACGTGCTGATCAACAACGCCGGCGAGAACCGCGCCGGCCGCATTCACGAGGCGCCCGTCGAGCACCTGCGCTCCGACGTCGAGATCAACCTGCTCGGCGCGATCTGGATGACTCGCCGCGTGCTCCCGGGCATGCTCGAGCGACGGCGCGGCGACGTGCTCTTCATCGGATCCGACAGCGCGACGCGGCCCCGTCCGTACCAGTCGGCCTACGCGGCGGCGAAGCTCGGGCTCGAGGCGTTCGCGCGCGTGCTCGAGATGGAGACCGAGGGCAGCGGCGTCCGCTCGATTCTGGTCCGCGTCGGCCCGACGGGCAGTGAGTTCGGCAACCAGATGCCCAAGGACCAGCTCGTCAAGATTCTGGAAGCGTGGAAGTACTGGGGCGTGTTCCGGCACCTGCACTGGATGCCGGGCGAGAGCGTGGCGCGCGCGATCGCGCGCGTGCTCGAGACGCCCGTCGAGGAGTCGTATCCGACGGTGCTCGAGGTGCAGCCCGGCGGACGAGTGAAGGGAGGAGATTCGTGAACTACGATGGAATCGCGGGCAAGGTCGCGATCGTGACCGGCGCGGGCGGCGGCATCGGCGAAGCCTACGCGCGTGCGCTCGCCGGGCAGGGCGCGCGCGTCGCGGTGGCCGACATCGCGAAGGACAAGGGTGAGTCCGTCGCCGAGTCGATTCGCAAGAGCGGCGGCGCGGCGCTCTTCGTCGAGGTCGACGTGGGCTCGCCCGAGTCGACCTTGGCAATGGCCGAGCGAGTCACTTCCGAGTGGGGCGGGATCGACTTTCTCGTCAACAACGCCGCGATCTTCGGCGACATGAAGATGGCGGGGCTGCTCGGCGCCGACTGGAGCTACTACCAGAAG
>JBIOJK010000035.1:0-28976 GCA_044450765.1 Myxococcota bacterium | reverse complement strand
GCTTCGAGCTCCGCGATCCGGTTCGCGTGTCGATCGAGGAAGACGCGGTCGTGAGAAACCACCACGACCGCGCCCGGATACGAGGCGAGCACGCCCTCGAACCACGCGATCGAGGGCAGGTCGAGGTGATTGGTCGGCTCGTCGAGCAGCAGCAGCTCGGGCTTCGCGATCAGAAGCTTCGCCAGCTCGACCCGCATCAGCCAGCCGCCGGACAGCTTCCGCAGCGGCTCGTGCCACTTGTTCGGACCCAGGCCGAGGCCGACCAAGGTCGCGCGCAGCTCCGCGTCGGCGGAGAATCCGCCGGAGCGCTCGAACTCGTGGTGAACCGCGTCGTAGCGAGCGGCGAGAGAGTCGGGCACGGCGCCCGGACAGGCGGCGATCTCGAGCTCGACCGCGCGCAGCCGCGCCTCGATCTCGCGCAGCGGGGCGAGTGCAGTCTCCGCCTCCGCGAGCACCGTGCGCTCCGAGACGGCGCTCACCTCCTGGCGGAGATACCCGATGCGCGCGCCCCGCTGGAGCCGCAGCGCGCCGGAGTCCGCACTGTCCGCCCCGGCCAGAATGCGCAGCAGGGTCGTCTTGCCGGCGCCGTTCTTGCCGACCAGGCCGACGCGGTCGTCGGCGCGCACCTCGAGCGTCGCGCCCTCGAAGAGCGCGCGCCCGCCGAAAGACTTCGCGAGGTTCTCGATCTGCAGCACGGCGCGGCGGAGTGTACCGAGCTAGCTCCGCATTTCACGCGCGCGCGCGGTGCGCGCGAGGATCGCGGTGCCGTCCCACTCCACGGGCAGCCGCACGCGCTCGCCATCCTTGCGCTGGAAGATCACGTGCCGCTCGCGGGCGGCGTAGGCGAGCAGGTCGCGCACGAGCTCGACGTCCTTCCGGCAGTACGCCTCGATCAGGTCGAGGCGGCCCTCCTTCCACCAGACGAGTGACTGCAGGCCGTCGCCGGTCTTGCCGCGCCCCAGTGTCTGAGTCGCCAGGTGATCGAGCGAGAGGCGGCGGCCGAGCTTCCGGTGCACGTCCTCGAGCAGGTCGAACGTCGGCAGGTCCTCGAACTTGCGCGCGCTGTATGCGCGGAGCACCGAGTAGTCGAAGCGGCGCGAGTTGAAGCCGACGACGGCCGGGGCCTTGAACAGGCGGTCGATCAGCGCGTCGGCGCGCGCCTCGGTGTAGGTCTCGAACTCGCCGCTGCCCATGTCGTACACCACCGCGAGCGCGAGGCGCATCAGGTGCATGTTGCCCCAGCCGCCGACTTCGTCCGCGGAGCGCTGTGTCTCGACGTCGAAGATCAGCGGCGCCGGCTCCGCAGCCGCAGGCACGGGCTCGCACGGGAACTGCGCGAGCTCGGGCTCGACCCGCTCGCCCGGGGCGCAGGGCAGGGGGGCGCGCGCGAGCGCCAGATCGACCGTGCGAATCACTGCGCGCTTGTCGAGCGGGTGATTGCCCGCGCCACAGCGCGGCGAGTGAATGCACGACGGGCAGCCGTCGGCGCACGGGCACTCGCGCGTGATCTCGCCCGCGAGCGACACGAGCTCCTCGATGCGCGGAAAGACCGCGCGCGAGATCCCGATCCCGCCGGGGTGTGAGTCGTACAGGAAGATCGCAGGCCCGCGCACCTGCGGATGCCGCGGGATCGAGATGCCGGCCGCGTCGAAGCGATCGCAGAGCGCGAACAGCGGAAACAGCGCGAGCGCCGCGTGCTCGAGCCCGTGAATTCCGCCCATGAAGTGCAGCCCTTCCGACTTCTCGACGCGCTCGATCTGCGGCGCGAGCTCGAGCCACACGCCCTCGGTCTCGAAGCGCGTCGGCGGCAGCTCGAGCGGGTGTCGTCCGAGCAGATCCTGTCCGAACACGCGCCGCTTCTCGTAGGCCTTGGTGTACGAGGTGACCCGCAGCCGGCCGAGCTTCGCTAGCGTGTTGCCGATCGGCCGGGAGCGCAGCACCTCGAGGATCTCGGTTTCCTTCTCGACGACCGGCCGCGTGTACCAGTCGACCTGCGCCGGGCCATCGACCTCGACCTCGCGGCGCTCGAAGTCGAGCGACGTCACGAGATAGGACTGGGCGCGGTGCAGGTAGATCGCGCCGGGATGACACTCGCCGCTGACCCGCCCGCGGCCGATGGTTCCGACCACGCGCCGGCCCGGATCGCCCGCGCGCCGGATCGCGAACGACTCACCGGCCGAGCGCAGGCTCACTTCGCGCGCCGGATCGCGGCGGGCCGCGAACGACTCACCGCCGGCCGCGCTCTCCAGCAGGGTTCCGCGCGCGTGCGCGAGCTCGAGCGCCCGCTGCAGGCCCTCGGGCGCGAGCCACGCCTCCGAATGGGAGAGCGGCACTTCGGCGGCCGCGCAGGGCAGGTGCGCGGCGGTGATCTCGGCGCTCGTCGCGTCGAGCACCGCATCCTCGCAGCGACGAGTCACCAGCCGGTCGGGGTGGCGCAGGAAGTAGCGGTCGAGCGCGTCCTCCTGCGGCACCAGGAACACCAGGCCTTCGCGCCCGCGCGCCACTCGGCCGGCGCGCTGGCGCATCGCGAGCACCGAGCCCGGGTATCCGACGAGGATGCAGACGTCGAGGCCGCCGACGTCGATGCCGAGCTCGAGCGCGGAGGTCGAGATCACGCCCAGCAAGTCGCCGCTGAAGAGCCGCTGCTCGATCGCGCGCCGCTCCTCGGGCAGGAAGCCGCTGCGGTACGAGGAGATGCGCCCCGCGAGCTGCGGCTCCGCCTCCAGAATCCACACGTGCATCAGCTCGGTGACTCGCCGCGACTGTGTGAACGCGATCGTGCGCAGGCCCGCGCGCACGCAGCGCCGGAACAGGCGCGCCGCGCTGGCGTAGGCCGAGACCTCGGGCTCGAGCGCCGCGAGCCAGCGCTGCGGAGCGGGCGCCCCGTCCTGGCACACGACATCGACCTCGCGCCCGAAGAGCTCGCGCGCGAACTGCGCGGGGTTGCCGACGGTCGCGGAGCAGGCGATGAAGCGCGGGCTCGCACCGTAGTGATTCGCCACGCGCACGAGCCGGCGCAGCACCTGCGCGAAGTGCGAGCCGAGCACGCCGCGGTAGGTGTGCACCTCGTCGATCACGACCAGCTCGAGGCTGCGGAAGAACTCCTTCCATGAGTCGTGCGCGGGCAGAATGCCGACGTGGAGCATGTCGGGCGTCGTGAGCAGGACCGCGGGAGGTGACTCGCGGATCTTCTTCCGCCGGTAGGGCGAGGTGTCCCCGTCGTAGATCTCCGCCGTCGGCGGATTCAGCACGGAGAGTGTCTCGAGGTCGGCGCGCAGATACGCGAGCTGGTCCTGCTCGAGCGCCTTCAGCGGAAACACATAGAGCGCGCGGGCGTCCCTCCGCGCGAGCAGGCGCGACGCCGTCGCCAGGTTGTAGATCAAGCTCTTCCCGCTCGCGGTCGGAGTGGCCACGAGCACGTCGCGGCCCGCGTTCGCGCGCGCGAGCGCATCGGCCTGGTGCGACCAGAGCTCCGCGATGCCGCGGCGCGCGAGGATGCTCTTCAGCTCGGGCGCGAGCGGGGACTCGGCGAAGGGCGGCGCGCTCTCGCCGGGCGCGAGCGCCGAGAGCGGCAGCAGCGCGCGCAGCGTGCCGCCGAGCTCCCCGGTCGGCAGTCGCGCGAGATCCTCCGCGAACCGCAGCAGCGGCCGCGACGAGCGCGAGTCGGAGATTTTCGCGGCCTCGGCTTCCGGAGGAGTGGGGAGTCGCGGGACTCTATCCATTCAAAGCGGCGGTCGCCCGTGTTACGGTCCGCGCGCAACCATGCGCGCGACGCAGCAGGTCCGCTACGCGATCTACGGCATGTTCGACCTCGCGTACCACGGGGGCTCGCGGGCGCTGCCGCTGGCCGAGCTCGGCCGGCGCCAGGCGATTCCCACGCGCTACCTCGAGCAGATCTTTCAGAAGCTGCGCCGCGCCGGCCTGGTGACGAGCAAACGGGGACCCGGCGGGGGCTATCGGCTGGCGCGCCGACCGGAGCAGATCTCGCTCTGCGACGTGGTGCGCGCGGTGCAGGGCAGCGTGCTCACGCTGTCGCAGCTCGAGAAGGAGCGCTCGGCGCAGAGCCCCGACTTCGTCTGGCCGCTGATCCGCGCGGGGGTGGAGCGGGCGCTGGCGGAGCACAGCGTCGCTGACCTGTGTCGCGAGGCCGCGGCGCGCGGAGTCTCCCGCGCGGCGCTCGATCCCGCGAGCTACGAGATCTAGCGTTGGCAGACTGGAGCGAGCGCGCCGCAGCCGTCCGCGACCCGGACGCCGCGCCCGCGCCGCTCCCGCGCGAGCTGCTGCTCGAGGTGTTCCAGCACGCCCGAGAGTGCTATCCGGAAGAGTGCTGCGGCTTGCTCCTGGGCAGCGACCTCGAGGGTCCGTTGCATATGGTCCGCTGCGCGAACGTCCAAAGCAAACGTTTGGCGCGCGGTGAGTCGAATCTAGACGCGACCCTCGCATTCTGGATCGACGATCAGGAGCTGTTGCATGCCTTGCGAAGCGCTGAGTCCACGGGAGAGAGACTGCTGGTCATCTATCACTCCCACGTCGATGCTGCGGCGTATCTGTCTCACACCGACGTCGCTGGCGCGCTCGGGCCGGACGGCGAGCCGCTGTACCCGGGCACGGCGCAGCTGGTCGTCTCCGTCCACGAGGCAGGCGTCGGCGAGTCCGCGCTCTTCGAGTGGGATGCGAGCGCGCGGATCTTCCGCGGTCGGCCGGTCCGCTAGCCGCGCGCTGCTGGTCGGCCTCTCCGTCGCGAGCAGCGCGTGCTTCAGTCACATCTCGGAGAGCGACTTGCCCGCCGACCCGATCGCGTTCGTCCAGGACGCGCCGTCGGAGGGCATCCTCTCCGCCGAGCAGTTCCGTTCGGCGCTCTCGATCGAAGGCCCGGACTCCGACGAGGCCGGGGCCTACACCAAGAAGCTGCGGACCTCGCTCTCGCTCTTGTACCTGCGCAGCGGCGAGATCGTGAACGTCCCCGACACGGCCGCAGGAGCACTGCCGATGGCCTGGACCTCCGACGGCGCGCGCCTGCTCGTCGGCCGGGTCGATCCGATGGGCGGGGGCGGCCTGCGCCTGTGGACCTGGAACCGCTTCACGGGCGCTTGGGTGAACGCCTCGAAGAATCGCGTGGGCATGGGCGCGGGGATCTCCGATGGCCCGATCCGGCTGGTCTGGCACGGCTCCATCTCACTGCCCGGCGGCAAGTCGGCCGGTGGAATCTGGATCAACACCGACGCAGACGGCGACGTGGTCCTGCCCGACACGCGCGGGTGTTGGATGCCGGACGTCTCGCCCGACGGGAAGACGGTGGTCTACGCGCGGCCCGAGGCGCACTCGAAGACCGACGCGACGATCTATCTGGCGACCCTCGGCGGCGGCGAGGCAGTCGCGATCACGCGCGGGAGCAATCCGCACTTCTCGCGCGATGGCCACTGGATCGTGTTCGAGCGGGACATGCACTCCGGCAACTCCGACATCTGGATCATGCGCTCCGACGGCGGCGCGAAGCGCCAGATCACGCGCACTGACTACGTCGAGGAATTCCCGGCGATCTCTCCCGACGGGCGCTACGTGGTGTACTCCTCCGCGCGCGGCGACGTGAAGGAGGCACATCTGTTCCTGGCGCGCGTGTCGGACGGAGTCGAACAGGAAGTGACTCACAGCGGGCAAGCGAGCCGGCCCATCTGGTGAGCGCGCGCGTCGTCTCCAGTTCGCGGGGAGTCTGTCCGATCACCCCCCGAGCCGAGTCGCGTCCGCGCTACAGTTCTCGTGAACCTGTCCCGGGGGGCCCCGAAGATGCGCGTCGGCGTTCTGCGCGAGACGAAGGACCGCGAGCTGCGCGTCGCGCTGCTGCCTGCCGGCGCGCGCGCGCTGGTCGCCGCGGGTCACGACGTCTGGCTTGAGACCGGAGCCGGGGAGGGCAGCGGCTTCCCCGATGATCAGTACGAGGCGATCGGCGCCCAGATCAAGAAGTCCGCCGGCGAGGTGATCGCCGAGAGCGACATCGTGACCAAGGTGAAGGAGCCGACACCGTCCGAGGTCGCGGAGATGCGCCCCGGTCAGGCGATCTTCGACTTCCTGCACCTCGCGCCGGAGAAGCAGTTGACTCGCAGCATCCTCGAGCGCGGCATCGTCGCGATCGGCTTCGAGACGGTCCAGCTGGAAGACGGCTCGCTGCCGCTCTTGGTCCCGATGAGCGAGGTCGCGGGCCGGCTCGCGGTGCAGATCGGCGCCCACTATCTGCAGGCGGACCAGGGCGGGCGCGGCGTGCTGCTGGGCGGCGTGCCCGGCGTGCCGCGCGGTCGCGTCGCGGTGATCGGCGCGGGCATCGTCGGCACGGCGGCGGTGCGCATGGCGGTCGGGCTGGGCGCCGAGCTCAACGTTCTGGACATCGACCAGCGCCGGCTCTCGCACCTGTACGACATCTACCACGGCGGGATCTCGACCCTGTATTCGAACGTCGTGAACCTGGAGCAGTCGGTGCTCGAGGCGGATCTCGTGATCGGCGCCGTGCTCGTGCCCGGCGCGCGTGCGCCCGTGCTGGTGACTCGCGAGCTCGTGTCGCAGATGAAGCGCGGCTCGGTGATCGTGGACGTCGCCGTCGACCAGGGCGGCTGCGTCGAGACGATCCGTCCGACCTCTCACTCGCGGCCGACTTACGCGGTCGACGGCGTGATTCACTACGGCGTGCCGAACATGCCGGGGGCGGTGCCGCGAACCTCGACCCTGGCGCTGAACAACGCCACGTTCCCGTACCTCTTGGAGCTCTGCCGGCGCGGCGTGGACGGGGCGCTGCAGGCCAACGCGGCGCTCGCGCGCGGCGTCAACTGCTACCGCGGCGAGGTGACACAGAAAGGTGTTGCGGAGGCGCTCGGGGTCCCGTGCGCCGCCGCGCCCTGGGCCAAGGCGCGCTGACGGAGCTCAGTCCGTGATGCGCGTGCGGCGCGCGGCTTCGAGCAGCGCGCGCGTCGTCTGTCCATCGGCCGGAAACGTCGCGTAGCCGAACTCGAGCCGCAGAGAATCGGAGAGAGTGGAATTCGGCTCGCGGCGGATCGCGTCGCGCGCGCGCCGCGCCAGTGGGCCGAGCAGCGCGGCGACGTCGCCTTCGGGCTCCGGGATCAGGATCTGGAAGGTGTCGGGCGCCGAGCGTCCGATCACGTCGAACTCGCGCAGACCCGCGCGGAGCTCCTGGGCGAGCGACAAGGCCAGTCTCTCGCCCTCGGAGGGCTCGGGCACGGTGAGCAGCTCGGCCAGGCCGTCGACCCGGAAGCGGATGACCGCGAAGCCGCGGCCGGCGCGGCTCGAGCGCGCGATCTCTTCCTCGATCCGCTCGCCGACGTGGGTCGCGTTGGGCAGGCCGGTGAGATCGTCGAAGCGCCGGTGGTGTCTCATGCGCTCGCGTTCGGCCACCTGCTCGAGCGCCTGCTGCACGTGCTCTGCGTAGCGGCCGAGCAGCGCCTGGTCCTGCGCGGAGAACGACTCACTCGTCAGCGCGTCGCGACTCACTTTGCCCAGCAGCGACAGCGAGCCGAGCACGCGGCCCTCGCGCCGCAGCGGCCAAGAGAGGGCGGAGACGACGTCGGCATCGTGGGCCGCGAGCTCCGGATCCTTGGTCACGTCGATGATCCGCACGGCCTTCTGCTGCGAGAGCGCTCGGATCGAGAGCGTCTTCTCGAGCTCGAGCAGCGCGGCCTGCGCGTCGGTCTCGGCCGAGCCGAAGTAGGAGCGGATCTGATAGCGGCCGGTGGCGGAATCCTGGAGCCGCAGCACGGCGTGCTCGGCTTCGAGGATCATGGCGGCGGACGAAGTCACCGAGCGGTGAAGCTGCGCCGAGTCACCAGCCGAGCCGAGGCGCGCCGCGAGCTCGGTGATCGCGGCGGTCTTGGTCGCCTCGCGCTCCATGAATAGCGAGCGCAGCGCATCGACGAGCTCGCTGGCGAGCGCGTCGGCGACCGCAGAGATGCGCTCGCGCACGATCTCCGGCGTGCCGCCCGGAAGCATCCCCTCGAACGAGAGCAGCCCGACCGTCTCGCCGCGCGCGACCAGCGGCAACACCGCGAAGCAGGCGCAGCCGGAGTCGACGGACTGCGACAGCACCACGGCTTCCCGGTGCTGCGCGACCCAGCCGTGCAGGCCGTCGGTCGGCTGGATGCGATACGGCGCGGCGAGCGGATCGATGTCGGTCGACGAGCCGCGCAGGGCGAGTGACCCGAGCTCGGGATCGATCAAGAACACGTGCGCGACGCCGCCGGAGAGATCTCCGGCCACCGCGCGGCAGACCTTCGAGAGCCGGCGGTGCAGCGGCTCGGCCTGCGCCATCACCTCGCGCACGAGCCCCTGCGCGCGCAGCCGCTCGGAGTCGCGCAGCAGGCGGTGATACTCCTCGGCGCGCGTGATGATCTTCGCGTCGATCGCGGCGAGGCGAGTCACGAACTCGAGATCCTCGTCCGAGAAGGCGCCGCGGCGCAGGCTGTGAGACAGATTGAGCACGCCGAGCACGCGGTCGCCGTGGATCAGCGGCGCGGAGATCGCCGACTCGACGTCGCTGCGCTCGCGCGTGATGTCGTAGCGGCGCTGGTCCGCCTTGCCCGAGAGCAGGATCGGGCGCTTCTCCGCGAAGGCGCGCCCCGCGATCCCCTCGCCGGGCCGGACCCGGATCTTGGGAATCACTTCCTTCTCGATCCCGAGCGCGACTTCGACGCGCAGCGCGCCGATCTCCGCGTCCCAGAGCAAGAGCGAGCCGCGGTCGGCGCCCGTCGAGCCGACGGCGATCTGCAGGATCCGGTTCAAGAGACCGCGCCGGTCGACGGTCAGGTTGTACGATTCGAGAATCTCGCCCAGCGCCTGCAGCAGATCGGGCTTGCGCGCGGCGTCGACCGGGCCGAACGCGTACAGGAGCTTCGCGATCAGAGGCGTCGTCACCTGCACGCCGCGATCGGGCGCCTCGGTCAGTACACCGCGCAGTGTCGCAGGCGCCTCGGCGTCGATCAGCGCGACCAGGCCGGGAGTGCGCAGCACCGCCTCCGGGTCGGTCGTGATCAGCGCGTAGGAGCGCATCGCGTATTTCGGGTCGACGCGCACGAGGCCGCGGCGCGCGGCGTCGGCGTCGTCGGTCAGCACGGCGCACAGCTCGACGTCGGGGTTCGCCTCGAGCAGCGGAATCAGCGCGAGTCCCTCGTCCGAAGCTCCGACGATGGCCAAGCGCTTGCGCACGCCCGCGCTCCTAGAGTGCGTCGATCGCGATGCGGACCGCGATCTCGACGCGGCGCCCGCTCGCCTCGTCGACGAGGCGCACCGGGATGCAGATCTCCGAGCCGCCGCCGTCGACGGGGCCCGCGCTCTCGATGGTGAAGCCCTTCTCGGGCGCCGCCGGCTTCGCCTTCACGCGCGCAGTGAGCGCGCCCGAAGCGGTCGAGGGCTCGAGCGGATCGAGGGCGGTGACTGCGCGCTTCGCCTTGGCGGGCGTCGCGCGCGAGACTTCCTCGTCGACGGCCTTGCGCAGCTCGGCGAGCACGAGCTTCGAGAGCGTGGTGAGCGTCTGCAGCACTCCCGTGCCCTCCGAAGCCACCGCCTCGAAGCAGGCGCCGTGGATCCCGAGCTTGCGGTGCAGGCGCTCGACCGCGTTCTCGTCGACCTGATCGCGCCGGTTGTACTGCAGCACGAGCGGCACGTCCTCGAGCTTGCGGCCCTGCGCGGCGATCAGCTGGCGCAGCTCGGAAGCCGAGGCCAAGGTCGCATCGTGACGCTCGGGTCGCAGGTCGGCGACGAAGACGATCCCGTCGACGTCCTTCAGCAGCTCGCGCCGCAGGGCCGTGGCCTGCGGAGCGCCGGGCACGGTCGTGATCTGGATCGAGGTCTTGTATCCGCGCACCGCGCCCAGTGACACGGGCAGCACGTCGTAGGTCGCGCTGCCATCCCGGCTGGTCTGCTTCTTCAGCTCGCCGCGGTGCTCGCGCTTCAGCTTGCGCTGGATGAATGCGAGGTTCGCGCTCTTTCCCGCGCCGGTGGGCCCGATGTAGACCACCTTGCCGTGAATCTCGTGCGCGTCGCGGTCGGCCGTTCCCATTTAGCTCTTTCCCTTGCGCGCGAGGATGCGGCGAGCCTGCAGGGAGATCGGACCCGGCACGTCGCGGCTGCGCATGATCGCGCCCAAGTCCCGATCGGTGAGGAAATTCATGAACTTGATCGCAGTGCCGGGCGGGCATTTCGGGTTCATGACCAGCCCGAGCTTGACCGGGTAGTTCCGCGTCCACTGGCGGTTGTTCGAGATGATGCGAATCACTTCGTCCGACAGCTGACGCGAGCGCGAGAAGCCTTCGACTTCGCTTTCGGTGATTTTCGGATTCCGGATCGCGGCGGCGGCGACCAGCTTGTTGCGATCGCGGACGAGCACGCCACGCGCGTCGGTGTTGCCGAAGCGCGCGAGCTTCATCTTGTCCATGATCGACATGGTGGAGATGCGCGCCATCACGTTGCGGCTGCGCTCCTCCTGCTCGTCGTCGTCGAGCTCCTTCTCGGCCTCTTCGACCAGCTCGGCGGGAATGTCACTCGCATCGCTGAGATCGACCGGCGGCGGAGCATCGGCGGCCGGCTCGGGCGGCGGCGGCGCGGGCACGGCCTCGGTCTTGCGCTCGGCCTCCGTCTCCTCGTGCTCGCCGCGCTCGACGCCCAGGAAGTGCAGGATGCGGTCGATCGTCGCCAAGCCCGTCAGCGGGTTCTCGCCGAGCGTCTCGACCAGCTTCTCGCAGCGCAGCAGGCGCACCTGATTCTGGGCGAGTATCTCGACCACGCGCGAATTCCGGAGCGCCGCGAGCCGGCAGCAGGTCGCGTCCGACGTGGCGGCGTTGAGCGCGAGTTTCTCCATGCGCCCGCCATTCTCGGGAAACATCACCGCGAAGCAGTCGAGCGCGCCGGCGTGAAGCTTGGCCTCGAGCGCCGAATCGATCACGCGATCGGGCAGGGCGCGCAGCGACGCCGCCGCTCGCTCCGACACGCTCGCCTCGGGGTCCAGAGTGAGTGCGAACAGGACCGAGACGAGCTGCGGCGGCGGGAGCGGCAGCGCTCCGCTCGCCGCCATCAGGCGCGCTTCGACGGCGCCGCTGGGATCGGCGAAGCGCCGGGCGGGCCCGAGGCTCGCGAGAACTTCGCTCGAGTCGACGGTCACGCGTCCTCCGCGGCCCCGAGGGCGTGGCGCGCTGCGACGCTACTCCTCGGCGTGCCGGTGCTTGGCGGCCTCGGCGACGATCCGTTCCTGGACCACCGCGGGCGCTTCCTCATAGTGCGAGAACTCCATGTCGAAGCTGCCTTGGCCACCGGTCATGCTCGTGAGGTCGGATGCGTACGAGAGCACTTCGGCCATCGGCACGTGTGCCTTGATCACCTCCGCGTGACCACGCGCTTCGACCCCGGCCACCCGCCCGCGCCGGCTGTTCAGGTTGCCCATGACGTCTCCGACGAACTGGTCCGGGACCGTCACGTTCAGCGTCATGATCGGCTCCAGCAGAACCGGCTTCGCCGCGCTCACCGCGGCGCGCAGCGCCAAGCTGCCGGCGGTCTTGAAGGCCATCTCGGAGCTGTCGACGGTGTGGTACTTGCCGTCGGTGACCGAGACGCGGATGTCCGTCAGGTGATAGCCGGCGATCACGCCGCGCTCGCAGGTCTCGCGCACGCCTTTCTCGACCGCCGGAATGTACTGGCGCGGGATCGAGCCGCCCACGATCTCGTCGAGAAACACGACGCCCGAGCCGCGCTCGCCCGGCTCGACGCCGAGATAGCAGACGCCGAACTGGCCGCGCCCGCCCGACTGCTTCTTGAGCTTGCCCTCGACGTTCTCCGCGCGGCCCTTGATCGTCTCCAGATACGGGACCTTCGGCGGCTTCAGCTTCACCTTGACGTGGAACACGCGCGCGATCTTCTCGAGCGACACCTCGATGTGTAGCTGGCCGAGGCCCGTGAGCAGGAACTCGCCGGTCCGCTCGTCGCGCTTCAAGGTGAGGCTGCGATCCTCCTCCACGATCCGGTGCAGCGCGTCGAAGACCTTGTCCTCTTCGCCCTTGTTCTCGGCCTCGACCGCGAACGAGATCACGCCGTGCGGCGGGGGTTCCATGTGGATGCGCAGCGAGTGCTTCTCGTCGCACAGGGTGTCGCCGGTGCGGGTGTCCTTCAGCTTCGGGATCGCGGCGATCTGACCGGGCAGCACGGCAGTCACTTCCTCGGTCTGCTCGCCGTGCAGGCGCAGAATCTTGCCGACCCGCTCGCGCGCCCCGGTGCGCGCGTTCAGCACGGTCATGTCCTTCTTCAGCGTTCCGGAGAACACGCGCAGGACGGAGAGCATGCCCGCGTAGCGGTCGGCGACCGACTTCCAGACGAGCGCCGAGACGTGCGCCCCGGGGTCCGCGGCGAGCTCGACCTCGGCGTCGCCCTGCATGGCCTTGCGCGGCGCCGCGTCGACCGCGCGGGGGAAGATCCGCTCGGCGGCGATCAGCAGCGCCTCGCCCCCGACGCCGCGCCCGCTGGCGGCGCACAGCAGCGGCAGCAGGGTGTCGTCGCGGACGCCCTTGCGCAGCGTCTCGAAGATCTCGGTCTCGGAGATCTCGCCGTCGCCGAGATACTTCTCGAGCAGTGAGTCGTCGGCTTCGGCGACGGCTTCGATCATCGCGAGCTTGGCGGCCGCGATCGCGTCGGCGTGCTCGGCGGGCGGGTCGATCGTCTCGACCCTTCCGCTCGGGTCCAGGCGATGGGCGCGGCCCGTGAGCAGATTCACGTAGCCGGCGAACTTCTCGCCGCGCCCCAGCGGCAGGTGCAGCTTCACGACGCGCACGCCGAGCGCCTCCTCGAGCTGCGCCGCGGTCGCGTCGAAGTCCGCGCGCTCCAGGTCGAGCTTGTTCGCGACCGCGGCCAGCCCGAGACCGTGCTCGCGGGCGTAGCGGTAGGCGCGTTCGGTTCCGAACTTCACGCCGTCCTGAGCCGAGACGACGATCACCGCGTTGTCGACGGCCGCCAGTGCACCGCGCAGCTCACCGCCGAAGTTCGCGTCGCCAGGGACGTCCAGGATGGTGAACTCCGCGTCGCCGTGCGCGAAGGAGCAGACGGACGTGGAGATGCTGGCGCGGCGAGCTCTCTCTTCGGGGAGCCAGTTCATGAAGGAGGTGCCGTCGTCGACGCGCCCGAGCCGATTCGTGACTCCTGCGGCCAGCAGCAGTGAATCGGCCAGGGTGGTCTTTCCGTCTCCGCCGTGCCCGATCAGCGCGAAGTTGATGCTGCGGCGGATGTCGCTCATGCCTAGTCCTCCCTGGCGGTGTCTCGATTTCGCTCGTAAATGAGCCGGAGCCCTTCCAAGGTCAGGAAGGGCTCCACGCGTTCGATCGTTTCGGTCTCGCTTGCGATCAGTCCTGCGAGGCCGCCGGTGGCGATCACCCGGGCGTCCTCGCCCAGTTCCTTGCGCATGCGACGCACCATGGTGTCGACCATCCCGGCGTAGCCGAAGACCATGCCCGATTGCAGGTTCTGAGTCGTGTTGCGGCCGATCACGTTCGGCGGCCGCATGATCTCCACCGAAGAGAGCTTCGAGGCGCGGTTGACCAGCGCCTCGAGCGAGACGAACACGCCGGGGTAGATCGCGCCGCCGACGAACTCACCATCGCGCGAGACACAGTCGAAGCTCGTGGCGGTGCCGAAGTCGATGGCGATCGACGGCGCGCCGACGAGCGCGAGCGTCGCCACCGCGTTCACGATCCGGTCCGCGCCGACCTCGCGGGGGTTCTCCACGCGCATCGGCATGCCGGTGCGGATGCCCGGCCCGACGACGAGCGCGGGCTTGCCCAGCAGCTTCTCGCAGGTGCGCTCGAAGATCGGCAGCAAGGGCGGCACCACGCACGAAATGACTCCGTCGCTGACGGAGCCGCGCTCGACGCCGGCGAGCTCGAACAGCGAGCGCAGGGTCGCCGCGCACTCGTCCGAAGTGTCTTGCCGGTGAGTGCCGATGCGCCAGTGGTGCAGCAGCCGCTCGCCGGCGAACACGCCGAGCACCACGTGCGTGTTCCCGATGTCGATCGCGAGCAGCACGCGCTAGGCCCCCCCGCGCAAGACGGTCACGTCGCCCGCCAGGACGCGCTCGACTGACTCCGCGCCGCCCGTCGCCGGACGCAACAGCAGAGCTCCCTCGTCGTCGACACCCAGCACCGTTCCGATCACCTCGCGGGCGACCCCCGGTCCGCCGATGCGCACCTTCGCTCCCGGCATTCTGAACGATTTGCGAAATCGCTCCAAGACCAATGCGAACTCGCCCGCGCGCAGGAGATCGAGCTCGCGCTCGAGTTGCGCGAGCAGCTTCTCTGCGAACTCGACGCGGTCGAGGGACTTTCCGCCCGCGATCGCCAGACTGGTGGCGATCTCGCGCAGCTCCTCGGGAAGCTCGTCGGCGGCGAGATTCACGTTCACGCCGATGCCGAGCACGGCGAACACGATGCGGTCGGCGTCTACGTGCACGGGCAAATTGATTCCGCTCGTCTTGCGCCCGTCGATCAGCACGTCGTTGGGCCACTTGATCTCGACGTCGCAGCGGCGCGGGAGACTCGCGCGCGCGCACTCGGCGACCGCGACCGCCGCTGCGAACACGTGCCGGTGCACCTGCTCGAGCGGCAGCGCGGGCCGCAGCAGCACCGAGAGATACAGGCTGCGTCCGCCCGGCGAGAAGAAGCTGCGGCCGAGACGGCCGCGGCCCGCGCTCTGGCGGTCCGCGATCACGATCGTGCCGTCGGGCGCGCCCTGGTGGCCGAGCCGCTCGGCGACCAGGTTCGTGGAATCCACCTCGGCGAAGACCTCGAGTCTGGCGCCGAGCCAGCGCGTCGGCGGCGTCAGCTCGAAGAGCGAGCGGTCCATTCCAGCGCGACGTCGGCCGCAGGCGCAGAGTGAGTCAGCGCGCCGACCGAGATCTCATCGACGCCCGTGCGCGCGATCGCGGCCACGGTCTCGAGCGAGACCCCCCCGCTGGCCTCGACGAGCGCGCGTCCCTTCGCCACGGCGACGATCTCGGCGATCACCGCCGGCGGTTGGTTGTCGACGAGCAACGCGTCCGCGCCGGCATCGAGCGCCTCGCGCGCCTGGGCGAGTGACTCGACCTCCGCGCGCACGCGCAGGTGGCGCGAGCCGCGCTCGCGCGCGCGCCGCACCGCCTTGCCCACGGAGCCGACCGCCGCGATGTGGTTGTCCTTGATCAGAATGCCGTCGTAGAGCGCGATCCGGTGGTTGCGGCCGCCGCCGCAGCGCACCGCGTACTTCTCGAGCGTGCGCCAGCCCGGCGTGGTCTTGCGCGTGTCGACGATCTCGGCCTGCGTGCCGCGCACTGCGAGGCAGAAGCGCCGCGTGTGGGTCGCGATTCCGGAGAGGCGCTGCACGAAGTTCAGCGCCGTTCGCTCCGCCTCGAGGATGCCGATCGCGGGCCCGCGCACGCGCGCGAGCGGCGTGTTCGCCTCGGCCGCGTCGCCGTCGCGCGCGAGCGATTCACAGTGGACTCCGCGCTGCGCGAAGACCTCGCGCGCGAGCTCGAGCCCGCAGACGACGATCTCGCCGCGCGCCTCGAGCACCGCCTCGCCGCGATCGTCGGGCGAGAGCAGCGCGAGCGAGGTCGCGTCGCCGGGTCCGAGGTCCTCGGCCAGCGCGGCTTCGACGAGCGGCAGCCAGGTCGCGCGCGGCGGCAGAGTCAGCATAGCGCCGAGGATACCCTCGCGGCGCTACTCCGACATCTCGGCCTTGAGCCGGGCGATCTCCTCGCGGATCAGTCGCTCGCAGAGCTGCGGCACGACTTCCCAGACGACCGCCTCCACGCGCTTCAGAACCTCGCTGACGACCTGTTCGGAGAGCGTCCCGAAGGCCTCCCAGGCGACCTTCTCCACGCTCTGCGCGAGCAGCGTCGAGTCGACGATCGCGCTCGCCGCGCCGCGCGGCGCCGGGGCGTGCTGTGCGCGGCGCGCGGGCGGAGGCAGCGTATCGGCCTGGGCCGCGGCGGAGCTCACGCGCGGCGACGCGGGCGGCATCGCGCGCGTCGGCACGGGTGTCTCGGGCTCGTCCGGCAGCATCAGGCGAGTCGCCGCCTCGGCCGCGCGCGCGGGCGGAACCCGCTCGAAGCGCGGAGTCTCGAGCGCGGCCGCAGTGTCGGGAGAGAAGGGCTGCGCGCGCGGGTCGAACGAGTCATTGACCTCGTCGTCGAGCGCGGTGTCGGCCTCGGCGAGCTCGAGCTCGTCGTCCGAGCCGGCGTGCGCCTCCGGCTGCGGCGTCGCGGCCAGCAGATCGGGAAGCGGCGGCGCCGAGACCGGGCTCTGCAGCGCGAAGCTCGGCGGCGCATCGCGCTCCGAGGACGGGTCCAGGAACGTCGTCTGGCTATAGAGCGGATCGGCGAGTGCTTCGACCTCGAGTGGCGCTTCCGGGATCGGCTGCGCGAACTCGGGCTCGAAGTCTCCGCCCCGCTCGGAGCTCTCGCCGAAGATCTGAGACTGGTTCGCCGCGGGATTGGTCGGCTCCTCGAAGTCGAGGTCGCCGAACGAGAAGTCACTCTTGCGCGCATCGGGCGCGCGCGGCGGTTCCGGAACTTCGGGGAGGCGCGTCGCTCGGCCGAGCAAGTCGGGCGCGAACAGGCGCGTGGCGTCCGGAGACGCCGTCTCGGCCGACGCATCGCTGTGTAGCCCGCCGCGCTCGCCCTCGAGCGCCGGATCGTCGGCGAGCACCTCGGCTTCGGGCTCCGCCTCCCAGACCGGCTCCTGCGCGGTTGCGGGCGACGGAGCGGAAGCGCCGGGGCGCGCCGACGGAGCCGACGGCATCGGCGGCAGCTCGAACTCGAACGGAGTCGACTCGCGCTTCGGCGCGGGCGCGGGAACGCGCAGCGGTGCAGTCGGCTGCGGCGGCGCAGCGCGCGGAGCCGGAGCAGTTTGCGCGTGCGGAACCGGCGGAAGCTCGGGTCGAGGGCGCGGAGTCGCGCCGGGCGGAGCTGCGCTCGGGCGCGCGGGAGCTGCGACGCGCGGCGCCTGCGTCGGCGCGGGTGCCTGCGGCATGGGAGTGGGCCGCGGAGTCTGAGTTGGTGCCGCCGCCGGAGCGGCGGGGCGCGGAGCCTGAGTCTGCGCCGGCGCGGGCTTCGGCGGAGCCGCCTTCGGCGGAGCTTGCGCGAGCAGCTGGAACACCCGGTCGACCAGCGCCTGTGCTTCGAACGGCTTCGCGATGTGGCCGCTCGCGCCGACTTCCCGCGCGCGCTGCTCGTCGTAGGTCTCGAAGGTTCCGGTGAGCAACAGCACCGGGATGTGCGCGAGATTCGGGTCGCGGCGGATCGCGGCGCAGAGCTCGTAGCCGTTCAACCCCGGCATCCCGATGTCCGCAAGGAGCAGATCGGGCTTCACCTGTCGCGCGCGCGTGAGCGCATCGTCGCCATTGTCGACGGTGACGAGCTCCACGTCTTCGTTGGCAAACGTGATGCCGACGACCTTCTGGATCGTCACGCTGTCATCGGCGAGCAGCAGAGTCTTCGGCATCAGCGCCCAACCTCCGTGCGCCGGCCGCCGCTCGCGGCCGCACTTGCCGGTGTATCGGAACGCATCCGAAGGCGATTGAATCGAGTCACCCCGCGCAGAACCATATCAAATCAAGGCCGCGTGCAACGCGCCCGATGTCGTGGTGAGTCCTAGATCAGGGAGCGCAGGCATGGAGTGGACCGTGGCCACGCGCTCCCATCCCGGCCGCAAGCGCGCGGCAAACGAGGACTTCTTCGCGGTCGACGAAAAGCTGGGGCTGTTCGTGGTCGCTGATGGACTCGGCGGACACGTCGCGGGCCGGCGCGCGTCGGAGCTCGGCGTCGGCGTCTTCGTCGAGACGGTGGCCGCCGATCCCGAGGATGCGCCGCTCGCGCTGCTGCGCGCGGGGTTCGCGCACGCGAACACGGCGATTCGCACCTTGGCCGCGCGCGATCCGCAGCTGCGCGGCATGGGCACGACGCTGGCCGCGCTCTGGCTGCGCGGTGACGAGGCGCTCGTAGCGCATGCCGGCGACAGCCGCCTCTACTTGTATCGCACCGGAGCGCTGCACGCGCTCACCTTGGATCACTCGCTGGTGGGCGAACGCGTCGCGCGTGGCGAGCTGACCAGCGAGCAGGCGCGCGTGCACCCGAGCCGGCACGTCATCACGCGCGCGGTGGGCGTGCTGGAGACGGTCGATCCCGACGTCGCCTCGCTGAGGCCGCGCCCCGGCGACTTGTTCGTGCTGTGCTCGGACGGTATCTCGTCCCAGCTCACCGACGACGAGATCCGGGAGTGTCTGCTCGAGTGCCGCGCAGATCTCGCGCGTGCGAGCCGCGAGCTCGTCGATCTGGCGAACGCGCGCGGCGGTGAAGACAACGCGACCGTCGTGCTGGTCGAGATCGCCGCCTAGCCCGGGGCCTAGCTGCAGTCGCCGTCGTCCTCGGAGTCGCTCTCCGCGCCGATCTTCACGCGCGAGAGCATGCCTTCGGCAATCGCATCGGGATCGGGCTTGTACGCGCCGAGTGCAATCCGACGCTTCAACTCTGCCAGGCGCTCCTGGCGAGCGTCTCCGCCGGCCGCCTCGGCGAGATACTCGACCGAGTACACGGCGGACATGTCGAGATCCGGCGCCTCGGGCTCGCTCGCAGCCGTCCGCCGTTTGCGCTTCTCTCCGCGCTCGTTTCCATCTCGAGCCATTCGCAGATCCCCCAGCGAGGGCCGTCGGGCCCTGACTCCCCATCGGTGCCGGGCGCGACTTCTTTAGCCCCGCGCGTCACAGCAGCGCGAGTTGGCGCCGCTGTTGCGCATGGGGCGCCGGCTCAGCGCTTGCGGCCGCCCGCGGATGCGTCGGAATCCGGGGTCGCGATGCCCTTGGCGCGAATCTTCTCGACCAGGGTGGTTCGCTTCAGGCCCAGGAGCAGGGCCGCGCGATTCTTGTTCCAGCCGGTCGCGTTCAACGCCTGCAGGATCAGCTCCTTCTCGAACGCGGACACGAGCTCGTCGAAGTTCACGCCCTCGGCGGGAAGCGACACCGCCGGACGCTCGAAGCCGTGTCCGACGATGCCCGCGGGCAAGTCACTCTCGTCGATCCAGCCGCTCCGCCGCAGGATCACGAGCCGCTCGATCAATCCCTGCAGCTCGCGGACGTTTCCGGGCCAGTCGTACTCGACCATGCGCTTCAGCGCGGGCTCGGTGACTCCCAGAATTTCGGGATACGCCCGCCGCTGAACCTCGACGAAGTGCCGAACGATCAGCGGGATGTCCTCGCGGCGCGAGCGCAGCGGTGGCACTTCGATCGGCACGACCGCGAGCCGGAAGTACAGGTCCTCGCGGAAGCGGCGCTCGCGGATCAGCGCCGGGAGATTCTGGTTGGTCGCCGCGACGATGCGCACGTCCGCGCGCTCGGTCCGCGAGGACCCGACGGGCTCGTACTCGCGCTCCTGCAGCACGCGCAGCACCTTGGTCTGCAGGCGCGGGCTCATGTCGCCGATTTCGTCGAGGAACAAGGTGCCGCCGTTCGCGGCCGCGAAGCGGCCGATGCGGTCGCGCAGCGCGCCGGTGAACGCGCCGCGCACGTGGCCGAAGAGCTCGCTCTCGAGCAGCTCCTCCGGGATCGCGCCGCAGTTCACGGCGACGAACGGCCGAGCCGCGCGCGGACTGTTGTAGTGAATCGCGCGCGCGATCAGCTCCTTGCCCGAGCCGCTCTCGCCGAGCACGAGCGCGGTCGCCTCCGAGTCCGCGACCTTGCGCACCACCTCGATGGTCGCGCGCAGCGCTTCGCTCTCGCCGACGATGTTGTCGAAGCCGTAGCGAGTCTCGAGCTGGCGCTGGAGCTGGCGGTTCACACCGTGCAGCCGCCTGAACTCGAGCGCCTTCTCGACGAGCGGGCCCAGGCACGCGATGCGCTCGTAACTCTTCTCGATGAACCAGAACGCGCCGGCGTTCAGCGCCTCGATCGAGCGCTCCGGGCTGCCGAAGCCTGTGACTACGATGCACACCGCCTCGGGGTCGAGGGCGCGCACGCGGCGGATGAACGCGATGCCGTCGAGACCCGGCATACGCAGATCTGTGACGACCAGGTCGAAAGGCCGCTGCTCCAAGCGCTCGAGCGCGGCGTTCGGATCGCCCTCGGCGACGACCGCGAAGCTCTCGCTCTCCAGGTACCGCACGAGCGCCGCGCGAAACAGCGCATCGTCATCTACGACCAGCACAGAGCCGCGATTCATCCCCACCCCTGGTGCGGCGCAGTGTAGGAAAGGGTCGGGCGTCACTCAAGCGTGTCGGTGCGCGCTCCGATCTCGTCGCGGATGCCCCCCGACTCGCCGAGCGACATTCGCGCCAGCTCCCTCGCGCGGGTGCTCGTCGCCGACGACGAGGCGGCGATCGTGCGCGCCCTGCGGCGCCAGCTCGAGCGCGGCGGCTACTCCGTACTCGAAGCGTGCGACGTCGGACTGGTGCGCGCTCAGCTGGCGCAGGAGCCCGAAGTCGTCTTGCTCGATCTGCGGCTCGGAATCACGTCCGGGCTCGAGCTACTCGGCGAGCTGCGCGAGCGGCGACCGGACACCGAGATCGTCGTCATGACTGGCTACGCCAGCATCGACTCCGCGGTCGCCTGCATGCGCGCCGGCGCATTCGACTATCTCGAGAAGCCGTTCGCGGATCCGCGCCGCGTGCTGCAGACCTTGGAGCGCGCGCTCGAGCGCCGCCGGCTGCGCGTGCGCAACCGCGAGCTCGAGGGCGAGCTCGTGCGGCGCTCGGCGCTGGAGCGGGTCGTCGCGCAATCGGCGTCGATGCGCCGCGTGGTGCAGACCGTCTGCGACCTCGCCCCGAACGAGAGCAACGTCTTGATCGAGGCCGAGAGCGGAACCGGCAAGGAACTGGTCGCGCGCGCGATCCACGAGACCTCGCCGCGCGGCCGCGGCCCGTTCGTGCCGGTCGACTGCGGCGCGCTGCCCGAGGGCATGATCGAGGGCGAGCTGTTCGGCTATCTGCGCGGCGCGTTCACCGGCGCGGTGCGTGACTCGGAGGGGCTGTTCCGCTCCGCGCACGGGGGCACGCTCTTTCTCGACGAGATCGGGGAGCTGCCGCTCGCGCTGCAGTCGAAGCTCTTGCGCGCGATCCAGGAGCGCGAGGTGCGCCCGCTCGGCGCGACCGAAGCGCGCGCGATCGACGTGCGCGTGATCTCGGCGACCAACCGCGATCTCGCCGCCGAGGAGCGCGCCGGCCGCGTCCGGGCCGATCTCTTCTACCGGCTGCGCGTCGTGTCGATCGCGCTGCCGCCGCTGCGCGAGCGCCCGGAGGACGTGCCGGTCCTGGCGAGTCACTTCGTCGAGCGCGCGGCGCGCGGCACGAAGGTGATCGGGCTCGAGCCCGAGGCGCTCGAGCGGCTGATCGCGCACCGCTGGGAAGGCAACGTGCGCGAGCTCGAGAACACCATCGAGGCCGCGATCGCGCTGGCGCAGGGCACGCGGATCACCGCCGCCGACCTGCGCATCTCGAGCTTCGGCGAGCCGCGCGCCGAGCGACCCGAAGACATCGAGCTCTCGCTCGCGGCCTACGAGCGCGCCTGCCTCGAGGAGGCGCTGCGCCGCTGCCAGGGCGACGTGCGCGCCGCGGCGAAGCTGCTCGGGATCGGTCGCAGCACCTTCTACCGCAAGCTCGAGCGCGCCGACCCGAGCCGCGCCTAGAGTCACTCGGCCCGCTTGGGGCGGCCGGCGATCACGATCACGTCGGCGAGCGACGGGAAGCGCGCGGCGATCCGGTCCGCTGCGCGCAGGAGCGCGAGCGCCCACGACTCCGGGATCCGCCCGAGCAGCCGCGCCCAGCGCCGCACGCCCCACAGCAGCGACGTGGCCGAGACACTCTCCACCGCGACGTAGCGCTCGATCTGCGCGCGCAGGAGCGGCGCGTCGTAGCGCGTGAAGTGGTCCGAGGGGACGTGGTACGTGCGCCGCCCGGGCCTCGGCGGCCCGCGCCGGAGTCGCTCGGCGAAGCGCTGCAGGCGGCAGCCGAGCGACTCGAAGTTCGCGACCGCCAGCACGACGCGGCCGTCGGCGCGAGTCACTCGCGCAAGCTCCGCGATGCAGCGCTCGGGATCGTCGAAGTGGTCGAGCGCGCCCTTGCAGAACGCGGCGTCGAAGCTGCCGGCGCGAAACGGCAGCGCCTCGGACCAGGCGCGCGCCC
The DNA here is from genome assembly GCA_044450765.1 of Myxococcota bacterium. Lineage (GTDB taxonomy): Bacteria > Myxococcota_A > UBA9160 > SZUA-336 > SZUA-336 > VGRW01. Next base: position 6,807 of record JBIOJK010000035.1, on the reverse strand, counting down.
AGACGACGTGCCCCGGCGTCTCGGCGGCCTCCTTCGCCGCGACCAGCTTCGCGAGCTCGATCATGCGGTGCGACGGCTCGGCGCAGATCGCCCGCGCTCCCTGGCGCGCGAGCGCGCGGCTGTCCTGCCCCAGGCCCGCCGCGGAGTCGAGCACGCGCGCGCCCGCGCTGACTCGCGTGGCCGCGAAGGTCAGCGCCTCCATGCGCCGGAACAGGAACTCGGAGTCCCGCGTGGTACCGGTCGGAATCACGTGGGTCATGTCGCGATCCAGATCGACCACTCTCACGGGCGCGACCTCCACTCGCGCAGCACCCCCTCATACACGCGCAGGGTGCGCTCCGCGGTGGGGCGCCAGCCGAAGACTGACTCGAGTCGCGGCCGCGCCGCGAGAGCCTCGGCGTGCTCCGCGTCCCAGTTCTCGAGCACAAAAGCGATCGCCTTGGCGAGCGCCGGCGGATCGCGCGGCGGGACCAGGCGACCGGCGCCCGCGTCGGAGATGACCTCGGGGAGCGCGCCGGCTCGCGTGGCGACGACCGGCGTTCCCGCCGCCAGCGCCTCGATCGCCGGCAGACCGAAGCCCTCGAAGAGCGACGGCAGCACCACGGCGCTCGCGCTGGCGTATGCCTGCGCGAGCTCCTCGGCCGAGACTTTGCCCGAGAAGCGGACGCGCGGCGCGAGCCGCAGCGCGCGAGTGGTCTCCGCGAGCGGGGTTCCGGCCGGGAAGTCGTCGAGCACGCGCAGCCCGACCTCGCGGGGCAGGAGCGCGAGCGCCTGCAGCAGATACTCCAGGCCCTTGTTCGGATCGCCGCAGCGACCGACGAAGAGCAGCTCGTGCCGGCGCGGGCGCTCGCGGCGCGCGCTCGGCGCGGAGAGCACGACGCCATTGCGCACGTCGTGGATCCGCTCGCTGCGCACGCCGAAGTCGCGGGCGATGGCGCGCCTCGACGACTCACTCGACGTCAGCACCGCGGCGAGCCGGCGCGCCACGCGGGCCTGCGAGCGCACCGGGTAGAAGGTGAGCGAGCCCTTCTTCTCGGCGAAGCTGCGGTCGCGCGCGAGGCTCGAGCGCAGGTCGATCGAGAGCGGGTGGTGGATCGTCGTCACGACGGGAAGGCCGAGCGCCTGCAGCCAGAGCAGCCCGTAGCCGACTGACTGAACGTCGTGGACCAGGTCGTAGCGGCGCCCGCTGCGCAGCCCCCGCACCAGCGCGCCCGCGGCGCGCGCGCTGAACGCGAACGGCTCGGGCAAGAAGCCGAAGCGAGTCACGGCGAACTCGTAGAAGTCCAGCGGCCGGAAGATCTTCCACGGCCGCGCGCGGTCCAGGAACGCGCCGCGCCGCTTGTCGAAGCGCTTGCCCCAGAACATCTGGTTCTCGAGCCTGGTGACCCGCGCCCAGGGCAACTCACTCGGATAGGGAGGGCCGACGAAGACGTGGATCTCGCAGCCGAGCGCCGCGAGCTCGCGCGTGAGCGCGTGCAGATAGATGCCTTGCCCGCCGCTCTTCATGTTCCCGCGGTAGCAGAGAAACGCTACGCGCATCGCGCCGCTTCCGCGCGACCGGTCGCGACACGCGTGCCGTAGAGCACCAGACTCTTGGGCCAGACCCAGTCGAAGATGTGTTCGACGCGCGACCAGCGGCGCGAGAAAGCGGCGCGCACCAGGAACGCGCGGAACGCGCGCGTGGGCGCTGCGCGCTCGTCGTCGAGCCCGATCACGGCGCGCACCAGCCAGTAGGGCGAGTGAAAGGCGTGTGCGAAGCCGACGCCATCCACGCGCAGCCCGGCGCGGGCGAGCGCCCCCGCGAGCTCGCGCGGACGGAACACGCGAATGTGTCCCCCCGGGCTCTCGAAGTAGCGGCGCGTCGCGGCGAGATAGAACCACTCGGTGATCGCGGTCGGGATCGTGACAGCGAGCGTTCCGCCCGGGCGCACGACGCGCGCCAGCTCGCGCGCCGCGGCGCCGTAGTCGTGGACGTGCTCCATGACCTCGGAGCAGATCACGCGGTCAAACGCGCCGTCGGGGAAGGGCAGGTGGAACACGTCGCCCCGCAGCACGCCGCCGTGCAGCTTGTCGGGTGCGTTGCCGCGCCGCTCGTGGATGCCGGCGCGGGCGACGCTCAGCGACGGAACATCGAGGTCGAGGCCGACGCTGTGGGCGCCGCGGTCGAGCGCGCCGAAGCAGTGACGCCCGCCGCCGCAGCCCGCGTCGAGCAGCCAGTCACCGCGCTCGACGCCCAGCCTAGCGAGGTCGACGGTGAGCACGGACCACCTCGGCGAGCACGTCGGCCGTGCGCGTCGCGGCCTCGCGCCACGAGAACACGCGTTCGACGCGCCGCCGCGCGGCACGGCCCATTTCGGCGAGGCGCTCGTGCGGCAGGCTGCACAGCTCGGTGATGGCCGCCGCCAGAGCTTCGGAGTCTCTGAACGGCACGACGCGGCCGGTCTCGCCGCCGGTTCCGACGACCTCGGGGAGCGCGCCGCCCGAGGTCGCGATCACCGGCAGTCCGCAGGCCATCGCCTCGGACGCCGGGAAGCCGAAGCCCTCGAAGAACGACGGCACGAGCGCGATGCGCGCGGTCGAATACTGCTCGACCAGCTCGGCCACGCTGAGCAGTCTCTCGACCAGCACCACGCGCTTCTCGAGCCCGAGCTCGCGGATCTTGCGCGGCACGAGCCCGTTGGCCGGAATCCGCCCGTCGACGATCTTGAGAGTCACCTGCTCGGGGGTCTGCGCGAGCGCCTCCAGAAGGTAGGGGATGCCCTTCTTCCGATCTTCGGTGCGGCCGACGAAAATCAGGTCGGTCTCGCGCTCGCGCTCGAGCGGCCGGAACGTCTCGGCGTCCGTACCGTTGTAGACGACCGAGATGTCCTTCTCGGGCACGCCGAAGTAGCGCTCGATCTCGCGCGCCGACGCGTTCGACACCGTGAGCACGCGCGCGAGCCGAGGCACGACCATCTGCTGCATGAGCAGCGGGAAATAGAGCGTGCGCTTCCACTTGCGCCGGAAGCGCGGATCGATCTCGAAGTCGGCGAGCCGGTCGATGTGCAGCGGGTGGTGAACCATCGCCGCGACCGGCGTGCCGGTGGCTTGCAGCGCGAGCAGTCCCCAGGAGAGTGACTGGTTGTCGAGCACGACGTCGAAGCGGTGGCGGCGCTGCAGCTCGCCCCAGCGCAGCAAGAGGCGCAGCCCGAACGCGGTCATCTCGGGGAATACACCGAAGCGTGTCAGACCGAGCTCCCAGAGATTCCCGGGGAAGAGCGCTCGGAACGGGTTGTCCTTCGGCAGCGCCTGCGCCATCGGCAGCGCGAAGAACATCTCGTTCGGGATCACGTGCAGCGGGATTCCCGGCGCGAGCTCGGGCAGCGGGGGGCCCGAGATCACATGCACGTCGTGGCCGAGCGCGAACAGCGCGTTCGCCAGCGCGGCCGTGTACACGCCCTGGCCGCCGCAGAACATGTTGCCGCGATAAGTGAGCAGGGCGATGCGCATCGCGGCTAGCGGACGCCCCGCGGATTCTCTTTGGGCGCGTCCTCGGAGCGCGCCGCTCCGCCCGCACCGCCGGTGCCGGTGAGCTTCTCGCCCTCGGCCTCGACTTGCACGGTCGCGATCGTCCAGCCGATCCAGGTGACCAGGCCGAGCACGAACAGCACCGCCGCCGCGACCGGAATCGCGAGCGCCCACCAGTTCTGCGCCAGCACGCCGCCGATGAAGAGCGCGCCCGCTGCGATCGCGGACAGACACACCAGACCGCCGAGAATGCGCGAGCGCTCGTCCGCCGGGGAGCTCATCGCGCCGGAGCTTACCAGAGCCCGAAAATCGAGCGGGAACGGACGCGAGGTGACACGCGGCGCGCCCGGCGGACAGCGCAGTCAAGCGCCGCGCCCGCTGCGCCGATTCAAGCGAGCGATGGCCTCGCCGCCGGCCAAGCGCCGCAAGCTCAAGCCGCCCATGCGAATCGAGTGCGCGCGCGCGGGCCGCCGGAATCACTTCTTCGGCTACGCCGCGGATCTCTCGGAGACCGGCGTGTTCGTGCAGTCGCTCGCGACCCGCCCGCCCGGCACCCGCCTGCGCCTGGTGCTGCACCTCGGGCGCGCGGGCGCGGAGCCGATCTGCTCGGAGGCCGAGGTGCGCTGGGTGCGGCGCTACGGCGGCAAACGCGCCCCGTCCGCTGGAATGGGCCTGCGCTTCGTCGGCATGGGTCCGTCGGATCGCCAGGTCTTGCAGTCTCTGTGCAGCGCGCCGACCATGCGCGTCTCCGCGGAGATCGCGCCCGCGCTCCGCGTGGAGCGGCGTTCGACTGGTTGAAGCCTCCGCGCGCGCGCGGTATAGGCCAGGCCCGGGGGGAAGCGCTTGCTCTGGATCGGGCTCATGTCCGGCACCGCGGCCGACGCGGTCGACGCGGCGCTCGTGCGCATCGGCCGCGAGCCGGGTGACGCGGAGCTGCTGGCGCTGCACAGCGAGCCGCTCGACGACGCGCTGCGCGCGCGCATACACGATCTGGTGTCGGGTGGGCTGTCGCTGCGCGATCTCGTGCAGCTCGACGTGCAGCTCGGCGAGCGCTTTGCGGCGGCGGCGCTCGGCGCTGCGCGCGCGGGGAACGTGCCGCTCGAGCAGGTCCGGGGCATCGCGTCGCACGGGCAGACCGTCGGTCACTTCCCCGAGGCCGAGGTGCGCGGAACCCTGCAGATCGGCTGCGCGGCGGTGATTCACGCGCGCACCGGGCGGCCGGTGGTCTCGGATTTCCGCCGAGCCGACATCGCGTGCGGGGGCCAGGGCGCGCCGCTCACGCCGTTCTTCCACTTCCACCGCTTCGCAGACGCCGCGGAGCGCCGCGCGGTCCTGAACATCGGCGGATTCACCAATGTGACCTATCTCCCGGACCGCGACCCGGATCACGTGCTCGCCTTCGATCCGGGCCCCGGAAACGCGCTGCTCGATCGCGCCGCGCGCTGGGCGAGCGGCGGCCGCGAGCGCTTCGATCGCGACGGCGCGCGGACGACGCGCGGGCGAGTCACTCGCGAGCTGGTCGAGGAGTGGCTGCGCGCGCCGTACTTCGCGCGCCGCCCGCCCAAGAGCACCGGCCACGAGCTCTTCGGCGACGCCTTCTTCGCGCACGCGCGCGACGCCGTGCTCGGTCGCGGAGGCAGCGCCGACGACGTGTTCGCGTGTCTCGCCGAGCTCACCGTCGAGAGCGTCGCTCGCTCCGCGGAGCGCTTCTTCGCGAAGCCGGCGGAGCGCTGGCTGCTCTGCGGCGGCGGCGCGCGCAATCCGGCGCTGGTCTCGCGGCTGCGCGCGCGTCTGGCGCCGGCCGTGCTCGATACGACGGACGCGCACGGCGTGCCCAGCGATGCGCTCGAGGCGATCGCCTTCGCCGTGCTCGGTCACTGCGCGAGCATCGGCCGGCCTTCGAACCTGCCCGCGGCGACCGGGGCTTCGCGCGCCGTCTGTCTCGGCGTCGCGAGCCCGCCGAACGCGTTCAGCAGCTCAGAGTGACAGCTCGAGGCCGTCGTGCGCGGTGTCGAACACGAGCCGCCCCTCGTTCTCGAGCACCTGACTCCCGAGGTGAGTGAGCCGGATCGATCCGCAGCGGAAACGGGCGCGCTCGCGCGCCAGGCGCTTGTGCGAGAGATGGAACGCGAACTCTTCGTCGAGGAAGACGCACTCGCAGATGAAGAGGTCTGCGTCGCCGACCTTCTCGGGCAGTGAATCGTGCCAGCCCGTGTCTCCCGAGAACACCAGCGAGCGTCGGCCCGTGTCGACCCGCAGCATGTGCGGGCACGTGTACTCCTGGTGCACCGCCGGCATCGGCGTCACGCGGAAGCCGGCCACGTCGATCGGCTTGCCGAGCGAGAACTCGATGTAGCGCAGCGGATAGCGCGCGGGGTGCTCGCGGTCGTAGTGATACGCGCGCGTCAGCGCGGCGAGCTGCTCCTCGACCCCCGGCGGACCGAGGATCTCGAGCGGCCGGTCGCGCTGGTTCGCGTAGACGTAGTCGAGCAACAAGAAGGGCACTCCGGCGATGTGATCGCCGTGGAAGTGCGAGAGGGCGATGGCGTCGATCTCGAGCGGATCGATCCCCATCTCTTTCAGTCCACCCAAGGTGGTCGGCCCGCAGTCGAGCAGCAGCGTTTGCCCGGCGGCGCGCACCAGGATCGCGCTGTTGCGGCGGCCACCGCTGCCGAACGCGTCGCCGGTTCCGACGAAGATCACCTCACTCATCGCGCCAGACCTCGCCTCCGTGAGCGATCGCGCGCGTGAGCACGGCATCCCGGGAAACCTCGGCGCCCGGCAGCGCCAGCGCGCGCTCGAAGCGAACGCCCTCCGCGATTCGCGCGCCTGCGCTCACGACGGCGTGCGGTCCCACTTCTGCTCCCGGCGCGATCCGCGCGCCGGCGCCGATCCAAGCCGGAGCTGTGACTCCGCCCGAGACGCGCGCGCTCGGGTCTATCTGCGGCGAGTCACCGTCCGGCTGCGCGGCCTGCGCCGCCAGGTTCGCGTCGAGCAGCTCGCGCGGCGTGCCGACGGGCCACCAAGCGGAGCCCTCCGGCTGCACCCAGGTTCCGATCGCGGCGCCGGCGCGCAGCGCCGGCACGTAGACGTCGGGCATGATCTCGAACGCGGGGCGATGCGGCATGCGCGCGAAGATCTCTGGCGACATCACCTGCACCCCGATGAACAGACCGCTTGCCTTCTCGCGTGCAAGATCGATCCGTTCCGTGATGCGGCACACATGCCCGGCGCGATCGTAACCGATCGAACCGAATTCGCGCTTGCGCGGGTCGTCCCGCAGGGCGAGCGTCGCCAGCG
>JBIOJK010000034.1:0-29148 GCA_044450765.1 Myxococcota bacterium | reverse complement strand
GGAATACGGGCGTCGGCGAGCAGAGCTCGGTCCTTTCCGGGGACACTCTAACGGGACACGGCTACGGCACTTCCTTGGCCCCAACGGGGCAGGGAGCCTCTGTGTTCGACGTTCTATTTGCCGTTGATCAAGTGAGTTCGTTCGATCTCAATGGTGAGTTCATCAACAATCCAGGCCTCCCGGCCTCAGGTGAGATCGGATTCTTCTCGGATTCTACCGGCGCGTACGTCTCACTCAGCGGAGGCGTCTACGACTCCGCGGGCTTCTTGTATTTTTCCCTCTCTGGTCTTCTGCAGCCCGGCGTCGACTACCACTTGGTGGTGGGGGCCGTGAACCAATATGTGCCCGCCGGTTCGAACGGGGGGCAGTGGACGGTTGGGATTCGCGCGTCGCCAGCGCCCGAGGTGTCCCTAGCGTGGCTTGTTGGCGTCGCCGCGGTCGTGCTATTCGGACCAAGGCTCGTAAGGCGAGGGGCACTCTAGGCGTGTGGGCGGCCGCGGCGCACCTCAACGCGTTAGTTGGGGAAGCGACGCAGAAAAGTGTTACGGCCCCCATACGGCCACGCGGGGAGAAAATAGGGTACATGGGGAGACGTTCGCAGGGCCTAAGTGCCCGAATTTGCTACACCGTGAGACACCCCGAGATCCCCTGGCGCAGCTTCCCAAGCTGAGGGTCGCGGGTTCGAGTCCCGTTTCCCGCTCCAGCGACATCGTTCGCTGCCGCGCGGCGTTAGAAGCCCGCGCCCGTTCGCTTTCGAGCGCGCTCTCGGCGTCATCGCGCGCAACTGTGCCCCCGGGGGGCCTTCGGAGCTCCGCGAAGTCGGAGAATGAGAGGTCCTGCTCCTGCGACGGCAGCGAGTGAGTGTACGTGCGGAGCGTGATCTCCGGGTTGCCGTGGCCGAGCTGATGCGCGACCCAGCGCACTGACTACCCCGCCTCGAGCGCGAGCCTCACCACTCGAGCCGCCGTCGCCGCGAGGTTCTAATTCGAGCTTCACCCGCCGATCGCAATAGACGTCTAGTCTGGCGTCGTGGGTTTCTCCGTGCTCCGCTGCATCGTGCGGCGAGTCCGGGTCTGCGTGGCGCTGGTCGCGGTCTCTGCACCGCTGGCCGGTGCCGACGAGCCGAACCTGCCGCAGGCCGAGCCCACGCTTCCCCAAGAGCCACCTGCCGCCGAGGCACCGCCGCCGGGGCAACCGCCCCCAGCGCCCAAGGAATTCCCGGGCCGCCTTGCGGGCGAGCTCGAGTCGGACTTCAAATGGTCGGTGAACAACATCGCCCAGGACGGCATCGACGTCGTGAAGTCACCCTCTCACGCCGGCGAACTCCTCTCTACGCCCGCTTTCTACTGGGTGACGCTCGCCTCCGCGGCCGCGCTCGGCACCGCGTACGGGCTCGACCAGCCCGCTCGCGATCAGTTCAGGCACATCTCGGACAAGGACGCGGGTTACCTCGAGTCCTGGGGGACCGTCGCGCTCTTCGGCACGACCGGCGTCCTGTACGGCTACGGCCTCCTGGCCGACGAGGCGCGCGCGCGGCAGTACGCGCTCACGGGGCTCCTGAGCGCGGGGGTCTCGGGGGCACTCACCTCGGCGCTCAAGGTGACGTTCGGCCGAGACCGCCCGCGCGATAACCAAGGACACAATGCATGGTTCAAGGGCGGTTCGTCGTTCGTCTCAGGCGAGACGACGCCCGCGTTCGCGCTGGCGGCCGACATCTCGGAGTACGCGGACAACCGCTGGTACGTCGCGCTCCCCGCCTACGTGGCTGCGGCCAGCGTCGGCCTCGGGCGAATGGGCAAGGACGCGCACTGGTTGTCCGACATCACCGGCTCGGCGCTGTTGGGGGTGGGCACGACGGAACTCCTGCTGCACATGCACGCGATGCACGACGTCGACCCCAATCGCTGGCGGGTCTTTCCCGTGGTCATGAACCACACCGTCGGGGTCGGAATGACCGTCGCTTGGTGATCCGCCCCGACTGCTTCCTCCGGGTCGACCCGAACCGACACCCTTCGGTGTAGGCTGCCGGGTGTAGACTCCGCCCATGAAGACCGCGATTGGCATCGGTGGGGCGGCGTCGGGCCGCGAACGGGACTTCGAGCCGGCGGCGCGTTTCGCCGTCGAGGCGGAGCGGCTCGGGGTGGACGCCGTCTGGTCGGCCGAAGCTTGGGGGCAGGACGCGGTGGCTCCGCTCGCATTCCTCGCGGCGCGCACGACGCGGATGCTGCTGGGCACCGGCATCATGCAGATCAGTGCGCGCGCCCCGTCGATGACTGCCATGACCGCGCTCACGATGGCGAGTCTCTCGCGGGACCGGTTCATCCTCGGTCTGGGCGCGAGCGGACCGCAGGTGGTCGAGGGGCTGCAGGGGCGCCCGTTTGCCCATCCACTGGGTCGCATGCGAGAGACGATCGAGATCGTGCGGCTCGCGCTGCGCGGCGAGAAGCTCGAGTACCACGGGCGCCACCACGAGCTGCCGCTTCCCGGCGGCGAGGGCAAGGCGCTGCGGCTCTCGCAGCCGCCGAACCCGAGCATCCCGATCTATCTGGCCACGCTCGCGCCGAAGGCGCTCGAGCTGACCGGGGAGCTGGCCGACGGTTGGCTCGGCACGTCGTTCACCCCCGACCACGCCGACGCGCATCTGCGCTACATCGCGAAGGGCGCGCAACAGGCGGGGCGCAAGCTCTCGGACGTGGCGATCTGCGTGGGTGGCTCGGTCGGCTTCGGCGACGACGTCGAGCGCATGGTCGAACGGCTCAAGCCCTCACTGGCCTTCACACTCGGCGCGATGGGCTCGCCGAAGACGAACTTCTACAACGAGGCCTATCGCCGCGGCGGCTTCGAGGACGCGGCGATCGAGGTCCAGAGACTCTGGATCGAAGGCAAGCGCGAGCAGGCGGCGAGCCGCGTGCCCTCAGAGATGGTGATGCAAGCCGCGCTGCTCGGCCCGGAGAAGACGGTGCGCGAGCGGATCCGCAAGTACCGGGACGCCGGAGTCACCATGCTCCGCCTCGACCCGCTCGGCGCAACTCCGAGCGAGCGCCTCGACACACTCGGCCGCGCCGTGGAGCTGGTGCGCGAGGAATGTCGCTGAAAGACGGGAGGCAAGGGGAATGGAAGCGAAAGCTGCCTACGTTCACCACGGGAAGGGGACTGTCCGCGCCTATGTGTTCGGGCGCCTGGACTTGCTCGACTTCGCCAAGCAAGTGTTCGGAGCGGTCGAGCTGGAGCGGAACGCGGTCGCCAATGGGTTTCACGTCCAAGCGCAGATTGGAGACTCGGTCGTCGTGCTCTCGGTCTCGGAGCCGCCCTATGAGAAAGCCGGCAAGGCCACGGTCTATGTGTACGTCGAGGATGTCGACGCCACCTACGAGCGCGCGCTGAAGGCGGGGGCGACTCGGCTGGACGGTCCGAGAGAGCGGCCGTGGAAAGCGCGGATGGGCGGTGTCCAAGATTCGTTCGGGAACACCTGGTACATCGAGACGTACCACGGACCCAGCTGACTCCCCGGAGTGGGCAGTCGTGGCGGGCGCCTCCGAAGGGCTGGGCGCGGCGTTCGCGCGCGCCCTCGCTGCGCGCGGACATCCGCTGGTGCTGATTGCGCGCCGGGCCGAGCCGCTGGAGAAGCTCGCGGCCGAGCTGCGCGCGGCGCACGGCGTCCAGGTCGTCTGTCACGCCGCCGACCTCGCGAGCGCCGATCCTAGGGAGCTGCTCGCGGAGAAGGTCGTCGGCGTGCTGGTGTACAACGCAGCTGCCGCGCCGCTGGGGCCGTTCGAGAGTCAGAGCCTCGCCAGCGCAGAGCAGTCGATCGACGTGAACTGCCGCGCGCCAGTCAGATTCCTGAACGCGGTGATCCCGCCCATGGTGAAGCGGCGGCGCGGCGCGCTGATCTTGCTGTCGTCGCTCACCGCGTTTCAGGGCGCGCCGTTCATCTCGGTGTACGGAGCGACCAAGGCCTTCAACCTGTCACTCGCAGAGGGCCTGTGGGCGGAGCTTCGGCCCCACGGAGTCGACGTGCTCGCGGTCTGCGCGGGCGCGACGCTGACTCCCAACTACCTGAGCGCCTCGGCCAGGGGAGCCGCGCCCGGGGAGCTCGAGCCGGAGCAAGTCGTCGCAGAGGCGCTCGCGCGGCTGGGGCGCGGCCCGATGATGATCCCGGGCGCGTTCAACAGGCTTGCGAGCCGATTGCTCGCGCTGATCCCTTTGCGCACGAGAATCGGCGTGATGGCGTCGCAAACGCGTAAGCTGATGAGCCGATGATTCCCGCCTGGCTCTGGCCGCTGCCGATCTATCTCGGGGTGCTCGGGCTGAATCTCGTGGTCCCGGGGCGCTGGGTCGACGGCTATGTGCTCGACCCGGCCACCGGCAAGCCGCGCCGGTATCACCTGAACGGGCTGCGCGTGTTCGCGCTCGTGGTCGCGGCGTGGGCCGTCGCTTGCGGGCTGGGCTGGCTCGACTGGAGCGCGTTCTACGATCACCGCTGGGAGATGCTCGCCGGGGCGTGCGCGCTCGGGCTCGCGTTCACGTTCGCGATCGTGCTCGGCGCGCCTTCCACGCCGGGGCACGGCGCGCTGGCGCAGTTGTATCTCGGCCGACGCGCGAACCCGCAGGCGCTCGGCGGGCGCCTCGACGCGAAGATGTTTCTCTATCTCGTGGGCGCGACGATGCTCGAGCTCAACGTGCTCTCGTTTGCCTGCAAGCACTGGCAGCTGTATCCCGCGGATCCGTCGCACGGAGTGTTGCTCTACGCCGCGCTGTTCAGCTTCTTCATCGTCGAGTATCTCAACTTCGAGCAGGTGCACCTGTACACGTTCGACTTCATGGCCGAGCGGGTCGGCTTCAAGCTCGGCTGGGGTTGTCTCGTGTTCTATCCGTTCTTCTACCCGATCGGGCTCTGGGTCGCCGCCGATCGCCCCAATCCTCACTGGCCGCTCGCCGCGCTCGCCGGCTGTGCGCTCGTGTTCTTCGCCGGCTGGGGGCTCGCGCGCGGAGCGAATTTGCAGAAGTTCCATTTCAAGCTGGATCCGTCGCGCCGGCCGTTCGGCCTCGATCCCCGGCCGATTCGCGCGGGCCAGCTGCAGGTGCTGAGCGGAGGCTTCTGGGGCCTGTCCCGCCACATCAACTATCTCGGCGAGGTCCTGATGGCGACCGGACTCACGCTGAGCCTCTGCGCTCCGCTGTCACTGGCCTGGCTGTATCCGCTCTACTACGTCGCGCTGCTGGTGCCCCGGCAGGCGGCGGACGATCGCCGCTGTGCCGAGAAGTACGGCCCGGCGTGGGTCGAGTACTGCAAGCGCGTTCCGTGGAGGATCGTGCCCGGGGTGTTCTAGTTGAGCACTGCGCGCCAACGCCCCAGTCAGTTCCTCGCGCCGGCGGGCTGGGCGCTCTTCGCGCTCGCGCTGACCGTGGTCGTGGGCGGTGTCTGGTCGGGCTTGTTGCTCGCGAACTTGGCGGCGAGCCCGAGCGTCCCTTGGTCGGTCGCCGCGATGGCGGTGTTGTTGTGGGCGCTCTGGGAGTATCTCGGCGGCCGCTGGCCTCCCCAGCGAACGTCCGCGTCGCGGCGGGTGCGGCGTCGCGCGCGACCCGTGTCGCCGGGGTCGTTTGCGTGGGCGTTCGGCGCGGGCGGGCTCGCGATCGCGGCGCTCAGCGGGGCTTGGATCGTGCTGGTCCAGGTCGTCGGCATGCCGGGAAACCGGCTGCCGGACTTCTCCGTGGTTCCGCTCTACACGGCGGTTCCAGTGCTCGCGATGGCTTCGCTCGTGAACTCGGTCGCCGAGGAAGTCGCGTTCCGCGGCTACCTGCAAGGCGAGCTCGAGCGCCGCATCGGCGGAGCCGCCGCAATCGCGATCACCGCGCTGGTGATGGCTCCGGCGCATGCCGCGACCCAGGGCTTCGTGTGGCCCACGTTCGCCTTCTATCTCGCGGTGGACGCAATGCTCGGCGCGAGCGCCTACATCACTGACTCGATCCTGCCGGGGATCGCGACTCACGCCTTCGGGATTCTCGTGTTCTTCACCTTGGTCTGGCCCCATGACGCGGGCCGGCCGGCGCCGGCCGGTGACGTCTGGCTCTGGATCCACGCCGCACAGACGGTCGCGTTCGGCGGTCTCTCGCTCTGGGCCTTCGCTCGCCTCGCCAAGCGGGCGCAGACGGTGAGTCGCTAGGCGCGGACGCGGCCTACGGCGGCGAACTCGACCGGCAGCGCGCCGGCAGTGCGCTGGCTGCGCGGGAACTGCGCATCGGCCCGCGCATTTCCCGCGAGGCAGCTCACGCCGTTCGCTCCGCTGCTGTGCTTTCTTCAGCGCGACCGGGGGTTGGGCAAGCAGCGGAAGTTGATGCGGATTCTGGCGGCGCTGGCGCACCGCCAGATGCGCGCGGCCGCAACGGAGCGCGGTCCCTGAGTTCTCGCCGGCGCGCGCCGCGGCTCAGCCGACACGCGCGCTCTCCCGCTCGGACGCCCGTGCGGAGAGCGCCGTCCCGAGCCAGAGCGGCAGGCACGCGAGCGCGCCTCCGGCGACTGCGAGCGCCCAGTCGTCGAGATGAAGCGGGCTCACGTGAAGTCGCGCCGCGAGCGGTGCGACTTGTACGAGCACGACCGCGAGCGCGAGCGTCGCGGCGCAGACCACCGCCGCCGCGCGCGTGCGCAGTCCGCTCAGCGAGGCGGTGACTCCGGCGCTCGCTACGTTCAGCGCGACGAGCGCCATCGCCCGCCCATGCAGCACGTCGCCGCCGGCGCCGAGGGCCCGGTCATAGGCGAGCGCGACCAGCGCCGTGATCAGGCCGCCCACCAGCGCGATCGAGACCCACTCCGCGCGCGAGAAGAAGCGGCGAGTGGGTCCGTCGTGGACGCGGCCGAGACGCGCCTCGGCGGGTGGCTCTTGGAACGCGATCAGGGCGCTCGGGTGGATCACGAGCTCTAGCCAAACGATGTGGATCGGGAGATAGAGCAGGGGGGCGCCGGCGAGCGGAATCAGCGCCGCGGTGATGACGAGCGGAATGTGGATCATCAACAGGTAGCTGAAGGCGAGCTGCAGGTTTCGGAAGAGCTGCCGGCCCTCGGCGATCGCGCGCACGATCGTCTCGAAGCAGTCGTCGAGCAGCACGATCGCGGCGACCTCGCGCGCGCTGCGCGTGCCGCGCTCCCCCATGGCGATCCCGACGTCGGCGACCTGCAGCGCGGGGACGTCGTTCACGCCGTCGCCGGTGACTGCGACCACCGCGCCGCCGGCCTGGAGCGCGCGCACGAGCGCGAGCTTCTGCGCGGGCAACGCGCGCGCCACGACCTCGATCCGCGCCAGGCGGGCGGCGCTGGCCGGCGCGAGGAGTGACTCGAGCTCCTCGCCCGCGGCGACGTATTCCGGCTCGTTTCGCAGGCCGATCTCGCGCGCCACCGCGCACGCGGTCGCGCGGTGGTCCCCGGTCACCATCAGCACGCGGATCCCCGCTGCGCGGCACTGCGCAACGGCCTCCGCGACCCCGGCGCGCACCGGATCTTCGAACGCGAGCAGGCCCTCGAACTGCAGCCCCCGGTCCGGCTCACCGCCTGCCCAGGCCGCATTCGAGAATGCGCGCGTCGCGCACGCGATCACCTTGTGACCCTGCGCGGCGAGCTCCGCGGTGCGCGCTCTCCAGGCGGCTCGCTCCGCGTCGCCGAGCGCGCACAGGGCGAGCAGCAGCTCCGGCGCTCCCTTGCTGACGGCGAGCAACTGTGAGTCGGGCGCGTGCACGACCGCGGTTTCGCGCCGCCGGTCCTCCGTGAACGGGAAGAGGGCGACGCGCGGAGACGCCGCGGCGAGCGCCCGCTCCGCGGCGGCACGCTGTACCGCCTCGTCGAGCGGATCGCTGCTTTCCGCGCGGGACGCAGTCGCCGCCAGCTCGACGAGCCGCGAGTCACTCGACGCGGGCGCGGGCAGCAGGTGCGCGAGGCGGAGCTCGCCCAGAGTGATCGTCCCCGTCTTGTCGGAGCAGATGCAGGTCACGCGGCCGATGTTCTCGACCGAGACCGCCCGGCGTACCAGCGCCTTGCGGCGGGCGAGCCGGTGGACGCCGACGCCGAGAAAGGCCGCGAAGATGACCGGGAACTCCTCCGGCAAAGCCGCCACCGCGAGCGTCGCCGCGCTCACGAGCGCGTCGCCCCAGCCGAACCCCTGTCGGATGCGCACCCACGCGAGAGCCGCGCAGAGCACGAGCGCGGCGCCGAGCAGCACGCGCACAAGGCTCCCGACGGCGAGCTGAAGTGGGGTCTGCGCGTGCACCTCGAGTCGCGCCGAGCGCGCGATCCCGCCGTAGAGAGTCTCTGCACCCGTGTGGATCACGCGGAGCGTGGCCCCTCCAGCGAGCAGGCGCGTTCCGGCGCTCGCCCAATGCTCGCCGGCAAGAGCCAGACCGTGCGTCCTCGCGAGCGGGCTTTTCCGCACGGGGTACGCCTCGCCGGTGAGCAGTGACTCGTCGGCTTGCAGCTCGGCTCCGGCGACGACCAGACCGTCGGCCGGGAACGACTCGCCCGCGTGCACGAAGACCAGATCGCCGGGCACGAGCTCGCGCGCGGGCACGTCGCGGGTCTCGCCGCCGCGAAGGGCGCTCGCGCTCTCGGCGAGCCGGCTGCGCAGGCCGGCGGTGGAGGCCTGGGTCCTGCGCTGAAGCACCGCGTCCATTCCGATGAGCGGCGCGATCGAGACCAACAGCGTGATCGCCTCGGCTCGCTCCCCCAGCAGCGCGTACGCTATCCCCATCGCCAGCAGGAACCAGAGCATGGGATCGCCAGCGGCCCCTCGGGCGAGCTCGCGCCAGGCCGAACGGCGCTCTTCGAGCACGTCGTTCGCGCCGTAGCGCGCGAGGCGCTCACTCACTTCCGCGAGAGAGAGACCGCGCGTAGGGGGCCAGGCGAGCAGGGCCGCTCGGTCGTCCGGAACGACGCGCCGCATCGCGCCGGCTCCGCCCTCGACTCAGCCGCGCTTCCCGAAGGCCTTCAGCCGCTCCGCCATGTCGGGCCCGGCGCCCGGGCTGTTCGCGCGCTCGAAGGCCAGCGCGTCGGCCAGACCGAGTGACTCGCCGTCGCGGATCAGCCTTTTCTCGGTGCGCAGGGTGAACCAGGAGTTCGCCGCGATCTCGCGCGCGAGCGCGAGCGCGGTCGACTCGAGCTCGGCGTCGGGGACGCACTGATTCGCGAGGCCGATCGCCACGGCTGCGGCGCCGCTGAGCGGGCGGCCGCTGAACATCAGCTCTTTGGCGCGCAGCGGGCCGATGCGGCGGGGCAGCCGCTGACTCATGCCCCAGGTGGGAGTCATGCCGAACTTCCCGTGCGTATCGGCGAAGCGAGCCGACTCCCCGGCGACGAGGAGGTCGCACGCCAGTGCCAGCTCGAGCGCGCCCGTGTAGCAGTGACCCTGCACCGCTGCGATCACCGGCTGCGGCAGGCGCTCGATCGCGTCGAGTGTCTCCGCCTGGAAGTGCGGCGACGAGGCGCGCTCGCCGGCCTGGATCGCGCGCAGATCGTTTCCGGCCGAGAACGAGCGGCCGGCGCCGCGCAGCACGACGCAGCCGACGCTCTCGGTCTCGAGCGCGATGCAGTCCACGTGCGAGCGGAGCTCGGCGAAGAGCTTGGGCGAGAGGGCGTTCAGCACCTCGGGCCGATTGAGACACAGGACGGCGACGCCGTCGGAATCGGAGCGTTCGACTAGCCCGGCCATCGCTGCGGCTCCCTCGCGTTGGAGCGCCAGTGTCGCACGCGCGCTAGCTCGAGCGCTCGCCGCGCGTGCCGCGCACCGCGAGCTCGACTCCCGGCAGGCGGCGCCGCTCGGCTGGCTTGCGCGGGTGGCCGCCCATGTGGGCCATGACCAGAAAGTCCGCGAACGCCGCTTCCATGGCCGCGGAGAAGCCGACCAGGTCTTGCATCTTGTTGACCGCGAGCTTCGCCATGCGCAGGGTTCCATAGCCCTGTTCCGCCACGCGCCGCGCCCAGCTCAGTGTCTCGCGCTCGAGCTCGGCCGCGGGAATCACCCGGTTCACGAAGCCGAGCGCGCGCGCTTCGTCGGCGTCGATGAAGCGGCTCTCGAACAGGAGCTCCTTGGCCTTGCGGAAGCCGACATCGAACGGTGTAGAGAAGTATTCGACCTGGCCGGCGAGAAAGCGCGCGTCGGGCGAGGCGAAGATCACGTCCATCGCGGCTGCGATCATCCAGCCGCCGTAGATGCAGTAGCCGCGCACCATCGCGACCGTCGGCTTGGGCAGGTTCCGCCACTTCAAGGTCAGGTCGAGGTTGTAGCGGCGGAACGCCTCGTACTCGCCGACGCCGACAGCGGGCACCCCGCGCGCCTCCCGATCCGCGACCTGCTCGGGCGTGCCGAGGTCGTGACCCGCGGAGAAGTGCTCGCCTTCGCCGCGCACGACCACGACGCCGACCTCGCGATCCTGCTGCGCGCGCTCGAGCGCCGCGTCGAGCTCGTCCAGCATCTGCCAGCTCTGCGCGTTGCGATAGCGCGGGCGATTCAGTGAGACGAGCGCAAGGGCGCCGTCCTTCTCGTAGTGCACGGCGCTCTCGGTCATGGGCAGCTCCTCGAAGTCAGTAGTCGTAGTTCCAGATCAAGTCGGCAGACGAGTCACCGGTCGTCGAGAACGAGGTCTCGACGCTCCAGCGCTTCTGGAAGCGCCAGTCCACGCGCACGTTGCTCTGCGAGTCCGTGCCGAAGCCCCGCCCATAGCGCACGAAGACGTCCTCGGTCAGATAGCTTCCGATGCCGACCTCGGTCTCGTCCTTCGAGTTCGAGTCGCCGACCTCGAGTGTGTCGAGCGGGATGTCGAAGCCGAGCCGCTCGCTCAGCGAGTCGAGCGCCGCCGCACCCGCGCTGCTGGCGATCGCGGACTGCAGAGCGCCGGCCTGCTGCTGGCTGAGCTCGTCGCGCGTCTTCCCGAACAAGAGCAGCGCGAGGACGTCGTCCTGCGGGTAGGGCGGGTCGCTCGAGAGCTGGATTTGCGGGGCCGACGCGCGGCCGCGCACCAGCGCATACACGCGAATGTTTCGCACTCGGTGCATGGCGCGCACGTCGAGATCGGGGTCGAGATCGGGCCGCCCGGTGAAGGCCACGTGCGCGAGCTCGACGATGAACGTCTTGCCGTGGATGCGGTAGCTCCCTCGATGCGTGTCGATCGCGCCCTTCACGACCAGGGGCCCGCTCGGGCTCTTGGCGGCGAGCAGCTGCCCGCCAATCTCGAGGTTCGCCCCCTGGCCCTGCACGCGGCCGTCTTTGGCGATGTCGATCTTCACGTCGACGCTGGCGCGATCGTAGAACTCGGGGGCCGCGGCGCGCGGCGCGCGCGGCGCGCGAACGACCGCGCTCGAGTCGCGGATCGTCACTTCGCCCAGCAGCGGATCGGAGCCGCCGGCGAGTGAGTAGCGCAGCGCGCTGAGCTCCAGCTCGCCCTGCGCGAGCAGTGACTCCGGCGGGCCCCTGAGCGAGAGCGCGCCGTTCGCCTGGGCCTGCAGGGTCGTCTGCCAGCGCACCGGGAAGTCGTGCACCGCGAGCCTGAGATCGGCGAGCGCGGGCCGCAGATTCGCGAGCTTCACCTCGCCCGTCCCCTCGACCAGGCCGCGGTCGCCGGCGCGCAGTCGGAACGCGTCCACGCGCAGTGTCTCGCCCGCCAGCACGAGGTGCGCGTCGAGCGGGCCGAAGCTCTGCACCAGCGAGGGCACCTCGCAGCGCGCATCCTCGATCGAGAGCTCGCCGTCCAGCGCGGGCTCCGGCGTTCCGCCGCGCAGCTCGATCCGCAGATCGGCCTTCCCGCCGACGCGCGTCAGGGTCGCCGGCACGAGCTCCTCGAGCAGCGACAGCTCGAGATCCTTCCCGCGGACCTGCAGGACGGTCTCGGGGCGCTCCAGCGCGCGGGCGGGGTCGGCGCGCGCGGACCAGGGCGTCGCGAAGCTCGCGGTCAGCAGGTCGCGGCCGCGCGCGCTGATGCGTCCGTCGGCGCGCAGCTGCCCGTCTCGAGTGACCAGGTCGACCGCGATCGCGTCCGCCGACACGTCGCCGAGCTGCGGTGAGTCCCAAGTGAGATGGCCCTGGAGCGCCGGTCGCGGCAGCGGGCCGTCCGCCGTGAGGACGCCGCTCAGGCGCCCGCCGAGTGACTCCTCGACTCCCGCCAGCGCGCCCACGCGCGCGAGCGCGACGTGCGCGAGCTCGATTCGCAGCCCGCGCACCGCCTTGGGCGAGACGGTGCCGCCGAGCTCGATCGTCTCGCCCTGCGCGGAGCGCAGCTGTGCCCGCTCGATCCGGACACCGCCCGCAGCTCGGCGCAGCAGGACGGGACCGTCGGCGGCGAGCTGGAGATCCGGCGCGTCGAGCGAGAGCGGCTCGATGCGGTAGCGATCGAGACCACTGCTGCGGGCGCGCAGCTGCACGCGGCCGAGCGCAAAGCCGGCGACGCGAAGGTCCTGTGTCTCGAGCTCGAGCGTGCCGCTGGGCGCGCGCCAGGTGCCGGAGAGCGAGATCCCCGCGCGAGCCGAGCCGCGCGCGTCCGCCGACGCGACGGCGGCCAGCGTCCCCAGATCGGAGATGTCGAGCTTCGCCTCGAGCGAGGTGATCCGCTCGAGGTCGCCGCTGCCGCGGGCCGTGAGTCGGCCGGCGTTCGACGCGAACTGCGCCCGCTCGAGCTGCCAGCGTCCCTTGTCGTAGACGCCGCGCACCTCGCCGCTCGCGATCGACAGCCGGCCGACCCGCGAGGGAGTCAGCGCGAGCACGAGCTCCGCGCGGCTGTCTTCGAGCGGGGTGCCGGCCTCGTGAGTCGCGTCGAGGCGGAGCTTTCCCCCGACGGTTCCTGCCAAGTCGGGACGCGCGAGCATCACCGCGAGGTCGAGCGCGTCGGCTTCGCCCTCGAGCCGCGCGCTGGCGCGGGCGTCGGGATCAAGCCAGCCGGCGAGATCAGTCTGGCCAGTGACTCGCAGAGTCCCGAACGCGCTCTCGAAGTGCGAGGGGTCGAGCCGCAGCTGCGAGCCGTCGAGCGCGGCGGAGAGCTCGGCGCCGAGCAGCGCGCGGCCAGCGACGATTCCCGGCTCCACGCTCAGCGAGGCCTGCGCGGAGTCGGGCCAGGACGGATCGCCGGAGCGGGGCAACACCCATCCGTGTAGCGTCCCCGCCAGCGTGCCGGCGACGTGACTGGGCCGGCCCGTCTGGGTCCACGTCGCGTCGAGCCCGAGCGCTGCCAGCTCGAGCTCGCGGATCTCGAGCGAGATCGGCCGCGCCGTCGCGGGCGCGATCGGCTCCGCGGGACGCGGCGGCTCGAGCGTCCACGGCCACGCGCCGCGCGCGTCGGGCGCGACCGAAAGGGCGGCATCCTCTACACGCAGGCGAGACACGATCACGCGCCGCTCCGCGTAGAGCCGGCGCAGGTCGAGCTCGAGGCTCGCGCTGCCGATCCGCGCGACGCTGACTCCATCGCGTTCGAGCGAGACGTCGCGCAGCGTCAGCTCCGGAAGCAGCGGGCCGCTGAGCGCGCCGATGCGCAGCTCGCCGCGAACTCCGGCCTCGGACAAGGCGCTCTGGAGCCGCGCCTCGAGCTCCGCGCGAATGCGCTCGCGCTGCCAGCCGTGCGAGAGCGCGACGATCGCAGCGCCCGCGAGGACGACGAGCAAGACCACCGCGCCGGCAAGCGCGGAGGCGGTGAGCGCGAGGAGACGTCGCAGGGTCATCGAGACGGCCGCAGCGCGGCGAAGCGCGCGCGCGCGAGCGCGAGATCCTCGAGCTCGAAGAGCTCCGTGGCGACGAGCCGGCTCTCGCGGAAGAGATTCAGGCGCACGAAGACCGATTCGAACGGGCCCCCGTCGCGGAGCGCTCCGAACAGCCGGCCGACGCTGAGGGACCCGTGCCTCTCGACGGCGACGTGGTACAGGGTGTCGGTGCACGCGTCCGGTGACTGCTCGTAGATCGCGGCGACCGAAGCGACGTACTCGTCGGCCTTGCCGATACGGCCGAGGCCGGTGCGCCGGTGATCGTGGAAGTAGAAGTCGTCCCCCAGCGCCGCGCGGATGCGACCGAGATCGCGGCCGTTCAGCCCGCGCACGATCTCCATGCTCGACGCCGGAGTGTGGAGCGCGCCCTCGGCGCGGAAGTAGCGTTCGAACATCTCGATACTGGCGCTGCGGCGGTCGTCCGCGTCGAGTATCACGACGGCCGTGACTCGACCCTCGGCGTCGACCTCGGTCGCGCAGAGGTTCTCGGTCTCCCAAGCTGCGGCGTCTTCGCTCGCGCCGCTCGAGCGCAGACGATGGAGCGAGAGTCGGTCGCCGGCCGTCGCAAGCAGCGTGAGCGCGACGCGCGCGCGGTTGGCGACCGACACGCGCAATTTTGAGACGAACAGCTCGCGATCGCCCGTCACAAGAGCGACGC
This sequence comes from Myxococcota bacterium, assembly GCA_044450765.1. Lineage (GTDB taxonomy): Bacteria > Myxococcota_A > UBA9160 > SZUA-336 > SZUA-336 > VGRW01. The sequence continues at coordinate 14,770 of JBIOJK010000034.1, read as the reverse complement.
TGCGGCGGTCGTCGAACACCATCGCCGGCGCACACAGCGCTCTGACAGCGTCCCAGTCCTCCGTGGCGCGTGACTGCTCGATGCGCTCACTCGCGCGCGACGCCGTATTCGGCGGGATGTGAAGCGGATTGCTCGACTCGCTGCGCTCGAGAGCCGCGAAGCGCCGCTCGAGCTCGGCGTGTGCGGCGTCGAGGTCGTCGGGGTCCATCATGACCGTCGCCGCAAAGGCGCCGGCGTCGTCTACCTCGGTGACCGAGAGCCACTCGAGATCGCTCGCCCCGGAGCCGCGGTCCGTCATCTGGCACTGCACCCGGGTGAGCGCGAGTCGCTCCCCGCGCACGGCGAGCACTTCTCTCACGAACCGCACGTAGCTCGTCTTCGAGGTGACACGCAACAGCTCGAGCTGGCCGTCTCGATCGAGCTCGAAGTGCATCATCCTGCGCCGATCGAAGTGCCGGTAGTCCGCCGCGTATCTGGCAGCGACCCGCTCCGAGTCGTAGGCCTCGAGCGCGGCGTCGAGCTCGTACACCGCGCGCGTCGCGGCGTTCTCGCTGCGCGCCCCGCTTGCCTCGCGACCCAAATCCTCATAGCGGGCCCGCGCAGCGTCGAGCTGGGCGAGGTCGTACTGGCTCATGCGGCGGAAGCGGCCGTCGGGGCCGAGCTCGGAGACCACGACCTTCGGGTCCTCGAACGCGCCGCCGTCGCGCGTGCCCACCCACGTCGAGACGATGAGCGATGCGAGGCCCGTGCGCGCGAAGTGATCGATCCGCAGGCGCACGTCGGGAGCGAGCTCGACCAGCGCTCGCATCGTGTCGATCCACGCTTGTGGCCCGTGCAGAGTCTCCCAGCCCAGGGGGCGGTGGTCGTCCATGACGAAGTCCGGCGCCACGAGCGCGGCGACGGCATCCCAGTCGCGCCGGTCCGCGGCCGTTGTGAATTCATTCAGTCTCTCGTAGTCCGGATCGATGGCCGCATAGCGCAGATCGAGCTCGCGGTAGGCCCCGTCGACATCGTCGGCCTCGAACCGGACCATCGCCGAGCGGTTGCCGTGCTCGTCGGCCTCGATCAAGGCGAGTGAGTCGATCTCAGTGAAGCCGATCGAGTCGTCGGCTCCCTCGAAGCGTACCCGGGCCACGGCCAGGCGAGCTCCACGGGTCGCGAGGACCTCCGACTCGAGCCGGGAGGAGCTCATGTCGTAGACCTCGCGCATGAAGGCGAGAAACTGGTCTCGATCCAGGTCGAGCTGCATCATCGGCCGGCGATCAATCTGGCGAAAGCCTGGCGCCAGGCTCGCCGCCACGCCGTCCCAGTCGCGCGCCATCCAGGCCTGCCGCAGCCGCTCCAACGACCGGGTCGCTCCATTCTCGATGCGCGGCGCCGACGGGGAGCGCTGCAGCGCGTCGTAGAGCGCGCGCGCCTCGCCGAGCTGCTCGAGGTCGAAGAGATGCAGGGCGCGCGTGGTCCCCTCTGCGTCGAGCACGCTCACGCTGACGAGGGGAATCTCGAATGCTCCTCCCTCCCGGGTGCCCGTCCAGCGCAGGACGAACAGGGCCCTGCGTTCGTCGAAGCCCAACACGTGTTCGAAGCGCAGCGTGACATCGGGCGCGAGCTCGACGAGCGCTCGGACCCTCGCCAGATACTCGTCGCGCGAGCGCAGGCTGCCCCAGCGGACCGGGCGGTGATCCTCGGTGACGAGATCGGCCGGCAGGAGGTCTGCCAGGCGTTCCCAGTCGCGCGAGGCGTGCGCTCGAGTGCGCTGCTGCAGTGCATCCCAGACGCCCGCAAAGGACGCGGCCTCGCCGGCGGCGTAGCGCAAGTCGAGCTCGGCGTAGGCAGCGTCGAGTGAGTCGGCGTCGAAGAAGACCTGCGCGGCGATGGCGCCCGCCTCGTCCACTTCGGCGATCGTCAGGAAGTCTCCCTCGCTCGGTCCTGCGGAGCCGTCTTCGCTCATGGCCCAGCGGAAACGGAGCATCGCCAGGCGAGTGCCGCGGGTGGCGACGAGCTCGAACGTCGTCTGCTGGCGCATGAGGAACGAGTGAAGGAATTCGAGAAACTGAGCCAGATCGAGCTCGAGCAGCACCATCCGGCGTCGGTCGCTGTTCCGGAAGTCGGGTCGGAAGAGCGCCGAGAATCGCTCCCAGTCGCCACCTCTCACTGCTTCCTGGCCGCGCACCATCGCCCGCGTCGCCGCATTCTCGATGCTCGGGGTGACCTGCTCGGCGGTCAGCTCGTCGTATCGGGCGTATGCCTGGTCGAGCTGGTCGAGATCGAGGATCTCCCACGAGTGAAGGCGGTGGCCGTCGTGAGTGCACACGACACACTGCAACACCTCGAACGCGCCGCCGTCGCGCGTGCCGTGCCAGGTCATCGCAGCAACGGCTGCGGTCGCCGAGATCCGCAGCAGGTGATCCAGCCGGAAATTTCCGCGAACGTCGAGATCCGCAAGCGCGCGACTGAACGCGATGAACCGCTCCCGGCTCGTGCGCTCTCCGGTGCCGCCGAAGCGCTGGCGGTTGAAGGCCGTGAAGTCGGCCGGCAGCAGGCGCTCGAGGGCGGCCTCGTCGTGAGTGACGGCTGCTTGCGCGAGCGCCCGCTGGTGGGCGATCAGCTCCGCCCAGGGCGCGCCCTCGCCGGCGACGTAGCGCCGGTCGAGCTCGGCGTACGCCCCGTCCACGTCCTCCGCGTCGAATACGACGAGCGCGAGATACTGCCCGCCCGGGTCCAGCTCGACGAGCGAGAGATGCTCGAACTCGACCGGGCCGCCGCCGCGCGCCTCTCCGGTCAACCGCGAGTGGAACAGCGCGAATGACTCACCTCGCGTCGCCATCGGCGCGAGCAGCCAGCGGCTGGCCGGCATGTCGAACATGCGCCGCAAGTTGACCTGGAAGTCCTGGCCCGCGAGCGGCAGCCCGACCACCGCGCGCCGGTCGTCCATGCGGAACCCGGGAGCCGACATCGCGGCCACCGCTGGCCAGTCGCGCTCGGCCCAAGCCCGCTCCATCCGCTCGACGGTCCGCGTCGCCGCATTCGAGAAGCGCGCGGTGCGCGGCTCGGCAGTCACTGCAGCGAAGCGCGCGAGCGCCTCCGCTTCGCGGTCGGCGTCGAACCACTCCAGCCGCGTGAGCCGGCCGTCGCTCCCGCACGCCTTGAGCGTAATGAAGCGCCGTTCGTACGAGCCTCCGCTCGCGCGGTCGATGCCGCGGTGAGTTCGGCGCACGAGTGACGCAGCGGGCTCCACGGCGAGTACGTCGTACTCGCGCATTTCGATGTCGCCGGCGAGCTCGAGCAGCGAGCGGAAGTGCTGCAGCGCCGCGTCCGCTCCGCGCGCGGACCAGGTGCCGAGTGACCGATGATCGACGAGCTCGATGCTCGGAGCGAACACCTGGGCCAGGCGCTCGAGGTTCGGCGCCTCGAACATCGCCCGAGTGGCGCGGGCGAAGACAGCGGCGCCGTCGCGCGCGGGCCCCTCGGGCTGGAGCTCGGCGTAGCGCTCGTACAGCCGGATCAAGGCGTCGCCGAGGTGGTGGTCCGCGAATGTCTCGAGCCGGCCGCGGCGACCCAGCGCGTCGACCTCGATCAGCTCGATCATCTCGTGCCGAGCGGCGCCGACGTCGAAATGTCTCCCGGACTGCCCAATCGAGGATGCCACGAGCCTGCACAGTGCGAGCGAGTCCCCGAGCGCCGCCAGCGGCTGGCGCACCCACATCAGCTGCTCGGCCCGCAGCGCTGCGCGCAGGCGGACGACCGCTCCTTCACGGTCGTAGGTGGTGCCGGTCGGGTGGTGCACCGACACGAGATCGTCGCGGATGAAGGGCAGGAACGCGTCGACGTCGCGCGCGGCGACCGCGGCGTCGAGACGCGCGGCGTTCGCGGTCGCCGCGTTCGATCGCACGCGGCGCTCGAGCGCCGATGACTCGGCGGCGAGTGCGTCGCTGCGCGCGAGCGCGTCGTCGAGCTGCTCGATGTCGAACCACTCGACGCTCGCCACGCGTCCGTCCGGACCGACGACATAGAGCTGCGCGCTCCGCTGCTCGAAGGCGCCGCCGCCTGCGCGAAGGGTGCCCGCCGAGGTCGTGGTCACGAGCAGCTGGTCGGGGCGGAGAGCCAGGATGTCGTCGATCCGGAACACGAGATCGCCAGCCGTCTCCCTCAGGCTGCCGAGCCAGCGCGCGAGCCCCTCGACCCCGAGCACGGTGCCCATGCCGAGCGGCCGGTGATCGGCGAAGGCGACGCTGGGTCCGAATGACTGCGCGTGTCGCTCGACCTCGAACGGAAACGCCAGGCTCGACGCCGTGCGGGCGGTTACCAGGGCGCGTTCGCGCGCGGGTCCCGCGGCAAGTGACTCGGCGTAGCGTTCGTACAGGCGCACGACGGCCTCGGCCAGGTGGTCGGGCGCGAAGAATTCGGCGCTCGTGCGTGCCCCGTGCGCATCGACCTCGATCAGCACGACGAGATCGGTCTCGGACGCGCCGAAGGGCGCGAAGTCACCGCTCGTCAATCCGCCGTGCGACAGGGAAGATCGACACAGAGCGTGCGACTCGCCGAGCGTCGCGAGCGGCTCGGACCGGAACACCGCGTCCTCCGCCTCGAGGATGAGGGCGAGGCTCTCGAGGACTCCGCTCCGCTCGTACACGGCTCCGGTCGGGTGGTGAACCGATTTTGCGTTCTCGGTGAACAGCGCGGGGAACGCTCCTGCGTCGCGCGCGGAGATCGCGGCCTGAAGCCGCGCCGCGTTGGCGGTCGCCGCGTTGGGGCGCAAGCGGCGCGCTCGCTTCGGTGACTCGGCGGTCAGCGCGTCGAAGCGTGCTAGTGCTTCGCCTTCGCGCTCCGGTTCGAACCACTCGACGCGAGTCGCGAGGCCTTCCGCGCCGAAGATGCCGATGATCAGGAGGGGTCTCTCGTACGCGCCGCCGCTCGCGCGGTCGACTCCCGACGTCACGGAGCGCACGAGGAAGGCGTCCGAGCGCAGCGCTTGGACGTCGTCGACGCGGAACACGATGTCGCGCGCGAGCTCCAGCTGCGCGCGCGTCGCGCGCCTCACGAGCTCCACTCCGTGCAGCGAACCGAACCCGAGGGGACGGTGATCCACGAACTCGGCTTCGGGCACGACGTAGTGTTCGAAATCGTCGAACGACTTCAGCCAGCGAGAGACCGACCGCGCCGTCGCCGCCGCGCGCACGCGCGCAGCGCCCTCGGGAAGTGACTCGGCATGGCGTTCGTACAACCGTGCGGTGGCATCGCCCAGGCGGTCGGCGGCGAAGAACTCGGTGTGGCGCCGGCGGCCCGCGGCGTCCACTTCCGTCAGAAGCAGCCACTCGTTGGCCGTCTCGCCGATATCGAGCGGCGTCGCACCGATCCACATCGAAGCGCGGAACAGCGCGAGTGAGTCGCCGAGGGTCGCGATCGGTCGATTCGCGAACTCGAGCGCCGGCGCCTGCAGGAGCCGCTCGTAATCCGGAAAGTTCCGGCTCTCTTCGAAGGTCGTTTCCGTCGGATGGTGTACGACCTGCGCGTCGGCGGCGAATTGGTCCTTGAACGCCGCGAAGTCCCGAGCGGCAGCGGCCGCGTCCAGCCGTACCGCGTTCGCGGTCGCGGCGTTCGGCCGCACGCGGCGCTGCGGGGCCTCGACGCGGGCGGTCAGCGCGTCGATCCGTGCGGACGCCTCGGCTTCGCGGTCGGCGTCGAACCATTCGACCCGCACGAGCAGGCCATCGCCGCCGAACAGCATCAGAAGGACCAGGCGCGTCTCGTAGGCGCCACCGTTCGCGCGATCGATTCCCGAGTGAGTCCGGCGCACGAGCGCTGCCCTGGGCTCGAGCCGGAGGATCTCGTACTCGCGGAAGGCGACGTTGCTCGCAACCTCTGCCAGCGTGCGGAAGTGCTCGAGCGCCGCCGCCATTCCCCGCGCCGACCACATTCCGAGCGAGCTCCGGTCGACGAGCTCGATGCCCGGCCCGAACGCCTCGGCCAGGCGCTCGAGTTCTGGGGCGTCGAACATCGCGCGCATCGAGCGCGCCACCCGCTCCCCGGCGTTGCGCGCCTCACCTTCGGGGAGCGACTCGGCGTAGAGCTCGTACAGCCGGACGATCGCATCTCCCAGCCGGTCGGTGGCGAAGAACTCGGATAGCCGGCGCAGGCCGACGGTGTCGACCTGGGTCACCAGAAACGAGTCCGAGTCGACGGCGCCGTGCGACGCGATGAAGCTGTCCTCGGAACCGGAGGGAATCGACAGGGAGACGCGGGACAGCGCGAGCGAGTCGCCCTGGCTCGCCAGCGGCTCGTGCCGCAGGGAAGCGCCCTCTGTCTCGACGATCACGCGGTAGCCTTCGAGCGCTCGTGACTCTTCGTATCTCGTGCCGGTGGGATGGTAGACGGCCTCGGCGTCGTCGCGAAGCAGGCTCCGGAACGCCTCGAAGTCGCGCGCCTCGACCGCTGCATCCATGCGCGCCGCGTTCGCGGTCGCCGCGTTCGGGCGCACGCGCGGCAAGACTCGCGCGGGGGCTGACTCGGCCGCGAGCTCCTCGAAGCGCGCGAGGGCGCTGCTCGCGTCGGCGGGATCGAAGTGCTCGAGGTGCTCGAGAAGGCCGTTGGCGCCGAAGCACCAGAGCTCCAGGAGGTCGCGTTCGAACGGGCCGCCGCTCGCACGATCGACGCCGCGGAAGGTCCGCTGCGCGACGAGCCCGTCGGCGCGCAGCGCGAGCAGCGCGTCGACAGGCGTTTGGATCTCCTCGGACACGTCGTACAGCACGAGATTGTCGCGCCGCACCGCGTCGGCGCCGCGCGACTTCCCGAAGCCGAGCTGGCGGTGGTCGACGAACTCCAGATGCGGCGCGAGGGCCGCCCGGAACGCCGCAGGGTCTCCCGCGACGCCTAGCACCGCGGCCACCGAGCGCGCCGTCGCCGCCGCACGAGTACGCACCGGGCCGTCGGGAAGCGACTCCGCATGCAGCTCGTACAGCCGCGCCACGGCGTCGCCCAGCCGGTCGACTGCGAAGAGCTCGGCGCGCCGCTGTCGTCCGCTCCCGTCGACCTCCATCAACGCGACCAGGTCGCCGTCGATCGCGCCGAACGGGGCGACGTCGTCGTCGCCGAGCGCCGTGATCGAGTTGTGCGTGTGACACAGCACGAGTGAGTCGCCGAGCGTCGCCAGCAGCTCGTTGCGGAACGAGAGGTTCTCGGCCCGGAGCAGCATTGCGAGCATGTTCAGCCCGCCCTCGGCCCCCAGCTCCGTGCGCGTGGGGTGGTGCACGATCGAGAGGCTGTCCGAGAGCAGTCGCGAGAGGCCCTCGGCGTCGCGGGCCCGAACGATGGCGTCCAGGCGAGTCACAAGCGCGGTCGCCGCGTTGGGCCGCACCCTCGGGGGCACGCGCGCCGCGGGCTCGGCGCTCGCGGAGGGGAGCGCGGCGCGCGGCTCAGCGCTGCGCCGCGCGCGTTCGGCCAGCAGGGTCGCGCCCTTGGCCTCCCAGAGCTCGATCGCGCGACGCTCTTCGGTGTCGGCCTCCGCGCTGCGGCCCGCGGCGCGCAGCGCCGTCGCGAGCGAGCTGCGCGCGTCGGCGTGGTGCAGGAGCGCGTCGGTCGCCGCGGCGATCTCGACCGCGGCGCGCGCGAAGTCGACGGCGAGCGCGTGCTCGCCGCGCCGCACCAGCGCCTGCGCGCGCGCGCCGCGCCAGGAGATCGCCGCCTGAAGGTCGTCTCCGGCAAGTGACTCACTGGCCTCGCTCAGCGCCTCGCCTTCCGAGACACGGCCCTGCGCGAGCAGAGCGCGCGCGAGCAGCGCGGCCGCGCGCGCGGCGTCGATGCCGAGGCCGTGCTCGCGGAGCCCCTCGTACGCGCCGCGCAGGCAGCGCTCGGCTGCGACCGGGTCGCCCTCGAGCAAGTCGATGAGGCCGGAGAAGACGTCGGTCTCGAGCAGCTGCGGCGTCAGGCCCAGCTCCTCGACCATCCGCCGCGAGGAGGCGAGCATGCGGCGCGCGGCGTCGGTGCGCCCGCGCAGCGCCTCGAGCACGGCCTGACAGCGAAGAGCGACGGCCTCGACCGCGGGCGCGCCCTGGGTGATGCGCAGCACGCGCACGACGTCGAGACAGCGCCCACTCGCGCGAGTGACCGGGCTCGGCCCCCAGAGCGCGGCGAGCGGCGCCCCTGCCAAAACCGCGTTCGAGCGCCGGCGGTCGCGCACGCGGCGCGCCGCCGCCAGCGCGAGGTCGAGCGCGGCCTCGCAGGCGCCGACCTTGCCCAGGCGCTGGAGCGCGAGCGCGTGCACCGAGTGCGCCTTCGCCTCGCCCGCGGTGTCTCCGGCAGCGGCGAGCGATTGGGCCGCCGCCGCGACCGCGCTCGCCGTCGCGTGCAGTGACTGGGGATCGGTCAGTGCGGCGAGCTGGCCGGCGAAGCAAGTGTGCCAGGCCTGGAGACGGTCCGAGCCCGCGGCGAAGCGCGCGAGATCGGCGATCGCGGCCGCCGCTGGTGTGACGTCGCCGGCCGCAAGCAACGACTCGCAGCGGTCGAGGGTCAGCTCGGCGCGGGCCGGGTCGGTCGGCTCGAGCCGCTCGAGCGCGCGCCCGAGCAGGTTCGCGGCGACGGGCAAATCGTCGCGCGCCAGCGCGCGGCGGCCGGCGGCCGCGAGATACTTCGCCGCGCGCTCGCCGAGGTCCCGGCCGCGCGCGTCGAGCGGGCCGAGCTCGCGCAGGTGCTGGTGCGCCTGCTCGAGGTGCCAGCCGATCGTCTCGTCGTGTTCGACGCTGTCGCCGACCCGGCTCACGATCCAATCCGCGAAGCGGCCGTGCAGTTCAGCGCGGGTACCGCGGAGCACGCGGCGGTAGGCGGCGTCGCGAATCAGCGCGTGGTGGAAGCGCAGCACCGGCTCGCCGAGAAACCAGCCTGTGTCGGGCTCGATCAGCTCGCTGCGGCGGAGTGACTCGAGGCGAGCATCGAGATCGCTGAGCTCGCGCGGCAGGAGCGCGGAGACGGCCGCACGCGAGAAGTGTCTCCCGACGACCGCCGCGCGCTCGAGCACCGTGCGCTCCTCGGGGCGCAGCCGCTCGATGCGCGCGGCGAGCAGCGCGTGGATCGTGGGCGGCATCTCGATGTCGGCGAGTGCGACGCCCGTCGTCCAGCGGTCTCCGTCGCGCTTCAGGGCGCCGTCCTGGACCAGCATGCGCACGAGTTCGCCGACGAACAGCGGGTTGCCCTCGCTCGTGGCCAGGACGCGGCCGGCGAGGGCGGCCGGAAGCTCGTCCGCGCCGACGACGTTCGCAGCGAGCCGCGCCGCCGCTCCGGCGTCGAGGCCGCCGAGAGTCACGACGGCGCTGACGAGTCCCCCGGGCGTCGTGAGGGACAAGCGGGTGTCCCGCAGCTCGGGCCGCGCCGCGACGAGCACGAGCAGCGGCACGCCGGCGCTCCATTGCACCAAGTGCTCGGTCAGGTCGAGCAGCAGCGGCTCGGCCCACTGCACGTCGTCGATCGCGAGCACCACGGGCCGCACCGCCGCGAGCGCCGCCAGGAAGCGCCGCACCACGAAGAAGGTCTCCTCGGTCGACGCCGGGCTGCCGGCGAGCAGCGCCGCGATCCCGGCCGCGATCCGCGCGCGGTCGGGCTCGTCGGGGCGCAGTGCGTCGCCGACCGGCGGGTCGTCACCGGGCAGCAGCGCGCGGAGCGCGCCGGCGAGGGGAGCGAACGTCGCGCCGCCGGCCGAGTCACAGCGTGCAGTCAGCACGGTCGCACGCCCGCCGAGCCGGCGCGCGAACTCGTCGAGCAGGCGCGACTTGCCCAGGCCGGGGGAGCCGAGGATGGTCGCCAGCTGCGGGGCCGGCCTCGCGACGGCAGCGTCGTAGAGCGCGGTGAGTCGCCGCAGATCGTCCTCGCGCCCGACGAAAGCGATCGCCGGCGCGCCCGCGGGGCGCTCGAGTGACACGACCCGGTACGCCGGCACCGGCTCGGCGCGACCCCGCAGCGCGAAGGTGCCGAAGTGCTCCAGGGTCACCTGCTCGCCGACCAGGCGCCGCGTCGCCTCGCCCACCAGCACGTCCCCTTCGCGCGCCTCCTGCTGCAGGCGCCCGGCGACGTTCAGCGGGTCGCCGATGCCGTGCGGTCGCTCGTCACTCACGACGACCTCGCCCGTGTTCACGGCGATGCGCAGGCCGAGGCTGCCCACGACGGCACCCTCCTCGCGCGCGAACTGGCGGAATGCCTGCTGCATGGCGACCGCCGCGCGCACCGCGCGGATCGCGTCGTCTTCCGCGACGTGCGGCACGCCGAACGCGCACATGACTCCATCGCCGAGCAGCTGCACGACCGCGCCGCGATGCGCCTCGACCGGCGCGCGCATCGCGGCGTAGTAGCGCTCCATCACGCGCCGCGTGGACTCGGCGTCGAGGCGCTCCTGCAGCGACGTCGAGCCGACGAGGTCCGCGAACAGGATCGTGACGACCTTTCGCGCGGCGCCGGCTTCCGGGCTCGCGGGGGCCACGAGCGATACGCCGCAGCCGTCGCAGAACTGCGCATCGAGCTCACACTTCACGCCGCACGCGGGGCAGCGCAGCCCGAGCGGGCTGCCGCACCCGCTGCAGAACCGCGCCCCGACGCGGTTCGCTCTCTTACAGCTGGCGCAGTCCATCGCGGTCGCGCCGAAGGGTCACACGGCCATCTTAGCCCAAAGGCCGCCTCCCGGGCCGAGCTGACTCCGGGCTAGCGAGTTCGTGACTGCGGGATCTTCGGTGCGGGCAGCGGGCTCGAATCTCAGAACGGCTGTCCGATCGCGAACCAGAATCTCACGTGGTCCACGCCATCCGGTGGGTTCAGGGGGCTCGCGATGTCGACTCTGATCGGTCCCAGCGGCGTCGCGTATCGGAAGCCGAACCCGACCGAGGTGCGTAGGTTCTCGGGCTTCCAATCCCAGGGGTCGCTAGACAGTTGCCCGGCGTCGATGAAAGTGGCGCCGCGCAGGGCGCGCCAGATCGGGAAGCGCAGCTCGAGCGACCCGCTGAGAATGCTGTCGCCGCCGACCGGCGAGCCGGGCGCGTCGTCGGTCCCCAGGTGCTGAAAGTCGTAGCCGCGCACGGTTCCGCTGCCGCCTGCGTAGAAGAGCTTGGTGATCGGCAGGTCCGCCCCGTGGGTCGCGCCGAAGCCGGAGATCGTGCCGAACATGGCGCGCGCCGCGATCACGGTCGGGCCCAGCGGCAGGAAGCCGCGCCCGTCGATCGTCCAGCGCACGTAGCTCTTCTGCGATCCGATCCAGTTCGACGCAGTCTCCAGCGACGCCTCGAGCCAGGTGCCGTTGGTCGGCTCGACGAGGCTGTCCGCGGTGATGCGCCGCAGCTTCAAGTCGACGTAGCCGAGCAGGTAGTCGTCGAGCGGGTGCGTGAGCCCGGTCGCCACCTCGCTCGGCACGCTGCGCACGCTGGTCCACTCGAGGTTGTAGCCGAGCTGGCCGCTCCAGCCGCGGCGCAGCGGGCGCTCGACCGCCACCCGCGAGAGCAGCGCGACGTCGTCGTACGCCGGCACGGTCTCGTCGCGAATCCGCGAGTCGAGCCACAAGGTCGTGCGGAAATCCGGCAGGTGCGGCTCTTTCAGCGTCGCCTGAAACTCGGTCGCGAGCGACGAGTAGCGCGCGTGAATGTCCAGACTGTCGGCCCGCCCCAACACGTTTCGGTGTAGCCAGCCGATCTGCGCGCGCAGGCGGTCCTCGGTGCCGTAGCCGAGCCCGAGGCGGACGCTGCGAAGCGGCCGCTCCTCGACGACCACGCTGACCGGCCGAGTGACTTTGCCCGGCGGATCGCCTTCCGGCGGCGGCTCGTTCGGGTCGACGTCCATGCGGATCTGCGCCGTGCGAAACAGTCCGAGGTCGGAGACCTGGCGCTGGCTCTTCTGGATCGCCGCGTCCGAATACACGTCTCCCGTCTTGAAGGTGAGCTCGTTGCGAATCACGTCGTCGCTCACCGTCTGCATGCCCGAGACGCGGATCTCGCCGATCACAACGCGCGGCCCCGGATGTACCGCCCAGTCGACCGAGGCGGTGTCGTTCCCCAGGTCGACCTCGCCGCCGCCGCTGATCGCGGCGTCGGGAAAGCCTGCATCGGCCAGGTGCTGCAGGATGGAGCGCTTCCCGGCGCCGTAGCTGGCGACCGTGAAGACTTCGCCGACGTGCAGAGGCAGCTTGTGGAGCAGCCGCGACTTCCAGCGCGCTTCGCCGCCCGGCATCTCGGACAGGTCGACTGCGAAGCTCGACAGGTGCACGGCCGAGCCCTCGTCCACGTCGATGCGCACCTGCACGCGGTCATGTGACTCGTTCCAAGTGAGCGCGTAGCGCGCGCTCGCGCGGTAGCGGCCGTACTCGCGGTAGGTGGCGGCGATGCGCTGCATGTCGCCCTCGAGCGTCGGCTCGTCGAAGGGCGGCCGATCCGCCCACAGCTTCCACCAAGGCCGCGCCTGCGTGAACAGGCGCGCCGCGAGGTCCGCGGTGCCGAGCGCACTCACGCCGGTCCACTCGATGCCGGCCAGTTCCGCGGTCGCTGGTTTCGCGTCCTGGGCGTGCGCGTGCAGCGCGGCCAGCAGCGCCGCGGCGACCGTCACGGTGGCGGCGCGCGAGATCGCTCTGGGTGCGCCCATGGCTCCTCGCTCGACTCCCCGCGGCCGGCGTACCGTTATAGCAGTCGCCCGTCTGGGCCGAAAATTCCCGCAGATGGCGGCACAGCGGAGCAGATCGGCGGCGAACGCGGCGCGCGCTTTCGCGCGTGTCAGCGCGCTTCTGCTCGCGGCTGCTGCCGCCGCCGGCTGCAGCCTGTTCGCGCCGGCGATCGGGCTGCCCGCGCATCCCGCGGAAGCCGCAGCGGATCCGGCGATCGGCTCGCGCGCGCTGCTGCGCGCGAATCAGACGGAGCTCCAGATCGCGACCTGGCAGCCGGCGATCCAGTCGCTGGTCGACTCGCTGGGCGACTCGCTCCAGCCCACCCAGGCGGAGCCGCTCCGCGCCGCCGTGCGCCGGGCCTACGGCGCGCAGCGCCTGTTCGACCGCGTCGCGACGAGCCTGTCGGACGACTGGGACTCGGAGGCGGCGCTCGCGCAGTTCGAGTTTCTCGGCTCGAGCGTGGGTCACAAGGTGTTGAGCGCGCGCGCGAGTCAGCGCGACGCCAAGGTCGTCGAGCGCTTCGCGGCCTTCAGCCGTAGCTTCGATCCGTCGCGCTACTCGAGCGCGCGGATCGAGCTCTTGCGCCGGCTCGACCGCGCGCTGCTGCTCTCGAAGGGCGCCGTGCTCGTGAACCGAGCGGTGATCGACGGCGCGCTCGCCTCGCTCTCCGGCGCGATGTCCGGGACCGACGCCGCCGCGTTCCGCTCGCTGCGCGACCGCGCCGCGCGCGAGGAGCCGCAGCTGTATCCGATGGCCGCCGACGAGCTGCTGCGCTGGCACCTGTTCGCGTTCGAGTCACTGTCGGACGCGGAGCTCGCGCGCTACGCGGAGTTCGCGGAGTCCCCCGCGGGGCAGTGGTACGTCGTCGCGTCTGCGCGCGCGCTGCGCGTGGCGGCGAACGGCGCCGGCGAGGATCTCTTCCAAGCGCTGCGGCCGCGCAACGAGCTCTGAAGCTACTTGCCCGCTTTTGCCGGCTCCACGACGATCGCCACCGCCTGCGTGTAGGTGATCTCGACGAGATCGCCGACCGCGACCCGGTCGAGCTTCGCGCGGTCCTTCACCTTCACCGCGACCACTTCACCGTCCGGCCGCTTCAGGGTCACCGACGGGGTGGCTTTGTCGATCGCGACGATCGTGGCGGTCACTTGGACGATGTCCGCTGCGACGCCGGCGGGCATCTGGCCGGGCTCGGCGGAGGCGAGACCCGAGGCGCTCTTCACGCCGACTTCGGCCTCGCCGGGCTTGTGGACTTCGTAGGCGATCGACTCGTAGTAAGTCGTCGTGACGCGATCGCCGACCTTCACCTGCGGCAGGTTCTTGACGTGCTCGTCCGCGTGCACGGTGATCACGTTCCCGTTGTCGCCCTTGAGAGTCACGACGCGTGAGGCGAGGTCGATCTTCTGCACCGTCGCCATGGCGGTGACCGAGTTCTCCGCGACCACGCCCGAGACGGGCGTCGCGTCGGGCTTCGACATCATCGAACACGCGACCAGGCCGGCCGAGAGCGATGCGGCCAGGGCGAGTCGCGCGATCGCGTTCTGAGACGGAATCATCGGTACACCTCCAGTGGTTTCGGGACGAGCAGTCTGGCACGAACCGCAGCGGATTTCGCGAGCGCGGGGCTTCCCCGTCAGCGCGGGCTGACCGAGCGGGCCGGCCTCAGGCGCGCGTGAAGAAAAGACTCGCCGCGAGCAGCAGGCCCCCGGTGAAGTGCAAGCCGAACACGTTCGCGAACGCCTGAGTCATTCGCCGGGGATCACTCGCTGCGGTCAGGGCGGTGCGCGAGGCGAGCAACGCGAACGGCAGGGAGAGGAAGGAGAGCCAAGCCGCGGGCGGCAAGAGTCCCGCGGCGATGCCGAGCGCGAGCAGCGCATAGGGCAGGGCGAGCACGAGCGGCACGAGCCGGCCCGCATCGACCGGACCGAGCCGGACGACCGGCGTGCGTTTGCCGTGGCGCTTGTCGGCGTCGTGCTGCGGGAAGTGGTGCATGTAGAGGATCGCCATCGCGAGCAGGCCGACGGCGCTCGAGACGACGAGACACCCGCGAGTCACCGCGCCGATCTGCGCGAACTGAGTCCCCGCGCCCGCCAGCGGCCCGAAGAGCAGGAAGGTCACGGGCTCGCCCGCGCCGAAGTACGCGATGCGCAGCGG
>JBIOJK010000033.1:0-30096 GCA_044450765.1 Myxococcota bacterium | reverse complement strand
GGCTGCGGGCGCTCTGGATCCAGGGCGAGGACATCGCGCAGAGCGATCCGAATCAGTCGCGCGTCTGCGAGGCGCTCTCGCGCCTGGAGTTCGTCGTGGTGCAGGAGCTGTTTCCCTCCGAGACACAGGCCTTCGCGCACCTGGTCCTTCCCGCCGCGGGCTGGCTGGAGCAAGACGGCACGTTCACCAACGCGGAGCGCCGCATCCAGCGCGTGCGCGCTGCGGCCGCGCCGCCGGGCGAGGCGCGACCCGACTGGCGAGTGATTCGCGACGTCGCGAACGCGCTGGGCTGCGGCTGGAGCCATCCGACACCGGACAGTGTCATGGACGAGATCGCGCTCGCGGCGCCCGAGCTCTTCGGCGGAGTCTCGTTCGAGCGGCTCGGGGCCGACGGCCTGCAGTGGCCGTGCCCCGACCCGGCGCATCCCGGAACGGCGCGGCTGCACCAGCGCGGCTTCGCGGGCGGGCGGGCGCGGCTCGCGGTCGTCGACTATGTGGCGAGCCCGGAGAGCGGAGTCGCTGGATTCCCCTATCGACTCACCACGGGCCGAGTGCTGCAGCAGTACAACGTGGGCACCATGACTCGCCGTACCCCGAACCGGGCGCTCGCGCCCGGCGACCTGCTCGAGATCCACCCGGACGACGCGGCGCGAGAAGGTCTGGCGGACTCCGCGCCGGTCACGGTCGAGAGCCGCTGGGGGATCTGCCGCGTGCGGGTTCGGCTCTCGACCCGCGTGCAGCCCGGAGCGCTCTTCCTCTCGTTCCACTACCCCGAAACACACGCGAACCGAGTGACTGGTCCCTCGCGCGACCCGCGCTCGGATTGCCCGGAGTACAAGCTGGTCGCGGTGCGCCTGCGGGTGTGACGCTCTGCCGCGCCGCGCGCTGGGTCGAGGCGCGTCGCCTCGGGGACTCGGGCGCACCGCGAACACTGCGCGGGCACGCGCGTTGCACTTCGTCCGGCGGATGAAGCACACGACGAGCCACTCTAGACTCTCGATCGCCGCGCTCGCGGCCCTGGTTGCCCTGGTCGGCGCCTCGAGCGGGGCACGCGCGCAGGAGTCACCGGAGGCTCAGGCGGGTCACAATCTCTATGAGCAGCACTGCATGCTGTGTCACGGTCTGCGCGGGCGGGGCGACGGCGAGTTCGCGGCGGAGCTCAAGGTCGCGCCCGCCGATCTCACGCTGATCTCGCAGCGGCGCGGCGGGGTGTTTCCCGAAGTGGAGCTGCGCGAGATGATCGACGGACGGCGGCGGGTGCGCGCGCACGGTCCCGCGAACATGCCGATCTGGGGCGAAGTCTTCGAACGCAGCGCGGCTGGCCCGCAGTATGAGAGCGACGTGCGCGACAAGATCGACTCGCTGCTGGCCTACCTGAAGTCGATTCAGCGGCCGGCCGCGGCGGAGCCGGTCAAGAAGTGAGTCACTCGCGGCGGGCCGCCGCGAGCAGCTCCGCCGGGGTTCGCCAGAGCTTCACGCCGCAGCCCGCGAGCAGAGAGCCGAGCGCGCCGCCGTCGCCGGCGAGCGCGTGGATCGGCACGCGCTCGCCGACGCGCGCGGCGATCCGCGCGAACTTCGCGGGATTCCCCACGTCCGCGACGCCGAGCGCCACGGCGCGCGTCGCGGCGTCGTCCTGCCAGTACTGCAGCAGGTCGTTCACCGACACGTCCGCGCGCCGGCCGAGCGAGGCGAAGCTCGAGATCCCCACGCCCTCGGCCAGCGCCTGCTGCAGCAGAGCCGCGCCGGCGCCCGACGAGTCACAAGCCAGCGCCAGGCCGCCCGCTGCCGGGCCAGGCGAGACGACAGCGGCGCACAGAGCGACGTCGGGCGCGGTGTTCACGACGCCGAGTGAGTCGGGCCCAAGCAAGCGCATGCCGTTGCGCCGCGCGGCGATCCGCAGCTCGCGGTCGAACGCGGCGAGCTCCGCGCTCGGCGGCGCACCCGCGAGCGGCCCCAGCACGAGTGCGTGCGCGCCGGCGTCGGCGCAGGCGGCCACGATCGCGGGCGCGCGCGCGGAGTCACCCGAGAACAGCGCGAGGTCGACCCCGGTCGGCAGCGCGCGCAGTTGGTCGCACAGCGAGCCGCGAAAACCCAGCTCGAACACGCGCGCCGCGAGCGCCGAGCTCTCGCCGAGCAGGGCGATGCTGCGCGGCGCCAGCAGGTGCGCGATCGAGCGCGCCTCGGCGAGGTGCTCGCGGCGCTCGCTCGCGGCGCGCGCGCGCGCAGTGACCGCCAGCGGGAAGCGCACGTGCACGACCTCTCGGTCTGGCTCGCGCTCGATCTCGAAGCCGGCGTCCGCGAAGACGCGCAGCATGGCGCGGTTCGCCAGCAGCGTGTCCGCGCGGAAGCGAGTCACTCCGCGCTCGCGCGCCAGCTCCGCGAGGACTTCCAGCAGCAGCGTTCCGAGACCGCGGCCCTGCTGCGCGTCGGCGATCACGAAGGCGACCTCCGCGGTGTCGCTCGTTCCGTCGCGGTGGTAGCTGGCGAGCCCGATCACGCGCCCGTGGAGCTCCGCGACCAGCCCCATGTCGCGCGCGAAGTCGACGTGCGTGAAGCGCGCGAGCAGCGGCGGCGGCAGGCGCGCGAGGCCCGAGAAGTAGCGGAAGTGAACCGTCTCGAGCGACAGCGCGCGGTGGAACTCCGCAATCCGCTCCGCGTCGTCGGGGCGCACCGGGCGAATGCAAGCGCTGCCGCCGTCGGCGAGCGTGACGTCGCGCGGCGGAGGAGCGCCGGCGCTCAGATCAGCTCGCGCACGCGGCGGTAGGCGCCCCGAATCTCGTCCGCGAGCGCGCGCGCCGCCTTGCCGACGCCTTGGAGCTCGCTGCGCGATTCGCGCTCGACCAGCTTCAGGCGGCCCTCGAGCTTGGACCAGGTCTTCTCGGCGGCCTCGAAGGCGTCGCGCGCCTCCTTGCCGGCCAGGTTCAGCTGAACGCGCAGCTCGTCGCGCAGGGCTCGCAGCGAGTCGATCTCCGCCGCAAAGGGCTCGTGCTTCTCGGGCATTGCAGACCTCCTCGTCGAAGGGGCAGCAGCAACTGTGCCACGGGCCGACCGCGCCGGGGAGGGCTCGAGTGTCTCGCAGCGGGGCGCGCCGCCTCGCTGCGGCGCGCGTCGGGGCCGATTGCCGCACTCGCGAGCGCGTTCGCTTGCGTGAGTCTCCGGTGTCCGGCATCTGCATTGCTGTAGGGGAACGCGGCGCATCCGGCCGGGAGCAGCGTGGCGAAGTCGACGATCGAGCGAGCAGCAGAGCCGCGGACGCGCGGCGTCCTCGGCGGGACCGCCTGGCGAATCGGCCGCGTCGCCGGCATCGAGATCGGCGTCGATCAGAGCTGGTTCCTGATCTACTTGCTGTTCTCGTTCGCCGTCTCGTCCCAGCTCGCCGGCGCCCTGCCGCAGGCGCCGCCCGCCGCCCGCTGGGCCGTGGCGCTCGCGGCGAGCGCGCTCGCCTTCACCTCGATCGTGCTCCACGAGCTGGGCCACAGTCTCGTGGCGCAGTCACTCGGCGTTCGCGTGCGCTCGATCACGCTGTTTCTGTTCGGCGGCGTGGCGCAGCTCGAGAGCGAGCCGCGCAAGCCGAGTCACGAGATCGGGATCGCGTTGGCGGGACCCGCGGTGAGCCTGGCGCTCGGTCTGGGCTTCGGCGCGCTCGCACACGCCGCGGCCGAGGCGACGCTCGCGCGCGAGGCGGTCACTTGGCTCGGCCGCATGAATCTGGCGCTCGCCCTGTTCAACCTGGCGCCTGGCTTCCCGCTCGATGGCGGCCGAGTCCTGCGCGGCGTGATCTGGGCAGTCACTCGCGACTTCGCGCGCGCGACCCGGATCGCGTCGGCGACCGGCTCCGCGCTCGCGGGGCTGATGATGGGGGCGGGCGTGCTGGTCGCGATCGTCGGCCGCGACCTCATCGGCGGGATGTGGCTGGTGTTTCTCGGCTGGTTCCTGCTCGGAGCGGCGCGGGCTTCGGCCGGAGCTCCCGATCTCGAGCGCATCCTGGGAGGTGTCCGCGTCGGGAATCTGCTCGAGCCGGTGGAGCACGCGTGTGTGTCGGGACGCGAGAGCGTGGCGGAGGTGCTGGCTTCGCACGTGCTCGGCCGCGGCGTGCGCACGCTGTACGCGGTCGACGCGTCCGGGAAGCTGCTCGGGGTCGCGAGTCTGCGCGAGCTCGCCGCGGTTCCCGCCGACGCCCGCGCGGCGACGAGCGTGGAATCCGTGATGGTGCCCGTCGAGCGCGCTCACTCGGTCGCCGCGGGCGACTCCGCGCTCGAGGGCTTGCGCCGGCTCGCGGCCGCGCGCGTCAATCAGCTGCCGGCGCTCGACTCCGGCCGGCTGCTCGGCGTGCTCACACGCGAGCGCGTGCTGGCGCTGCTCGAGGCGGAGCTCCGGCTCCGGCGCGAAGCGGAGAGCGCTCGGAGAAGAGCAGCCTGAGGCCTCGGATCAGCGGCCGCCGCGCGGCAGCCGGCCCAGCTCGCCGAGCAGCTGCTCGAGGTGGCGGCGCAGCCCCGAGACTTCCTCGCGCAGGCGCACGATCACGGCGACACCAGGCAGGTTCACGTCCAAGTCGCGCATCAGGTTCTGCGCCACGCGCGCCCGCTCGAGCATCTGCTCGGAGAACTCGCTCGCCGAATCGGCCGGCGCATCGCGCGAGATGATCTCCTCGCGCTCGAGCGTCACGATGAAGCCGTCGTCGATCTCGAGCAGCTCGATCATCTGCTTGCGCGTGTAGAAGATCACGAGTCACTCCGCAGCTTCGCGCGCGGGTCGCGCCCCTGGTACAGCGGCTCGAGCTCCTTCGCGATCGCCTCGAGTCTCGGGTCGGCGGGATCGGGCAGCTCGGCGACCAGTCGCACGTAGAGATCGCCGCGCTCGGAGCCGCCGAGCTTCGGCGCACCCTTGGCGCGCAGGCGCAGGACGCGCCCGCTCGCGGATTGAGCGGGGATCTTCATGGTCACCGATCCGTCGGGGGTCGGCACCTCGACCGACGCGCCGAGGACGAGCTCCGGGACGGTCACCGGCAGGTCGAGGTGGAGATCGCGCCCTTCGCGGCGGAAGAATGCGTGCGGGCGCACGTGGAGAGTGAGGAAGAGATCGCCGGCCGGAGCGCTCGAGTCACCCGCGTCGCCTTGCCCCGCGAGCCGGATCTTCGTGCCGGTCTCGGAGCCGGGCGGGATCTTGACCCGCAGCGCCCCGCGATCGGCGACCTGCACGCGCACCTCGCCGCCGCGCACCGCGTCGAGAAAGTCGACCTCGATGTCGCCCTCCGCGTCGCGGCCGCGCGCGGGTCCACGCGGCCGCCGCGCGCCGCCGAACATGCCGCCGAGCAGGTCCTCGAGGTCGAAGTCGCCGCCCTGTGTGAACGTCTCGTGGAACGGGCTTCGCCGCGCGCCCTGCGACCAGCGCGAGTACTCGCGCGCCTGCGCCGGGTCGAAGCCTTCGGCGAGACCCTGCGTGCCGAACTCGTCGTAGCGCGCGCGCTTCTCCTTGTCGGAGAGCACCTCGTACGCGAACGAGATCTCCTTGAACTTCTCCTCCGCCTTGCGGTCGTTCGGATTGACGTCCGGGTGGTGTTTGCGCGCGAGCTTGCGGTAGGCCTTGCGGATCTCCTCTTCCGAGGCGGTGCGTGCGACGCCCAGCGCCGCGTAGAAGTCGGGGTCGGCCATGCGCCGGAAAGTAGCGGCCGACGTATCATCGGCCCATACGACGAGGAGGCCGGTGGTGAAGCGGATTCTGGTCGCGACGGACTTCTCGCCGCACGCGCAGCGCGCGCTCGAGTGGGCGACCGCGCTCGCGCGCCGCTTCTCCGCCGAGCTGGAGCTCGTGACCTCCATCTACGTGGTGCCGTTCGCGGCGGCTCCATCCGGCTACGGAATGCCCGCGGACTATCTGCGCGGCGTGCGCGACGCGGCGGACTCGCGCCTGGCCGAGCTCGCGGCCCGACTGACCGCCGAGGGGCTGCGCGTCCACTACACGGTGCTGCACGAAGATCCGTCGAGCGGAATCTGCGCGCTGGCGCGCGAGACGAAGGCCGATCTGCTCGCGCTCGGCACGCGCGGGCGCGCGGGACTCGCGCACGTCCTGCTCGGCAGCGTCGCGGAGCGCGCCGCGCGTCTCGCGCCGTGCCCGGTGCTGACGGTACACGCGGGAGTGTCGGCTCCGCGCCCGCTGCGCAAGCTGCTGGTCGCCACCGATTTCTCGCAGGCCGCGCGCGAGGCGCTGGAGCTGGCGCGCGGGCTCGTCGAGCCCGGCGGCTCGCTCGTGCTCGCGCACGCGATCCCGCCGGTGATGGGCCCCGGCGATCCGGCCGTTCCGCTGCCCGACCCCACGAGCGAAGCCTGGGCGCGGGGCCAGTACGAGGCGCTGTTGCCTACACTGGCGGGTGTCAGCTGCGAGTTCGATCTGCGCTTCGGGCAGCCTGACTCGAGCTTGCTCGCGGCGGCGGCGGAGCACCGCGCGGACGCGATCGCGATGGGCACCGTCGGCAGGACCGGGCTCGCGCACGTCTTCCTCGGCAGCGTCGCGGAGCGCGTGATCCGCAGTGCGCCGCTGCCGGTGTTCAGCGTGAAGGCGCGCTAGCGCCGACGAACGGGACGAACTGCACCTCGCACAAGTCGCTGCGCTCGAGCGCGCCGCTGGCGAGGCGCGCGATCCGCACCAGGGACTGACTGCCGCGCGGCGGTCCGAGCGGAATCACCATGCGCCCGCGCGCGGCGAGCTGCGCCTCGAGCGCGGGCGGCACGCTCGCCGCCGCGGCGGAGACCAGGATCGCGTCGAAGGGCGCGTGCTCGGGCCAACCCAGCGCCCCGTCGCCGCTGCGCAGATCGACGTTCGCGTAGCCGAGCTCCGCGAGGCGCGCGCGCGCGAGCGCGACGAGCGCCGGGTCGAGCTCGACGGCGTAGACCTCGCGGGCCAGGCGCGAGAGTACGGCGGCCGCATAGCCGGAGCCGGCGCCGATCTCGAGCGCGCGCTCGTCCGCGCCCACCGCGAGCGCTTCGAGCATGAGCGCCACGACGTACGGCTGCGAGAGCGTCTGCCCCGCTGCGATCGGCAGCGCGCGGTCCTCGTAGGCGGAGTCGGCGTCGTCTTCCGACACGAACGCGTGTCGCGGAACCTGGCGCATCGCGGCCAGCACGCGTGGATCGGCGATTCCGCGCTGCTCGAGCTGGACGGCGACCATGCGCTCGCGAAGCCTCGCAGCCAGCGCCTCGTCCGAACGAGTCACTTCTCGCACCGGAGCTGCGAATCAGCGGCGGCCTCCGCGCCGGCACGGTATCTTCGCGGGGTCGTGAAACTCGGCATCCTGCTCCTCTCACTCCTCGGTGCGACGGGCTGCTTCGTCGGGCGCTACGAAGAGGGTCTGCCGATCGCGGCCGACAAGATCGCGCAGATCGTGCCGGGCCAGACGACCAAGGCGGAGATCCTCGACTGGTTCGGCGCGCCGTCCGGGCTCGCGGACGCACAGCTCCTGGAGAGTTTCCTCGCCGACCGCGAGCTGATGCCGGGCCCGGTCGTCGACTTGCCGTTCGCCGACGTGCTCGTGTTCCGTCTGACCAAAGGGCGCTTGAAGGGCCTGCTGCTGATCCTCTGGAACACGATCGACTTTCACGTCGCCAGTGACACCCTGGTGGTGTTCTTCGACGCGAACGACCGAGTCACTTACTACGGCTATCGAAGGGGAACCGATGCGCTCGACTAGGGCGATTGCGGCGCTCGCGGCCCTGGTCCTCGCGCCCGGCTGCACGATCGTGCGGACGTACGTCGGGAACGAGCTGCCGCCGGCGGCCGACGGCAGCATCGTTCCCGGCACGACCACGAAGGCCGAGGTGCTTCGCGAGCTCGGTCCGCCCGATCGGCTGGTCCGACAGTACGAGGGAGACGTGTTCGTCTACGCGTACATTCGGCGCAACGAGAGCAGCATCGATCTGGAGGAGCCGGTCTTCACGCGGATGCGGATCTTTTCCTATACGAAGACTCAGGAGAAGAGCGACCGAATGGTCGTGCTCTTCGACCGCAGCGGCGTGGTCGCGGGTGTCGGCCTTCGCCGAGGAACCGAGCAACTCGACCCGTTACTGAGTCGCTGACTCAGTTCGCGGGCGGCGTCGTCGCTGGCGGCGTCGCGGGAGCCGTCGCGTGATGCTTCGTGCTTGTCTTGTGGTGAGCGGCGAAACGCGTGCAGTTGTGACTCACGCAGTCTTCGTGCTCCTTGCAATACGACTCGCGCTCGGCGCTCGTCTTCATCGCATCCATCTTCTTCGTGTGCTCGGTGCACGCCGTCTTGTCGGCGTTCTTGGTCTTCGTCGCTGATGTGCCCGCCTCGGCGGCGAATGAGAATCCGGTGACGAGTACAGCAGCAGCGATCGCGAGAGCAGTCCGTAGGGACATCGTGATTACCTCCTGCGCGTGACAGTTAGCGAGTCGAGAACTCCTGCGCCCGCGCAGCGTGAGATCTTTCTCACTTCGCTTCCACCATGCAAAGACCGGGGCCACGGGGTACCGTTCGCGACACACGCGCGGTTAGGCAATCGTCTGTGTAGATTTCACTACAGCGCGCGACCAAGGAGACATCGATGAAGCGATCGAGACCGGAGCTCGGGATCTTGCTGGCGCTGTCACTCGGACTCGGCGCGTGCGCGACGAGCGGCGACGTCGACAAACTGAACGCGAAGATCGACGACCTCGCGCACCGCATGGACGACCGCGCGAAGGCCGCCGAGCAGCGCGCCGCCGCCGCCGAGCAGAAGGCGGACATGGCCGCCAGCCAAGCGCAGGCCGCCGCGGGCCAGGCGGACGCCGCCGCGCGGAAGAGCGAGGCGATCTTCAACAAGTCGGTGTCGAAGGGCGGCCACTAGCGACGCGGCTCGAGCCGCCCGACCCGGATCGGCACGCCGCGCGAATCCGCGACGATCTGTCTGACCTCTGACTCGCGGATCGAGCCGCCGTCGACCAGGCGGAGCGCGTCCAGCGCGACCAGCCGCGCGAGCGTCGCGGGCAGCGGGTCGAACTCCTTGTCGTAGGGATCGGGGTGCGCCTCGACGAACACACTCCCGTCCCGCTGCCCGATCTTGACCCGCTGGTACACGATGCGCACCCGCGTCCCGACCGGGATTCGGTCGAAGAGCGCGCGCATGTCGGAGTTGTAGAGGCGCACACAGCCGTGAGTCGCCTCGCGCCCGATCGACCAGAGATTGTTCGTCCCGTGAATCCCGTAGCTGGTGCTGCCCAGTGTGAGCCAGCGGTCGCCCAGGGGATTGTCGGGGCCGGGAGGAACGGCCGCGGGAAGATCCGGCCGCTCTGCGCGGATCGACTCCGGCACGTTCCAGACCGGGTCGATGCGCTTCTGCCCGACCTTGAAGTCGCCGATCGGCGTCGGATCCTGGATGTCGCCGACCGCGACCGCGAGCACGGTCGGGGAGTTCGGATCGCGCGTGTAGTCGTAGAGCCGCATCTCGGGGACGTTGATCACGAGCCCGGCGTGCGGTGTGTCCGGCGGCACGTAGTCCGTCGGCAGCCGGACGCGCGTTCCCTCCTTGGGGATCCACACGTCGACGCCGGGGTTCAGCGCCGTCAGCGGAATGATTCCGACCCCCGACCGCGCGGCGACGTCGAGCAGCGTGTCGTCCTTGTGCGTGAACTCGAACGACTCGGCGCCGAGCACCGGGGCGAGCTGAGGCGCGGGTGGCTCGCGCCGCGAAGCCGCCAGCGCGGTGAGCGCGGCGAGCGCAATCGAGAGCAGGCGCGGGCGCAGGCTCGCGTTCACCTCCCCGAGTTTACGCGGCGAGCGCTTCCTCGGTGAGTCGCTGGATGCGGCCGCTGCGCAGCATCGAGGCGAGCGTGGCCGCCGCCTCGTCGTCCGTCTCGGCGACCTGCTGAATCACTTCGAGCAGCTCCAGCAGGGTGATTTGCCGGGATTTCTTGTCTGCGCTCATTGCGGTCTCCTCGTGCGTCGGCTGTCCCTACTCGGACGCGCCAGCCGCATGGCCGTTACAGATGGGCCCGGAAACCGCCCGGTCAAGTCTCGGCGGGCTCTTGTTCCCGCGCCTCCGGGGACGCGTTCTCCGCGTCGCCGAGGCCGTTCGCGGGCGCTTCGGGATCGAGTCGGCGGGTGAACTCCGCGACTCGCTGCAGGACTCGGGACAGGTCCTCATCGAAGCAGTAGAAGCCGTCTCCGGCGGCGCAGTAGCCCTTGCCGAGACGGCGGATCAACGTCGTCATCTCCCGTTGGATCGGCGTCGGAGCGAGGCTCCTCAACACGCTCGCGCAGCTTCCGTCGCGCCGGCTTCGACTCGCGCGCCAGAGGCGACACGGACGCGCTCACGCGCGCCTTCGCGCTCGCTCCGGCGTCGAGTCGTCGTCCTGCGCGGCGCGCGCGGCCGGCGCATCGAGATCGTCGAGCCCGCCGTTCTGCACCTCCAGCAGGACCCAGCCGAGCAGGCTCGCGGCGAGCACGAGCGTCGCGGGAATCGTGATCCACAAGAAGCTCACGCGCGCCTCCTCTCGAAACGCCGCAGGCGCAGCGCGTTGGCGGTCACCGCGACGGACGACGCGCTCATCGCGAGCGCCGCCGAGAACGGGCCCAGGATTCCGGCGATCGCCAGCGGAACGGCGACCGCGTTGTACACGACGGCGAGGGCGAGGTTCTCGCGGATGCGCCGGACCGCGCTCCGCGCGAGCTCCAGCGCCACCGGCAGCGACTCGAGGCGCGCGTCGTGACTCACGACGTCGGCGGCCGAGAGACTCACGTCCGAGCCGTGCGCGAACGCGAAGCCCAGGTCCGCGGCCGCCAGCGCCGCGGCGTCGTTGATCCCGTCCCCGGCGAACACGACGCGGGCCCCGCGCGCGCGCTCGGCGCGCACCCGCTCGAGCTTCGCCTCCGGGCTCGCGCCGAACTGGAGCTCTGCGATCCCGGCACCGCGCGCGGCGAGGCGCACCGCGGCCTCGTGGTCGCCGGACACGACCGCCGGCGCGATGCCCGCGGCGACGAGTCTGGCCACGGCGGCTCGGGCGTCGGAGCGCGGGCGATCCGCGAACGCCAGCGCGCCCAGTGACTTCCCGCCGTCGGCGACGAAGACCAGGCTCTCGCCGTCGCGCGCGGCGCTGCGCGCGGCCGAATCGAGCTCCGGATCGAGCGCAACGCGCCGGGACTCGAGCAGCGCGCGCGAGCCGCAAAGTTGCGAGCCAGCCTCGACTCCGAGCCCCGGCAAGTTTCGCCGCTCGCCGAGAACGAGAGCGGACAGGTCCCGGCGCGCCGCCTCTCTGCGAATTCCGGCGGCGATCGGGTGGGCCGAGGCGCCAACGGTCGCGGCCGCGGTCGCGACCACGCGGTCCCGTGCGACGCCCGCTGCGGCCAGCACGCGAGTCACGTCGAGTCGGCCCTCGGTCAGGGTGCCGGTCTTGTCGAGCAGCGCGCGGTCGACGCGGGCGGCGCGCTCCAGCGCGGCTCCGCTCTTGAACCACAGACCGAGCTGGGCGGCGCGGCCGAGCGCCGCGCTGACCGCGGCCGGCGTCGCCAGGCCGAGCGCGCACGGACACGCGACGATCAACACCGACGCCGCGCGCAGCGCCGCGTCGAGCGGGGCCGCGCCGGCGAGCGCGCAGCCGAGCGCGGTGAGCGCCGCGATGCCCAGCACGGCGGGCGTGAACACGCCGGCGACGCGGTCGACCGTGCGCTGCACGCGCGGTCGGTCGGCCTGCGCGCGCTCGAGCAGTCCCACGAGCCGCGCGACGGTTCCGCCGGCGGCGGTCTGCGTCACCTCGACCTCGACATCGCCCGACAGGTTCACGGTCCCGGCGCGGACCTCGCAGCCCGCGCCGCGCGTGACCGGCGCTGACTCACCGCTGAGCAGTGACTCGTCGACCTCCGCCGCGCCACTCTCGAGCCGCCCATCGGCGGGGAAGGCCTGGCCCGCCGCGACCAGCACGCGATCGCCCGGGACGAGTGACTCGGCCGGGACGCGCTCGCAGCCCACCGCGGTGCGCCGGAGCGCGACGCGCGGCGCGCGCGCGGCCAGGCACTCGACCGCGGCCGACGCGCGCGCCCGCGCCGTGCGCTCGAGGGTCCGGCCGAGCAGCATCAGGAAGACGATCGTCGCCGCGGAGTCCGTGAACACGTCGCGCGCTTCGCCGAGCGTGCCCGCTGCGCTCGCAACGAACGCGGTCGTCGCCCCGACCACGATCGGCACGTCCAAGGTCAGCTCGCGCCGCCGCAAGCCGGCCAGCGCGCCGCGCCAGAAGGGCAGGGCGCAGTAGGCCAGCGCGGGCACCGAGAGCGAGAGTGCGAGCCAGCGCAGCGCCCGCCGCAGATCCGCGTCGATGTCCTGCAGTGCGCCGAAGTAGAGCGCGAACGAGACGACCATCAGATTGCCGGCCAGAAACGCGGCGACCAGCAGGCGCGCCAGCGCGCTGCGCGCCTCGCGGTCGGCGGGTCTCTCGAGCGCCGCCGGGTCGAAGATCGACGCGCGGTAGCCGAGCGCCTCGACGCGCGCCGCGAGCGCTGCCGCGTCCGTCGCGCCCGCGTCGAAGCGCACGAGCGCGCGCTCGGTCGCGAAGTTCACCGACGCGGCGCGCACGCCCGGCGCCGCGCGGAGCTCGCGCTCGACGCGCGCCGCGCAGCCCGCGCAGCGCAAGCCGCCGAGCGCGAGCCCCGTCTCGGCCCCCGAGTCACTCACTTCGCGACCTCGAGCGAGAACGCGCGCTCGACCCAGGCCTCCGCGTCGCCTGCGCGCGCCAGCAGGATCCAGCGGCCGGCGAGCGGCAGCGGCACGTCGGCGATCCAGCGGTCCCCGGCCGGCTGGAGCGCGATGTCCGCGTCGAAGTCGGTTCGCCCTGGGCGCTCGCGCCGCAGGCTGACCGCGATCGGCGTCGGCAACGGATCGCCCGCGCTCCTGGGCCGCAGCTCGACGCGCACGCCCTGTGAGTCGCGCTCGGCCCGCAGCTCGAGCTCCCAGCCGCGCGCGCTCGCGCTGGCCTGCGCGCGCGCGGCGGCGTTGTACTCGACCCCCGCGTTCCAGGAGTTCTCGGGCAGCACGTCCGGGGGCTGCTGCAGCGCGATCCACAGGAACGCGAGCGACGCGGCGAGCCCCGCGGCGAGCGTCAGCGCGAGTCCCAGCGGCCAGCGGAGTGAGTCGTGGCTAGCCGCCATGCTGCTCCCGTTCGCGCGGGTCGCCGTCGGCATGCGCGGCGAAGAGAAACGTCGCATCGCGGCGCAGGCGCAGCGACGGGCGATCGAGGTCCGCGAGCGAGAAAGAGATCGGCTGCGAGCGCGCCTCGCCGAACGCGCGCGGTCCCGCGACGAACACGCGCAGCTCGCGGCTCGAGACCGGATCGAGCCCGATCGGATTCACCCCGGCCAGCAGCGAGAACCCGTCCGGCGCGTCGAGTGACAGCTCGAAGCGATGGGCGACGCGGTCGCGGTTCTCGACGCGCAGCGTGTACGCGTTCCCCGGCCGCCCGTCCGCGAGCGTCGCGTACAGGCTTGCGGCGTTGTGCGCGACGAAGACCTCGAACGGGACGCGCGCCGCGACCGCGGCGGAGAAGACGCCGACCACGACCAGCAGGAGCGCCCCGTAGACCGCCACCCGCGGGCGCAGCAGCCGCGCCTTTCTGCGCGAGGCGAGCTCGATCTGCGAGCGATAGCCGATCAGCTTCGGCGCTCGCCCGAGCTTCTCCATCACGCCGTCGCACGCGTCGATGCACTGAGTGCAGGCGATGCACTCGAGCTGCAGGCCGCCGCGGATGTCGATCCCGGTGGGACAGACTGCGACACAGAGACCGCAGTCCACGCAGTCACCCGCCGCCTTGCCGCGCTTGCCCCGCGGCTCGCCGCGCGCGGCGTCGTAGGCGACGACCAGCGTCTCCGCGTCGAAGAGCACGCCCTGGAAGCGCGCGTACGGGCACAGATACTTGCAGAACGTCTGCCGCACGAGGCCGAAATCGAGATAGGCGAGCGCCGAAGCGGCAGTCAGGAAGCCGAGCCTCGTCGCTGACACTTCCGCGTGTAGGAGCTCGCCCGCGAGCTCGCGCGGCGAGCAGAAGTACGACACGAGGTGAAAGCCGATCACGAGCGAGATCGCCGCCCATGCGAAGTGAGTCGCGACGGCGCGCGCGCGGCTCGCCGAGGCGGGCGAACGCGTCCCGCGCCAGCCGTGGATTCTCCGCGCCACGCCGGCGAACAGGTCGGAGAAGATCGTCTGGGGACAGGCCCAGCCGCACCAGAGCCGGCCGGCGAGCGCCGTGAAGAAGAACAGCGCGAGCGCCAGGCCCATTACGATCAGCCACAGGAACACGAGCTCGCCCGGGAAGATCACGAGCCCGAGGACGTGGAAGCGGCGCTGCGGAACGTCGAGGCGCAGCAGCGGCTCGCCGCCGAGCTCGAGCCAGGGAACGACAAACAGGATCGCGATCAGAACCGCGTCCACGCGCGTGCGCAGGCTGCGGAAGAAGCCCCTGACCGGGCGCGCGTCCAGCACCGCGGTTCTCAGGGAGCCGGCGGAGCGGGCGGCGCGTAGTCGGGCGCGCCGAACTCCGAATGGCTCACCTTGGGAAGTGAGTCGATGTATGCCAGCACCTTCCAGATCTTCTCGGCGCCGAGCTGCGGGCCCCACGGCGGCATCCCGCCCGGCCGGCCTTCGCTGACGGTCTTGAAGCGGTCGGCGTCGCTCGCGCCGTACTTCCAGTACGGGTCGACGAGCGACGGTCCGACGAGGCCGTGCGCTTCGGGGCCGTGACACGCCGAGCAGATGGTCGCGAAGGTCTGCGCCCCGTCGGCGAGCGCCGCTGCGTCCCCGCGGTATGGATTCGTCGCCGCGCCGGTCGCGCTGGCCGCCGGGTGAGTGCGGGCGGCTGCGGCGACTTCGGCCGTGTACTGGCCCCGCGCCGACCAGTCGGAGAAGACCAGATACCAGGCGATGTAGATGGCGCCGGCGATCCAAGTTGCGATCCACGCTGCGTTGAACCAGAGCGGGATCGGGTGGTCCTCTTCGCCGATGCCGTCGCGAGCCGTGTCGCCGCCGCGCAGCGGCCGCTCCGGCACCTCGAGGCGTGAGTCACTCATCGCGCCTCTCCGCCGACGTTCACCGCCTGCACGGGCTGGGCGCGAATCGCGCGGCCGAGCGTCTCGAGATAGGCGATCAGCGCGAGCGTCTCACTCCGCTCCTCGACCGCGGAGAGCGAGACGCCCGCGGCGCGCAGAGCCGCGGCGATCGAAGCCGACTGCGTGCGCGCCGCGGCCTCGGCGCCCGCGATCTCCGCGTCCGAATAGGGGTGCCCGAGCGAGCGCAGCACCTCTAGCTTGTGCTTCGTCTCGGACAGATCCAGCTCCTGCTCGGCGAGGAACGCGAACGCCGGCATGTTCGAGCGCGGCTCGATGTCGCGCGGGTTGTGGAAGTGGAGCCAGTGCCACGAGGGCGGATACTTGCCGCCGACCCGCGCGAGGTCCGGCCCGGTGCGCCGCGAGCCCCACAGGAACGGCCGGTCGTAGATGCCTTCGCCGGCGAGTGAGTAGCGCCCGTAGCGATCCGTCTCGGTCTTGAACGGGCGCACCTGTTGGCTGTGACAGACGCTGCAGCCTTCGCGGATGTAGAGGTCGCGGCCCTCGAGCTCGAGCGGCGAGTAGGGAGTCATTCCCGCGATCGGCTCGATCGTGCCCTCGAGGAAGTACGGCGGGATCAGGAGCACCAGGCCGCCGACCGTCACCGCGAGCATCGCGAGGATGAACAGCAGCAGCGCATTCGTCTCGAGCTTGCGGTGAGCTTCGAACGCCATCGCTAGCGAGCTTCCGCCGGCGCCGCGGCCGCGTCCGCGGCCGTCTCCTCGGGCGCTTCGCTCGAGCCCTGCCGGATCGTCTGAATCACGTTCCAGAACATCAGCAGCGCGCCGGCGAGGAAGATCGCCCCGCCGCCGGCGCGGATCACGTCGTAGACGCGGACCGCGGCGACCGAGTCCGCGAAGGTGTAGGTGAGGCTGCCGTCGGGATTGACTGCGCGCCACATCAGACCCTGAGTGACGCCCGAGATCCACATCGGAGTCACGTAGAGGACGATGCCGAGCGTCGCCGCCCAGAAGTGCGTGTTGGCGAGGCGCACGCTCCACAGCGTGGTGTGCCAGAGCCTCGGGATCATGTAGTAGAGCGTCGCGAAGCAAGTCAGCGCGACCCAGCCGAGCGCTCCCGCGTGCACGTGCGCGATCGTCCAGTTCGTGAAGTGCGAGAGCGCGTTCACGGTCTTCAGCGCCATCATCGGACCTTCGAACGTGCTCATTCCGTAGAAGGTGAGTCCCACGACGAACATCTTCAGGATCGGATCGGTCCCCACGCGATGCCACGCGCCGCGCAGCGTGAGCAAGCCGTTCAACATTCCGCCCCACGACGGCAGCAGCAGCATGATCGAGAAGGCGGTGCCGAGTGACTGCGCCCAATCGGGAAGCGGCGAGAACAGCAGGTGGTGCGGCCCCGCCCAGATGTAGACGAAGATCAGCGACCAGAAGTGCACGATCGAGAGTCTGTGCGAGTAGATCGGGCGGTCGGCCTGGCGCGGCAGGAAGTAGTACATGAGGCCGAGGATCGGAGTGGTCAGCACGAAGCCGACCGCGTTGTGGCCGTACCACCACTGGATGTTCGCGTCGTGCATGCCGGCGTAGATCGAGTACGACTTCAGGAACGACACCGGCCGCTCGAGATTGTTGAAGATGTAGAGCATCGCGATCGTGAGCACGGTGGCGCCGAAGAACCAGAGCGAGGCGTACAGACCGCGCTCGCGCCGGCGCGCGATGGTGCCGAAGAAGTTCACCCCGTAGATGACCCACATCACGACGATCGCGACGTCGAGCGGCCACTCGAGCTCGGCGTATTCCTTAGAGGTCGTGTGACCCAGGACGAGAGTCACTCCCGCGGCGACCAGAGTCAGGTTCCACAGCCACAGGTGGAGTCGCGCGAGGAAATCCGAGGGCAGGCGCGCGCGGCACAGCCGCTGGACCGAGTAGTAACTGCCCGCGAACACCACGCCGAGCGTGAAGCCGAAGATCACGACGTTCGTGTGCACCGGGCGCAGCCGGCCGAAGTGGAAGTAGGGACCGACGTTCAGCTGCGGCCACGCGAGCTGCAGCGCGATCACCAGCCCGACCGCCATCCCGACGATGCCCCAGATCAGCGCCGACACGGCAAAGCCGCGCACGACGCCCATGTCGTAGGTTTCCTCCTCGGCTCTCCCCGTCACAGCGGCTCCTCCGTCGCGCAGCCGGACTGCAACGTGCGTACCGCGGCCAGGCCTTGTGAGCTTCCCGAGAGTCGAGTCCGAAACGCGCGAGTGAGTCTGTGGGCCACAGCCACGCGGCACTTGGCCTCACCACAATCGGCCCCTGGCGGCGTCGCGGCGCGTGCGCGAATGATGAGGCGAGGGAGGAGTCGATGAAGACAGGGATCGGTTTGGGAGCGGCCGCGCTCGCTGCGTCAGTGGTCTTGTGCGCGAGCTTCGCGCGGAGCGACCCGTCCGGTGACCCGGGCGAGGGACGGAAGCTCTACGAGACTCACTGTCAGTTCTGTCACGGCGTGTCCGGGAAGGGCGATGGACCGCTGGCTCCCGAGCTCCGGGTGACTCCCGCGGATCTGACGACGATCGCGAAGCGCCGCGCCTGGACCTTCCCCGAAGTCGAGGTCCGCGAGATCATCGATGGACGCCGACCGGTTCGCGCGCACGGGGGGAACGAGATGCCGATCTGGGGCCGCATCTTCGGCGACACGGGCGCGCTGGGAGACAGGGACGAGGCAGCGGCGCAGGCGAAGATCGGCGACCTGGTCGCCTACCTGCGCTCGATTCAGGTGTCGCCGCCGCGCACCGTCGGGCAGCGCTGAGTCGGCCACTCACTCAGTGAGCCGCCGCGGCTCCGCCCGGCGCGGCGGTCATGGTCGCCGGGCGGCGCAGCAGCGGGACCAGCGGAGCGAGCAACAGGAAGAGCGCGAGGATCATCCAGTAGCAGTCGCGGAAAGCGAGCACGGCGGCCTGCTGGCCGATGATCCCGTCCAGCGCATGCTTCGCGGCCTCGAGCGCGCTCGCCGGATCGAGGCCGCGCGACGCGAGCCCCCCGGCCAGTGACTGCAGGCGCTGCTGGGTGGCCGCGCTGAACGGCGACACGCTCTCGGCGAGATAGGCGCGGTGCAGGCTCGTACGGTGGTCGATGAGCGTTGCGAGGATGGCGATGCCCATGCTGCCGCCCGTCTGGCGGAACAGGTTGTAGAGGCCCGCGCCCTGCAGCATGTCCTCTGGAGGTAGCCCGCGCAGCGTCGCGAGCGAGAGCGGAACGAACATGAGCCCGAGGGCCAGGCCGCGGAAGATTTGCGGCCAGAACAGGTCCAGCTCGCCGCTCTGGAGAGTCCAGTGACTCATCGCCCAGAGAGTCGGGATGAAGATCAAGATCCCGCAGGCGAACAGCGGCGCCGGCCCCGTGCGCCAGACCATGCGCCCCGCGATCGGCATGACGAGCGCAGTCGCCAGCGACGACGGCGCGATCGCGATCCCCGACTGCCAGGAGCTCCAGCGCAGCACCTCCTGCGTGAAGAGAGGAAAGAGAAAGACGCTCCCGTAAAGGCCGACGCCCATCACCGCGCCGTAGACGCACCCGACGGCGAGCGCGCGGTGGCGAAACACTCTCAGGTCCACGACCGGGTGCTCCGTGCGCAGCTCGTGCCAGACGAACCCCACGAGCGAAGCCGCGGCCGTCGCCGCGAGGAGGCAGATCCAGTTGCTCTCGAACCAGTCGAGCCGGTTGCCCCGCTCGAGGAAGGTCTGCAGCGCGCCGACGCCGAGCACGAGCAGCGCGATCCCGGTCCAATCCACACGCTCCGACCGGCGCACGAACTTCGGCTCGGGCAAGTAACTCCAACACAGCACCGCGGCGATGATGCCGAGCGGGATGTTCACGTAGAAGATCCACGGCCACGACCACTGATTCGTGATCCAGCCGCCGAGCGTCGGGCCCAGGCTCGGCCCCAGCGTGGCGCCCATTCCGAAGAGGGCCTGTCCGCTGCCCTGACGCTGCGGCGGGAACGTCTCCATCATGATCGACTGGGACATCGACATCAGTGCGCCGCCGCCCATTCCCTGAATCACTCGAAAGACGACGAGCTCGGGCAACGTCCGCGAGAAGCCGCACAGGAACGACGCGCTGGTGAAGAGGAGGATCGAGCCGGTGAAGTACTGCCGGCGGCCGAAGCGACCGGCGAGCCAGCTCGTCATCGGGATCACGATCACGTTCGCGATGATGTAGCTCGTCACGACCCAGGAGATCTCGTCCACCGTCGCGCCCAGGTTCCCCATCATGCTCGGCAGCGCGACGTTCACGATCGACGAGTCGAGGATCTCGAGCACGAGCGCGAGCATGACCCCGATGAGCATGAGCCAACCGCGCAGGCCGAGGTGAAACTCGCCGGGGTCGGCGGGCACCGGGATGTCGAGCGACTTAGCGGACGCGGACACTCACGTTCACCGAGAGCCCGACGGAGAGGTCAGGCGCTGGAGCCGCGGCGACGTCGGCGGCATTGCCATCGGGATCGATCGCGATGCGCACGGGAATGCGCTGCACGACCTTGGTGAAGTTTCCGGTCGCGTTGTCCGGCGGGAGCAGCGCGTACTTGGCGCCGGTCGCGGGCGAGATCGACTCGATGTGCCCGCGCCAGACCTTGTCGGGGAATGCGTCGACGCGGATCTCGACCGGATCGCCGATCTTCATGCGGCCGACCTGAGTCTCCTTGAAGTTCGCACTCACCCAATCACCCTCGCGCGATGCGAGCGCGAGCAGCGGCTGGCCCGGCGAGACGTTCGCGCCGACCTCGACCGACTTGCGCCCGATGTCGCCGTCGAACGGGGCCGTGACCGACGTGTGCGCGAGGGCGAGCTGGGCTTCCAGCAGCGAAGCCTCGGCTTGCAGCACGGGAGCCTCGTTGGCGATCGTCGCGCGCTCCGCGACCTCGCGCTGCTCCGCCGCGCGCAGCTCGGCGATCGCGGCGTCGTGCTCCGCGTTCGCGGAGTCGAGCTGCATCTTGCTCGCGACCTTGCGCTCGTAGAGGCCGTTGGCGCGCTCGAGGTCCTGCTCCGCATGGTGCACGCGCACCGCCGCAACGCGCGCCTGCGCGGAGGCGGCCTCCGCCGCCGCCCGCGACTGCGCCATGCGGTTGTGCGCGGCTTCGACGTCGGCGCGCGCGTGCGCGACGCGCGCCTCGAAGTCGGCCGGGTCGAGGCGCACGAGCACCTGCCCCGCCGTGACGTGCGTGTTCTCCTCGACCAACACCTCGCTCACCTGCCCCGCGACGCGCGGCGAGAGGAACACGAGGTGGCCGTCGACGAACGCGTCGTCCGTGGTCTCGCGCCCGCGCAGTTCGACGAACCAGTAAGTCGTCGCGCCGATCAGGGCGAGCGCCACCGCCGCGAACGCCAGCGGGCGCAGTCCGATCCGAATCCGAGTCCGCTCCATCACCGCATCAGCCACGCGGGGCTCCGCCGCGTTTGCGCGCCGCGCGCGCGCGAACGCCGTCGAGAAACACGGAGGTGAACGTCGCCGCCACTCGCTCGGCGCTCTGCGCGTGTGAGTCGCGCTGGCCGAAGACGGTG
This sequence comes from Myxococcota bacterium, assembly GCA_044450765.1. Taxonomy (GTDB): domain Bacteria; phylum Myxococcota_A; class UBA9160; order SZUA-336; family SZUA-336; genus VGRW01. The sequence goes on along the minus strand of JBIOJK010000033.1, from coordinate 9,514 downwards.
CGCGCGATCAGGTGATCCGCCACCATGCCGATGAACGCGCGCGCCGCGAGCACCGGCTCGAGCTCGCGAAACGCCCCTTCGCGCGTGCGCTGCGCGATGTAGCGCGTGAGAAACTCGCGCAGCCGGCGCATCCGCGTCTCGTAGAACGGCCGCGCCATCTCGTGGCCCTCGAGCGCGGAGTAGAGCAGGAGCCGCAGGAACGACGGGTCCGCTTCGACGCTCTGCAGCACCGCGAGCGCCAGAACGGTGAACACGCGCTCGTCGTCGCGCGCGCGCGCGAACGGCTCGACCGCGGCAATCACTTCGGGCACGGCCATGCGCGCGTCCAGGATCGCGGCGTAGATGGCTTCTTTGCCCGAGAAGTAGCGGTACAGCGCCGCCTCGGTGATGCCCACCGCGTTCGCGACGTCGCGCGTGGTCGTGCCGCGGAAGCCGCGCGTGCCGAAGCAGCGGGCCGCCTCGCGCAGGATCTGCGCGCGGCGCTCGTCGGACTTCGGTCGCGCGCGCCGGACGGCCGCGCTTCGAACGGGGGTCGCTCGCATTAGTAAGCGTTTACTAACAAATTCGGGCGGGCCCGGTCAAACGGGGACTCGTGTAGATTGCGCGCCGATGGCGGCCGCGGAATCCGAGCCTGCACAGCTGCGCGCGGCGCGCGCGCTCGCGCCGGAAATCCGGGCGCGCGCGTCCGAAGCCGAGAGCGCGCGGCGCATGCCCGCGGACCTCGCGCGGAAGCTGGCGGAGGCGGGCATCTTCGCCGTCTGCGTGCCGGCGAAGTACGGCGGCGGCGAGCTCCCGGCGCGCGACGTTCTGCGCGTGATCGAAGCGGTCTCGAACGCCGACGGCGCCGCGGGCTGGTGCGCGATGATCGGCGCGACCACCGGCGTGCTCGCCGCTTCGCTCCCGGAAGTCTTCGCGCGCCAGATCTACGGCGCGAACCCGCACGTGATCACCGGCGGCGCGGCGGCGACCTTGGGCAGCGCGCGCGCGGTCGAAGGTGGCCAGCGAGTCACTGGCCGCTGGCCCTTCGGCAGTGGTTGCCAGAATTCCGAGTGGCTGGTCGGCGGCGCCGTTCGCGCGGAGGGCGGCGAGTCGCGCCTGTTCTTCTTCGCGCGCGACCAGCTGCGGATCCACGACACTTGGTACACGAACGGACTGCGCGGCACCGGGAGTCACGACTTCGAAGTCACAGACGCGTTCGTGCCCGAGGGGCGGTCGGTACGGCTCGGCGCGCCGCCGCTCTGCAGCACGCCGTTGTACCGCTTTCCGACGTTCTCGCTGCTCGCGCTCGGCGTCTGCGCGGTCAGTCTGGGGATCGCGCGCCGCGCGATCGACGAGCTCGTCCTGCTGGCCGCGTCGAAGGTCCCGACCGGCAGCAGCCGGAATCTGGCGAGCCGCGCCGTCGTGCAGCGCCAGGTAGGCGAAGCCGAGGCCGCGCTGCGCTCTGCGAGCCACTACGTCCACGGGGCGGTCGAAGCGGCGTGGGGCGTCGCATCGCGCGGCGAGTCACTTCCCCTCGAAATCCGCGCCGATCTGCGGCTCGCCGCCGTCAACGCGGGTTGGAGCGCCGCGCGCGCGGTCGACGGGGTCTACCACGCCGCCGGCGGCACCTCGGTCTACGACTCGAGCCCGCTCTCGCGCTGCTTTCGCGACATCCACGTCGTGACCCAGCACATCATGGTGGGGCAGCCCGTCTACGAGGTCGCGGGCCGCGTGTTGCTCGGGATCCCGGTCGACCCCGGCGCGCTCTGAAGCAGGCTCAGATCCAGCGCAGCAGGATCGCGGCGATCCGGTCGCGCAGGCGCTCGAACAAGCTGCGCCGGCCGAGTGACTCCAGGCTGACCTCGCGCGCGGCCGCGACGTCCGCGTCGAAGAGCGCGCACGCGCGCTTCGCGAGCTCGGCGTCCTCGATGATCAGGTTCACCTCGTAGCTGTGCTCGAAGCTCTGGCGGTCGAGGTTCGAGGTGCCCACCGCGCACCAGTCGGTGTCGAAGCAGGCGAGCTTCGCGTGCATCATCGCCGCGTCGTACTCGAACGCGCGCACACCGCACGAGAGCAGCCGCGGCAGCACCGCGCGCGCCGCGCGCTGCAGCGACGGGTGGTCGGTGCGGTCGCCCGCGAGCAGCAGCGCGACGCGCACGCCGCGCGCGCTGGCATCCGCGAGCACTTCGAGCACGCGCCGGCCCGGCGCGAAGTACGGCGAGACCAGCCGCACGTCGTGCTCCACGTGTTCGAGGGAGGACACGAGCAAGTCGCGCGTGCGCCGCCGACGGTAGGTGGGGCCGTCGGCGAGCACGGCGCAGCGCACGCTTCCGCTGCGCGGCGGCTCGCGCTCGAGCAGCGTGTGCCAAGCGAGCGCCGGCCCGTCGGCGCGGAACCAGCTCTCCAGGAAGACCGCTTCCAGGTCGCGCACGCAGGGGCCTTCGACCCGCACGTGCGCGTCCCGCCACTCCGCGCGCGAGTCACTCTGGCCCAGACCGGAGAGGTACTCGTCGCCGATGTTCAGCCCGCCCGTGAAGGCGACCGCGCCGTCGATCACCAGGATCTTGCGGTGGTCGCGCCGGCGCGGCGCGAAGCGCGGCCACAGGCGCGCCAGCGGGTTGAACGCGACGGCCTCGCCGCCGGCTGCGACGAGCGGCTCTAGCGCCGACTCGTCGAGGCCGAACGAGCCGAACGCGTCGTACAGCACCCGCACCTCGACGCCGTCGGCCGCGCGCTCCGCGAGCGCGGTGAGAAACTCGCGCCCGATCCGGTCGCTGCGCAGGATGTAGGTCTCCAGGTGGATCCGCTGCTGGGCGCGCTCGATCGCCGCGAGCATCGCCTGCAGACCGGCGCGCCCCGTCTCGTAGAGCTCCACGCGATTCCCGTCGGTGAAGCGCAGCGCGCGCTCGCGCACCAGCTCGCGAATCGCGCGGGGCCGCGGCACCAGACCGTGTCGGCGCAGCGGTGAGCGAAGTCGGCGGCGGAGGCGATCTCCCCGGGACACGCGCACAGAGTAGCCGCCGCGGGTGATCGAGGTCACTCAGGCCGAGCCGGCAGCGCCGATCGAGTAGGCGACGGGTCACTCCCCGGAGAAACGGGGAAGGGGGCGGCGCTCGGGGGGCCGGGCGCCGCTCCCGATCCATTCGCGCTCTCGCGACGCGGCCCGAGTAGAATCGCTCGGTGGCGGTGGCGGCGAGGACGAAGAGATCGGGCAAGAAGGCGAAGCCCGGCGGCGCTCGCAAGCGACTCACGCCGGCGAAGGAGAAGCGCGGGCCCGACCCCGCCAGCGCTCGCCTCGCGCTCGACGCGGAGCCGCTCGCCGAGCTCGCCGCCGAGATCCGCCGCGCGGGCGGAGCGCCGGTCGGCGCCTACCGCGATCCGCTCTCGGCTCACCCGCTGCTGGTCGCCGTGCTTCCGCTCGACGCGATCGACCCGACCCCGTTCCAGCGCGACCTGTCGCCCGCGCACGTGAAGCGGCTCGCGCAGAAGATCGAGGAGTCGGGAACTTTCCTCGACCCCGTGATCGCGGTGCGCGGCGCCGACGGCGGGCTCTGGACCCCGAACGGCCGACACCGACTGGCGGCGGCGAAGCTGCTCGGAATGCGCGCGATCACGGCGCTCGTCTCCGCGGACGAGGCGCTCGCGTACAAGATCCTCGCGCTCAACACGGAGAAGGCGCACAACACCAAGGACCGCAGCCTGGAAGTGATTCGCATGGCGCAGGCGCTCGCGAAGGCGAAGCCGCGCGCGCGCGAGTCGGAGTTCCCGTCGGAGTTCGAGCTGCCGGCATTTCTCACGCTCGGCCTGTGCTACCAGAAGACGCCGCGCTTCGCGGGCGGCGCGTATCTCCCGTTCCTGCGCCGGGTCGACCGCTTCGCAGACAAGCCGCTCCCGGCGGGTCTGCGCGACCGGCAGGGCTATGCCGCGCGACTCATGGAGATCGACGCCCGCGTCAAGGCGATCGTCGCCGGGCTCCAGGAGCGCGGCTTCCAGTCGCCGTATCTGCGCACGCTCGTCGTCGCGCGCGTCAACCCGGTGCGCTTCGTGAAGCAAAGGCGCGGCGAGACGGCGCCGGCCATGCCGATCGGCGCGGCGCTCACGCGCATGGCGGCCAGCGCGCGCAAGTTCGATCCCGGCTCGGTTCGCGAGCGCGACCTCGCGCTCGTCGCCGCCGTGTCTTCGGGTGAGCCCGAGGCCGAGTGACCGCCGCCGCGATGAGGCGGGTGCGCTGTCTCGTGTCGGGCCGCGTGCAGGGCGTGTTCTTTCGCGGTGCGACGCAGGCGCGCATGCGCGAGCTCGGCCTGCGCGGCTGGGTGCGGAACCTGCCGGACGGGCGCGTCGAGGCGCTCGTCGAGGGCGCGGACGGCGCGGTGGCGGACGCGCTCGAGTTTCTGCGCCGCGGCCCGCGCGGGGCGCAGGTCTCGGGGGTCGAAGTGAGTGATGAGCGGCCCAGTGACTCGAGCGGAGACGACGTCCCGGGCTCGTTCGAGGTCCGGCGCTGATGGCGCGCATCGCCCTCTCGGGCGCCTCGGGCCTGATCGGCGTGCGCCTGCGCGCCGCGCTCGCCGGCGACGGACACCGGGTCGTCCCGCTCGTGCGCGGCGCCGCGGGCAACGGCGAGATCGCCTGGGATCCTGCGCGCGGGCAGCTCGATTCCGCGCGCCTCGCGGGAGTCGAAGCGTTCATCCATCTGTCCGGCGAGCCGGTCGCCGGCGTGCGCTGGTCCGCCGCGCGCAAGCGCGCGATCGCGGAGAGCCGTCTCGCTTCGACGCGCCTGGTAGCAGAGTCACTCGCCGGACTTTCGCCGAAGCCCGCGCTCTTGTGCGCGTCCGCGACCGGCTACTACGGCGACCGGGGCAGTGAGTGGCTCGACGAGGCCAGCCCGTGCGGCACCGGGTTCCTGGCCGGCGTCTGCGCGCAGTGGGAGCGGGCCTGCGAGCCGGCGCGCGAGGCGGGGCTGCGCGTGGTGAACCTGCGGCTGGGCGTCGTGCTCGACCGGGACGACGGAGCGCTTCCCGCGCTCCTGCGCACGCACCGACTCGGGCTCGGAGGCCGGCTGGGCTCGGGCGCGCAGTACGTGTCGTGGATCTCGAGCGCCGACGCGGTCGGCGCGATCCGACACGCCTTGGTGTCACCCGGGCTGGTCGGCCCGCTGAACGTCGTGTCTCCCGCCCCGATTCAAAACGCGGAGCTCTCGCGCACCCTGGCGCGCGTGCTGCATCGCCCCGCGTTCCTTCCGGTCCCCGCGGCGCTGCTGCGCCTGGCGCTGGCGGAAGCCGCCGACGAGCTCCTGCTCGCGAGCCAGCGCGTGAGGCCGGCGAAGCTCGCCGCGAGCGGGTTCCGCTTTTCCGATCCCGAGCTCGAGGGCGCCCTGCGGCGGATCCTTTGCGGCTAGCCGCGCAGCCTCAGATTCAGTGCACCCCCGGGGCGGACACGAGCGATCCGGGCTCGATGCCGAGCGAGCGCAGCGCCGTGTCCCACATCCGCTCGGCCGGCGTGTCGAAGACCAGCTCGGGAGTCACTTCGGCGGTCAGCCATGCCCCCTGCGCGAGCTCGCTCTCGAGCTGCTGCGCGCCCCAGCCCGCGTAGCCGGCCAGAAAGCGCATGCGCCGCGGCGGGTGCTCGACCAGCGCGCGGAAGTTCTCCGGCGACGTCGACAGCGAGATCCCGCCCGCGACCTCGAGCGTGCCCTGCGCGGTGACTGACTTCGTCGGCTCGTGCAAGAGCCATCCCGACTCCGGACTCACGGGGCCGCCGACCCAGATCACGGCCGCCGGATCGCCGCGCCAGCGCATTCCCATCGGCGCAGTCACTTCGATCACCGGCGTTTCGCTCGGGCGGTTCAGCACGAGCCCGAATGAACCCTGCTCGCCGTGCTGAACCATCAGCACGACGGCGCGCGTGAAATTCGGATCGTCGAGCTGCGGCATGGCGAGCAAGAGGCCGGGCGCGATCGCGTCGCTGCTCATGCGCGCAGTTTACCGCGCGGTCCCACGCGCCGCCGCGTCGATCGCCGCATGCACCTCGTCGGCCAGCGCAGTCACGCCGGCCAGACCGGCGCGCGGCTCGGAGAGTCCGTTCGACAGGATCGCGACGGCGAGGTCGCGGCCCGGATCCGCGAAGGCGGTGTTCACCAGGAAGTGCCCCGCGTGGCCGAACGTCCCCGGGGTCGCGCGCGTGCCGCAGTCGTCGAGCGCCGGCACGACGTGCTTCAAGTGGAACCCGAGCCCCCAGGGAATGTCGCGCAGGAACGTGCGATCGAGGATCCCGACCACGTGCGGGAACGTCGCCGTGCGCACCATCGCCTCGGACAAGATGCGGCCGTTCGCGCCGCGCCCGCCGTCGAGCAGCGCGCGGTAGAACGAGGTGAGCGTCCGCGCGCGGGCGATTCCGCTCGCCCCGGGAATCACCGCGGCGTGGGTGCGCGGGTCGTTCCAGAACTCGGCTTCGCTCGCCGGCGGCGCGCCGCGCGCGTCGGACGTCTGCACGGCGAGCGGCTTCGCCGCCAGGTCCTGCGGCCGGCCGAGAGAAAATCCGTCGCGCGGAACGCCGAGCGGCTCGAGCACGCGCGCGCGCAGGGCGTCGGGAAGCGCGCGGCCGTCGAGCCGCTGCACGAGCTCGCCTGCGATGAACCAGGCCGACGACCGGTGATAGCCGCGGTCCGTGCCGGGCTCCCAGGCGAGCGGCATGTCGCAGACGTAGCGCAGCGCGTCGCCCCAATCCCGCCAGACGCGAGACATTTCGCGCACCCGCTCGGGCGTGTTGTCGGGGAAGCCGCCGCGGTGTGACAGCAGCTGAGCGAGCGTGACTTTGTGTTTGCCGTGCGCCGCGAACTCGGGGATGTGCGCGGAGACGCGCGCGTCCAGAGCGAGCTTGCCCTCGTCGACGAGCTGCAACAGCGCGACCGCGACGAGCGGCTTCGTCGAGCTCCACAGGACGTACGTCGAATCCACGGTCGCATTCGGCCCGAGCGCCCGCTCGAAGACGCGCCGCCCGCGCCAGTCGACGGCGATCTGCAGGGTCGGCCGCAGACCCGACGCGAGCTGTCGCGACATCTCGGCTTCGAGCGGGGTCCAGTCCGGTTCCACGCGGGCGTGCATGATACGCTTCTCGACGGGAGGAACGACCCGTGCAGCTTCCGCTCTATTTCGACTACGCGTGCCCGTGGGCGTATCTCGGCTCGCACCGCGCCGAGGCGTACTTCCGCGATCTCGGCGTGGAGATCGACTTCCGGCCAGTGCACTTGCGGCGGCTCGTCGAGCCCGGCGTCGGCAAGCCGGCGGAGCTGGGGCCGCGCAAGCAGCGGAACGCCGCGAACGACATCCGCCACTGGGCCGAGGCGCTGGGCGCCGAGTTCTCGCCCGCGGCGCGCGCGCTGTACAAGAGCGACACACAGCTCGCCCTGCGCTGCGCGCTCGTCGCCAAGGACCTCGGGCGCTTCCGCGAGTTCCACTATCCGGCGTACCGGGCGCGCTGGGCGCAGGCGCGCGATCTCGGGCAGGACGAGCTGCTCTGCGAGCTCGCGCGCGAAGCGGGTCTCGATCCGGTCGCCCTGCTCGCGCGCGCGAAGTCGGCGGAGCTCGAGGAGCGACTCACTCGAGACACGGAAGCCGCGATCGCGCGCGGCGTCTTCGGCGTGCCGACGATCTTCGTCGGCGACGAGATGTTCTGGGGGAACGACCGCTTCGAGCTGGTGCGCCACTACGTGCAGAAGCTCGCAGGCCGCGGCTAGAAGGAGAGCGAGATGTACAAGGTCGTCGCCGCGTGGAGTCAGCCGAAGCCGGCAGACGTCGACGCGTTCGAGAAGCACTATCTCGGCACCCACGTGCCGCTCGCACGCGCGGTGCCCGAGCTGCGCCGGATCGTGCTCACGCGCACCGGCGCGGGGCTCGAGGGCGGCGCGCCCGCCTTCCACCGGATCGCCGAGATGGCGTTCGACTCCGAGGATGCGCTGGCGCGCAGCAGTCACTCGCCGCAGTGGAAGGCGCTGCGCGAGGACGCGGGCGTCATGATCGGTAAGTTCGGCGTGAAGCTCGACGTCGGCATCGGCTGGGAGGACGCGGCGAGCTTCGGCGGCGGCTTCGAGCTCGACGGCGTCGACCGCCTGCTGTCGACGACGCGCGCGGTCCGGAAGCGCCTCGACCTGCAGCGCCCGGTCGCGCGCGAGGTCGTGCTCGAGTGCGTCCAGCTCTCGCAGCAGGCGCCGACCGGCTCGAATCGACAGGGCTGGCGCTGGCTCGTGGTGACCGACGCGGCCAAGCGCAAGAAGCTCGCCGAGATCTACAAGCGCGGCGGCGCGGAGTATCTCGAGCAGGCGCTGAAGGCGACGCCGCCGGGCGACGCGCAGACCCGCCGCGTGTACGACTCGGCGCTCTGGCTCGTCGACCACCTGCACGAGGTCCCGGTGCACGTGATCCCGTGCGCGCTCGGCCGCGTGAACGACTCACTCCCGCTCGGCATGCGCGCGGGCTTCTACGGCTCGATCTACCCCGCGGTCTGGAGCTTCCAGCTCGCGCTGCGCTCGCGCGGCCTCGGCTCGGTTCTCACGACCCTGCACATGAACCGCGAAGAGGAGGCGGCCGAGCTGCTCGGCATCCCGAAGGACGTGACTCAGGTGGGTCTGCTGCCGGTGGCCTACACGAAGGGAATGGACTTCAAACCCGCCGACCGGCCGTCGCCCGAGACGATCACCTACTTCGAGCGCTGGGGCTGAGCCCGGCGCCGCGAAGCAGCAGATCGAGGTGGCGCTCGAGCTTCGCGCGCTGGCCGGCCGACGAAAGCCGGCCGCGGAGCTCCCCCTGGCGCGCCGTGCCGTAGCCCGCGGCGAGGATCAGCTCGACCAGCTCGGTCCGGCGCGCTGAGTCGAGGCGCAGGCCGGCGTCGCCGATCGTCCGCTCGAGCGCCGCGCGGAGCGCGCGGTCGAGCTTCGAGAGAGGCTCGGCGGCGATCGTCGCGCTCGAGTCGAGCAGCTCGGCGGCGTGCGCGCTGCCCGCGAGCAGGCGGTGGAAGTGACCGATCTTCGCGTCGAGCCCGGCGGCGAGGCGGTGTGCGAGGCTGCCGGGCTGCGCGAGCGCTTCGCCGACCGCGACGAGTGACTCACGGCAGAGCTCGGCCGCGAGCGCGGCGAACAGATCCTCCTTCGAGCGGAAGTACAGGTAGATCGTGCCCTTCGCGAGGCCCGCCTCGACGGCGACGTCCTCGATCGACGTGCGCCGGATGCCGCTCCTCCAGAAGCAGGTCTGCGCCGCGGCCAGGATCGCCGCGCGGCGTTCCGCGGCGGCTGCAGGCGGCGCCTTCGCGCGCCGGATCGCGGTTCGGGTCGGAATATCGCCCTCCTGCGAATGACCATATAGACGAATCCGGTCATTCGGTCTACTGTCCTCGAGCGGCCAACCCGGAGGAGCGCCCATGGACATCCGCGTGAACGGGACCGTGCACACGATCGACGTGGAAGACGACATGCCGCTCTTGTGGGCGCTGCGCGACGCGCTCGATCTCACCGGCACGAAGTACGGCTGCGGCGTCGCCTACTGCG
>JBIOJK010000032.1:0-31085 GCA_044450765.1 Myxococcota bacterium | reverse complement strand
GCGCGACGTTCCCGACGTGTCGTTCACCGCCTCGCCGAGCACCGACGGCTACCTGATCTGCTCCGAGGGCAGCTGCGTCAACGGATTTCGCGCCGCCGACCAGACCTTGAACGTGGTGGGCGGCACCTCGGCGGCGGCGCCAACCATGGCAGGGGTCCTCGCGATCATCGCGGGCGGAACCGGATCCACGGGGCTCGCGAACGCGAATCCGACCCTGTACGCGCTGGCCGTGAGCGCCCCGAGCGCGTTTCACGACGTGACTACGGGGAACAACATCGTGCCGTGCAAGCACGGAACCCCGAACTGCGCGGCGACCGCGCCCTTCGAAATGGGCTACAGCGCGGGGGTGGGCTACGACCGAGTCACCGGTCTGGGCTCCGTCGACGCAAACGTGCTGGCGGGTCAGTGGGCGGCGAAAGTCGCGACGGCGACGACCCTCGCGGTCTCGAGCGCGACCCCGGCGATCGGCTCGAATGAGACGCTCACCGCGACCGTGACTCCAGCCGGCGCCGGATTCGGGTCGCCGGCCGGCGGCGCGGTGCAGTTCTCGATCGACGGCGCGGACCTCGGCGCCCCCGTTCCGGTCAGCAACGGCGCGGGCGGCTCCACGGCCGTCTACTCCACCCCCAGCCTGCCTGGCGGCGCGCACAGCGTCCGTGCCGCGTACACCGGGAATCTCGTCTATCTCGCCTCGAGCTCGGCGCCCGTGGCAATCACCGTGTCCGACTTCTCGATCGCGGCGAACCCGCCGAGCGTCACCGTCAGCCCCGGCGGCTCGGCGACCACGACCCTGACCGTGAGCGCGCTCGACGGCTTCGCCGGAACGGTGAGCCTCGGCTGCGCGCCGTCGAACGCGAACGCCGAGATCACCTGCTCGGTCCAGCCGGCCGCCGTGACCCTCGGCGGCGGGACGACCAGCCAGACCGCGAGCCTCCAGATCACGACCGCCGCTCCCCACTCACTGGGCGCGGCAGCCGTGGACCTGCTCGGCGGCGAGATGCTGGCCGCGCTCACGCTGCTGGCCCTGCCGTTGCCGCGCCGCCGGAAGCGGGCGCTCGGCATCGGGCTGCTGCTGCTCGCGTCGGCGAGCTGCGGCGGGGGCGGCTCCGGCGGGCCGGCGCCGGCCGTGCCGGCGAATCTGGTGGCGACCGCCGGCGATCTGCAGGTGATGCTGACCTGGAGCGAGACCGGAAAGGCGACACACTACGGTGTTGAGCGCTCGACCGCGAGCGGCGGCCCCTACACGACGATCGCGAAGCCGGCCGCGATGAGCTTCACGGACACCGGGCTCACCGGCGGCACGACTTACTACTACGTCGTCGACGCCGCGAGCGCGTCGGGGACGAGCAAGGCGTCGGGAGAGGTCGCGGCGACGCCCACCAATCCGGGGACGCCCGCGGGAACCTACTCCATCGGGGTCACCGGCTCGAGCGGAGCGGCGACGCACTCGTTCTCGGTGGCGCTCACGGTCCAGTGAACTGCGCCCGCACGAGGTTACTCTGGTATTTGCCGCGAGAGTGAGTCAAGCGCCACGGGGATGGCGTGACCCGACTCGAGCGAGTCATCGGCCCGGCCGGCGACCCAGCTCGGCGCCCACCAGTTGAAGCGGCCGAGCAGGCGCATCGTGGCAGGAACCAGAAGAGCGCGGACCAGAGTCACGTCCAGCGCGATCGCTCCGGCCATGCCGACGCCGATCTCCTTCACGTAGATCAGCCCCCCCGCGGCGAAGGCGCCGATCACGACCAGCAGGATCAGCGCGGCGCTCGAAATGATCCGGCCCGTGTGCGCGAGCCCCGCGACGATGCTCCGCTGGTTGTCGCCGGTCAGCAGATACTCCTCGCGGATGCGGCTCAGCAGAAAGACTTCGTAGTCCATCGAGAGCCCGAAGACGACCGCGGCCATGACCAGCGGAATCGTGGCCTCGATGCCGCCCGGCGGCTCGAAGTCGAGCAACCTCGCGAAGTTCCCGTCCTGGAACACCAGCACCAGCAGCCCGTAGCTGGCGCCCAGCGAGAGCGCGTTCATGGTCACCGCCTTCAGCGGCACGAGCACGGAGCGGAACGCGGCGAACAGAACCACGAGGTTCCAGCCCACGACCAGCAGCGCCACCAGCAGCGCGTAGCCCTTCAAGGTCCCCCGCACGTCGACGAGCAGCGCGGTCGGGCCCCCGACTTCGATCTGCAGGCCCGGGTGTGGCAGCGCGCGGATCGCGATCACTGCTGCGGCCGCCGCGGGCGAGCGCCAGGAGTTCGCGCCCTGCGCGGTGATCAGCGCGAGGTCTCGGTCGACCGTGCGCCCGAGCTGGAGCTCGAGCTCCTCGCGCTTGATCCCGGCCAGCTCGCCAGTGCCGAGCGACTCGAGCGGCGTGCGCACGTCAGTCACTCCGGGAACCGAGCGGAGCGCCGCGAGATAGCTGTGCACGAACTTCAAGTTCTCGGGCTCGGCCAGTGGCCCGTGTGACTCGGCCACGATCTGCGCCGCCGAGGCGCCGCTCGGGTCGAACTCGGCGGGGTCTCCGATCCGCTCGTCGACGCGGCGCACTTCGGACCCGGCCGGCAACGTGCGCGCGTCGGGCAGCACCGCCTCCATGCGCAGCGCGGGCACGGCGAGCGCCAGCAGCAGCAGGCTGCAGGAGCCGGCGGTGAGGATCGGGTGGCGCATCGAGAACTGGCCGACGCCGACCCAGAACGGGCTGGGCCCGGTGAGCTGACCGCCGCCGACGCGCAGGCGGTTCACGCGCGGGCCGATCCAGGCGAGCAGCGCCGGCAGCAGCGCGATCGAGCCCAGCACGGCGGTGGAGACCGCGAGGATCCCTCCGAGCGCGATGCTGCGGACCAGCGGCACCGGAACCACGAGCAGCACCAGGAGACTCACCATGACCGTGAGACCCGACACCCACACCGCGCGCCCGGCGGTGTCGAGCGCGGTGCTCACCGCGCTGGCCGGATCAGTGACTCGCGCCAGCTCCTCGCGGAAGCGCTGCACGATCAACAGCGCGTAGTCGATCGACAGCCCCAGCCCCAGGAACGAGCTCACGCTCAGCGCGAAGATCGAGATCTCGACGAAGTTCGCCAGCACGCGCGTGATCGCCGCGGAGGTCGCCAGCGCGAAAGCGCCGATCGCGATCGGCAGCGCGGCCGCGACCGCGCTGCGGAAGAAGAGCAGAGTGAGCAGCGCCGCGAACGGGAATGCGAACAGCTCCGCCTTGCCGATGTCGCGGTTGGCGAGCTGCTGAGCGAGGCCCTCGGCGGGAATCCGGCCGCCCAGCTCGATTCCGGGGAAGACCTCGCGGAACTGCGGCGCGAGCCGCGCGAACGCGGCGACCTCTTCCGCCTGCGTTCCGCGCAGGTCCACGAGCAGCAGGGTGGAGCGGCCGTCTCGCGAGATCAGCGAGGAGAGACCCGTGTCGAAGTAGGAAGTGATCGTCACGATGCCCGGGTCGCTTCCGAGGCGCTCGCAGCCGTCCAGCACGAAGCTCGCGAACTGGGGATCGCGCACGTCTCCGTCCGGTCGGCGCAGAACCGCCACTACGTCCGGCGCGCCGAGCCGCAGACGCTCCGTGAGTCGCTCCGCCGCCCTGTGCGACTCACTGTCCGGAACGTCCAGGCCGCTGGCTTGGAGCCGCTCCGCGACGCCGGCGCCGTACACTGCTGCCGCGAGCGATGCGATGGCGAAGGCCAGCGCGACGCCGCGCGGCCGAGCGCTCACCCAGCGCCCGAAGCGTGCGAATCTAGAGTTGGGAATGAGGGGGATCTTAGCTCGGTGGCGGCGCTCAAACCGCCCCTTGCCCGATCGGTGGCCTCGCGCGGCGCGGGGTCCGCGCGCTTGGGCCGCTCAGCTGCCGAGCCGCTGGAAGACGCGGTCGGGGGTCTCCCCGCCCTTGTCGTCGCCGAGCAGCATCAGCGCGCCGCGGATCCGGTCGCAGACACTGGGAACGTCGACGACCTTCTGACTCTGCAGCTGCTTGGGGAGCAGTCGCTCTACGACGACCTTCATCTGACTCGGCGTCACGTTGCTGGCCTCGAGGCCGGCGTCCATGAGCGCGAGCTGCAGAGCGCCGCGCGCGGCCCACTGGTCCATTGCGGCCGAGCGCTCGAGCTCGCTGCGCGCAGTGTCGAATGCGGCCGAGTTCGCCATCGCTAAACCGTCGCGAGCTCGGGCGCACGCGCGCTGCGCGTGAGCCAGCGGGTGTACGCCGCGGGCGGCATGAAGATCAACACCAGGAACACCGTGTTCAGGATCCCGCCGGCGCAAGTCGCCGAGACGTTGATCGGGTTCGTCGCCAGGTTGTAACCCACTGCGAGCATGATCGCGGACACGGAAATCCACGCGACCGAAGTGAGTCCCGAGAACGTCCAGAGCAGGAAGCGATTGGTGACCACCGCGTCGGCCAGGCCGAGCGTCATGCGCTTGCGCATCATGCGGTAGTAGCGAAATCCCTCGAGCGCGGTCCAGACGTAGGAGAGCGCGAGCACGCCGACCATCGCGGCGAGCGGAGCGCGCGCGTGAGTCGTGACTTGCACGGGATCGGTGTAGGAGACGAACGCGCGAGTGATTCCGAAGCCGGAGGCGACGAGAATCGCGCTGCCGATCCAGGCCATGGTCATCGCCCAGCCCGTTCCGGGTCGAAACACTTTCACCGTGAAGACGAGGAAGCAGCAGCAGCCGGACACGAGCAAGATCTCGCCGACGATGTACAGCGGCACGGCGATCGCGCGGTCCGGGAGCTGCGACGAGACGATCGCGATTGGATAGCCGAGCGCGGGGGCGCCCACGTACGAGAGCCCCGCCAGCAGCTCCGGCACGCCGCGCGACCGGCTCGCGCGCACCAGGAGTCGGACCCCGACGATCGCGCTGGCGATCGTGTAGGTCACCAGGCAGACGGAGGTGAGACTGATCATCCGGATTTCTCCACGAACTGCGGCGTTTCTATCGGCTCAACCCTTCGGGCAGTTGATCGGCGACAATGCGGAGACATGGAGCCGTTCGACCCCGGGCGCGTGTCCGCCCGCGAGGAGCCGGAGACACATCCGACGGGAGCGCGCGCCCGGCGCAGAGTCGCCAGGTGGCAGAGTCCGCCTGCGCATGTCTTTTCCGCGCAACGGGGCCTGGACGAGACACCCGGCGCCGCGTCTTTCCGGAGCCGGTCGTGACCGCGCTCTATCTGTCGGCCGTCGCCGTGTGTCTGGCCGTGAACGCGTTCTTCGCGCTGGCGGAGTTCGCGGCGGTGAAGATCCGGCCGACGCGCGTGCGGCAGCTCGCCGAAGCCGGCGACCCGCGCGCCGTCGCGCTGGCGCACATCAAGGGCCGCATCGACGAGTATCTGTCGGTCTGCCAGGTCGGGATCGGCATGTCGAGCATCGGGCTCGGCTTCCTCGGCGAGCCGGCGATCGCAGCTTCGCTGCAGCCCTGGCTCGCCGGAGCGCTGCAGCTGACACCGATCGGTGTGCACGCGACCGCGATCGGAATCACCTACCTGCTCGTCGCATACGTCACGATCGTAGCCGCGGAGCTCGTGCCGAAGACGATCGCGCTCCACTCGCCCGAACGGGCCGCTCTGCTCTGCGCGCCCGCCTTGCGGCGCTGCTACACGCTCTTCTACGTGCCGCTCGTGGCGCTGAACCGCTCTGCGGGAGCGGTGCTCGCGCTGATCGGTTTTCCCGCTGCGCTGGGAGCGGAGCGCCTGTCCGAGGAAGAGCTGCGGCTCGCGATCGCCGAGTCACAGAGGGGCGGCGAGCTCTCGTTTCGCCAGCTCCTGACGATCGAGAACGTGCTGCTCTCGCGGCGACTCACGATCGCGGACGCCATGAAGACGCGGGCGGGCGCGCGCGTGCTCTCGACCGCGCTGCCGTGGGCCGAGAATCTGCGCACGCTGGCCGAGTCGCGCTACTCGCGCCTGCCGCTGCTCGATCCGGCGCAGCCGCTGCCGGTCGGCGTCGTGCACATCAAGGACCTCTTCTACAGCCGCAAGCCGGAGCTGTCGGGGGACGACCTGCGCGCGCTCGCGCGGCCGTGCGCCGTCATCCGCGAGACGCTTCCGCTGCAGGACGCGCTCGCCGAGCTGCAGCGGCGCCGCGTGCACTGGGCGATCGTCGTGGACGAGCGCGGCGAGTGGACCGGGTTCGTGACGCTGGAGGACGTGACCGAGGAGTTTCTCGGCACGGTCGAAGACGAGTTCGAGGTCGAGCCGCAGACCCAGCTCGCCGACGCACTCACGCCCGGCCGCGTGGTCTTGAACCTGGAAGCCGCCACGATCGAGGAGGCGATCGCGCGCGCGCTCGATGCGGTGCCGGCGGGCGAGCTGCCCTTCCCCGCCGCGCGCCTCGCCGCCGCGGTGATCGCGCGCGAGCACGAGCTGCCGACGGTGCTCGGGCGCGGTGTCTCGGTTCCGCACGCGCGGCTCGACGGACTCGAGCGCCCGGTGCTGGTGTTCGCGCGCTCGAACGCCGGCATCCGCTCCGGCGTTCGCCCGGAGCGCACGCACCTGCTGTTCATCCTGCTGACCTCGCCGACGGCGCCGCGCGTGCAGGCGCGCCTGCTCTCGCGCATCGGCGGCCTGCTCGACAGCGAATCCGTCCTGCGCCAGCTGCGCGAAGGGACCAGCGCGGGCGAGATCTACGGCGCGATCCGCGACGGCGAGCTCGCGGTTCTCGGCTGACCGCGTCTCGGAGTACGCTACGCGCTGAGGAGTCCGCCATGAGCAGCGCAGCCGAATCCCGCCCCTACGTCGTCATCTCCGCCGACACGCACGCCGGCGCCAGCATTCAGGCCTACCGCGAGTACCTCGACGCGGAGCACCAGAAGCTCTTCGACGAGTGGCGCGGCAGCTACAAGAACCCGCAGCGCGAGCACATCGGATCGAAGAAACACAAGAACTGGGACGACGCCGAGCGCATGCGCGACATGCAGAGCGAGGGCGTGGTCGGCGAGATCGTGTTCCCGAACACGGTTCCGCCCTTCTTCCGCACCAGCGTTCTGATCTGCGGGAATCCGTCCGTCTCGAACTACCCGCTGTGGCGCAAAGGCATCCGCGCCCACAATCGCTGGCTCGCGGACTGGTGCGCCGAGTTCCCGGAGCAGCGCGCGGGGATCGGGCTCGTGTATCTGAACGACATCGACGACGCGATCGAGGACCTGCGCTGGATCGCGGAGCACGGACTGCGCGGAGGCGTGCTGCTGCCGCACGTGCCGCCCGATTGCACGCACATCAAGCCGCTGTACGCCCCCGACTACGACCGCTTCTGGGCGCTGTGTCAGGAGCTCGGCGTGGTGGTGAACCAGCACGGCGGCACCGGCTCGCCCGACTACGGGCCGTACAAGGTCTCGCTGCCGATTCGCCTGGTCGAGACGCCGTGGTTCTCGACGCGCAGCTACTCGCACCTGCTGCTCTCCGGCGTGTTCGAGCGCTTTCCGCGGCTGCGCTACATCGTGACCGAGTCGGGCTGCGCGTGGGTGCCCGCGACGCTCGAGAATCTCGATCGGCTCTGGGCGCGCATGCGCAGCGGCACGGTCGGCGAGTTCCAGTTCGCGGAAGGCGCCCTCCCTTCGGAGCCGCCGAGCTTCTACGCGCGCCGCAACTGCTGGTACGGCGCGAGCTCGCCGTCGCCACGCGAGCTCGCCGGTCGCCACGAGATCGGCGTCGACCACCTGCTCTGGGGCAGTGACTATCCGCACCACGAGGGCACCTACCCGCACACGCGCAAGTCACTGCGCCACACGTTCGCCGCGATGGACCGCGGCGAGGTTCGCGCGATGCTCGGCGAGAACGCGGCGGCGCTCTACGGCTTCGACCTCGGCAAGCTCGAGCCGCTGGCCGCGAAGTTCGGGCCGACACCGGACGACGTCGCGGTCCCCCTGCCCGCCGAAGAGCTCCCGAAGGACTCCGGGAGCATGGCGTTCTCCTGAGCGACAACTCACGGAATTCTCGCGCGGCAGCGAGAGTCACAACGGGCGATGGGGCGTGGACGGTGGAAGAGCGGTCGGCTCGGTGCTTGCGCGGCTGTGCTCGCGTGCCTTTGCGCGCGCGCCGCGGCCGCTGACGACACAGACGCCGAGCCGAGCGCGTTCGGCTTCGATCTCCGGGCGTCGGCCTTCTTCGGCAACGTCACCGGGTACATCCAGACACCGTTGGGCGGAAACCCCGGCACGACCAGCCCGCAGCGCCCGACCCTGCACGAGCTCGGCATCTCGGACGAGCCGTTCTGGGAGGTGACGGGCCGCCTGCGCTGGGGGCAGTTCGTGGCATTCGGCGGCTACTCCGGCCTCGAGCTCGACAGCTCCGGAACGCTGTCCCAGTCACTCGTCAGTCATGGGGTGTTCTTTCCCGCCGGCAGCCCGTTCACCACGACCAACCACCTCGACGTCGCCAACTTCGGCGGAGGCTGGAACTTCGATTTCGACGACCATCGGCTCACGCTGTTCCCAAAGATCGACGTAGCGCTCCTGGACTTCTCGTACTCGCTCGACTCGCCCGGCGCACGCGCGGCGCGGGCGTACACCGTGACCGCTGTGCGACTCGGCGCCGAGGGCTCGGTCCAGCTCGGCCGCGGCTTCGCGCTCGAGTTCGACGGCGTCACGTCGCTGCCGATCCCGCACATGCCGCAGCTCGCGAATGTGACTGGTCGCCTCGCGTATCACCTGTTCCCCTCGAGCCCCGTTCGATCGACCTTGTTCCTCGGCACGGGAATGCGCTGGATCTACTACGAGGACTCGCAGACCGTCCCGAATCACATCCACGTCCGAACGGGCGCGCTCCTGACCGGCGGCTTCTCGATCTCGTTCTGAGCTGACCCGCAGCGGTGTCCGCGATTGCGCGGGCGATGGGGTACGCTCCCCCGCCATGCCAAGCTCGCCCGCTCGGAACCCGCGGGGGCGCGCGCTCACTCGCGCGCTGCCGGCGCTGGCTTGCGGAGTGTTCGCGCTCGTCGTGATCGCGCGCTGGCCGCTGCTGAGCCGGCCGTTCTCGTCCGAGGGCGAAGCGCGCGAGGCGCACGTCGTGGCGGACGTCGTGCGCGAGGGGAACTGGATCGCACCGTACCCGAACGGCGACTGGATTCCGACGAAAGGGCCCTTGCTCTACTGGTGGGCGGGTGCCGCGGCGAGCGTCTTCGGGCTCCGCGAGATCGTGCTGCGGCTCTCGGTCGCCGCGCTCAATCTCGGAACCATCTTCGCCACCGCCTGGCTCGGGCGGTGTCTCGGCTCGGCGCGCGCGGGCTGGCTCGCGGGCGCGATGCTCGCCACCTGTTTCTTCTTCTCCGGCTACGCCTTCTATCTGAGAGTCGATCCGGCGCTGGTGCTCTGCACGACCTCGGCGCTCGCCGCATTCGCCTGGGGGCTGGCGGACCCGGCTCGCAGAAGGGTCGCGTTCGTCGCGAGTCACTTGGCGCTCGCCGGCGCGCTGTTCGCGAAGGGTCTGCCGGCGCTGCTGCCGACGCTGCCGCCGATCTTCGGAGTGCTCGCCTGGCGGCGAGACACTGCGGGCCTCCGAACTTGGGGATTCTCGGCGCTGCTGCTCGGGACGATCGCGGCGGCCGCGGTCAGCGCCTGGGTGAGCGCCGGCGTCTGCGCGCTGGCGCTAGCGCTCGCCGTGTCACCCTGGCTGCGCACGCCCCGTCCGGGGGCGGAGGCGCTGCTCGACCTCGTCCCCGGTCTGCTCCTGTTCGGGGCGCTGGGCGGCTGGCTGCTGCTCGCGGATGCGCGCTATCCGGTGCCCTACCTGACGCGCGTCGTCGACGACAGCCTGAGCCGCGTGGGGAAGACGGCCTTCAAGGGAGATACCTTTCTATTGCCGCCGTGGTACTACCTGCCGCGCTTTCCGGGGGACTTCCTGCCCTGGTCGATCTTTCTCCCGGCGGCGCTGGTCTCCGCGTTTCGGGGCGTGCGCAGGGAGCGGACTGACTCGCGCCTGCTGGCGCTGCTCTGTCTGGTCGGGGGCTTCGCTCTCTTCTCGGTGATCGCCTACAAGCGGAAGGTGTATCTCCTGCCGCTCTATCCCGCCGCCGCCGTACTCGTCGCTCTGCTGTTCGCGCCGTCCGACGAGCAGAAGACGAGCGCTGCCTCGGCCGGCCGGCGGCAGTGGCTCGGCGCGTCTCTGGCGGTCGTCGGCGCGCTCGGCGTCGCGGCGGCGGCGACCTCGGTGCTCGACCTGGTCCTGCGCGGGATCCACGAGGGCGGCCTGTTCGCCTTCGCGCGCGACGGCGTGGTGATGAGTGCGCTCCGGCCTCACTGGCTGTTCGTCGACGTCGCGCTGCTCGCGCTCGGCTCACTCTGGGTCAGCGCGGTCACTCTCTGGCGCCGACACGCTCACGTCCTCGCTGCAGCGGCGATCGTCTTGGGGCAAGCGATCCTGCTCGCGGCTCCCACCACGCTGATCGAGTTCGCGTACGCGAGCCGCAAGCAGACACCCGACGTGTTCGCCGCGCGCGTGCGCAGCGCCGCCCCGCCGGAAGCCGAGCTGCGCTTTGCGCCGGGCATTCGCGATGAAGGCCTGCTCTTCTACCTCGACCGGCGCGTGCCCGCGACGCGCGAGGATCAACTGCAGCAGGTGCTGGCAGCGGCTCCCGCGAATGGCCTCTTCCTGATCGCCCACCGCGCCAGCGCGCTGCCGAAGAGCGCGCGCGTGCAGCTGACCGTGATCGCCCGCGGAATGGGCAGCAACGGGCGCCTGGTTCTGGTCCGCGCATCGCCCGCGGCGGCAGAGTCAGTCCCAGGGAGCGCTCCCTAGGCGTTTCCGCGACACTGAGTGAACTCTCACGAAATTCTTGGGTCGCATGCGCGGTCGACCCCTACGATACGAGCGCGCGGGGGAGTCCGATGCGGAGCGCCGGAAAATGGCTCTTGTTCGCGGCGGTCTGCGCCGGCCTGGCGATGCCTGCCGGCGCCGAGGACGCGACCCTGCGCGAGCGTCTGACTGGTTTGCGCGCCGTGGCGCACCGCGGCGGCTTCGATTTCCCGAACTCGAACACGATCGAGCGCTTCGAGATCGCGATGCGCGAGGGCGCGGACGTGGTCGAGACCGACCTTCAGGTCTCGAGCGACGGAGTGCCGTTTCTGTTTCACGACGCGACGCTCGAGCGAGTCACGAACTGCAAGGGCATGTTCTGGACGCTCCCTGCCAGCGCGATCGAGCGCTGCCGGTTGAACGGCTTGAATCACGGCCCGGAGCGCTTCGAGACCGCGCTGCAATGGTCGCGCGGGCGCGTCGTGATCGACGCGGAGTTCAAGACCGCCGCGGTGATCCGGCCGGCGATCGCTTTGGTCCAGCAATA
Organism: Myxococcota bacterium; assembly: GCA_044450765.1. Lineage (GTDB taxonomy): Bacteria > Myxococcota_A > UBA9160 > SZUA-336 > SZUA-336 > VGRW01. The sequence goes on along the minus strand of JBIOJK010000032.1, from coordinate 19,818 downwards.
CGGAGCGTACGAGTGGGTCTACTTCCAGGTCCGCAACGGACTCAGCCTGTACCGCGAAGCGCGCGCGTTCGACTCGTACGTGGCGCTCGAGGCGGCGCCCGTCGGCGACAACGCAGAGAGCGAGCTCGCGGAGCTGCTCGCGCTAGACGACCCGCGGCTCCTGATCATCCAGCTGCACGAGAACCTGCTGACCGATCACAGCCTGCGCGCGATTCGCGACAGCGGAAAGCTCACGTCGATCGACGCGTGGCGCATCGGCTCGGAACGTTTGTGGTCGTTCTGGCCGTTCCAGCGCACGGCGGCCTGCGACCTGGTCTTTCGCGACGGGATCGACATCGCGATCAGCAATACGCCGAGCGCGTGCGCCAGACAGCGCGACGCCGCCCGCCTGCTCGAGATCAAGGCGCGGGCGGCCATGGCGCAGTAGCCGCCGCGCCCGGCACGCCCGCGACCTTGCAAGAGTCTCACGAGAGCTTCACGGCGCGGCGCCCCGCGACGCGGCAACCTCTCAGCTAGGAGCGGGAGATGGGGCTGCGCGCTTACACGACTCTGTGTACCGCGATCTGTGCGGCGCTGTGTGCCTCTGCGCGCGCGGATGAGCTTCTGCTCATCGATCGATTGAGCGGGTTCCGCACGGCCGCGCATCGGGGCGGGTACCAGTTCGCGGATTCGAACACGATCGCGCGCTTCCAGACGGCGCTGAGTCAAGGTGCGGACATCGTCGAGACCGACCTGCAGGTGTCCAGCGACGGCGTGCCGTTCCTGTTTCACGACGTAGACCTGCACCCCAGCACGACCTGCACCGGCAAGTTCTCCGACCGGTCCGCCCGCGCGATCGAGGGCTGCAACATCGTGGGGCTCTCGCACCCGCCGGAGCGCTTCGAGAACGCACTGCAGTGGAGCCGCGGCCGCGTCGTGATCGACGCCGAGTTCAAGACACCCGCGGCGGTTCAGCCGGCGATCGACCTGGTTCGCCGCTACTCGGCCTATGAGTGGGTGTACTTCCAGGTGGGGGACGGAACGGAGCTGTACGAGCGGGCGCGCAGCTACGACGCGTACGTCGCGCTCGAGGCGGACCCGCAGGGCAAGGACGCGCAGCTCACGCTGGATCACCTGCTGGCGGTTCACGATCCTCGCCTGGTCAGTCTGCAGCTGCACCCCGAGCTCGCGACGAGCGCCAACCTCGACGCGATCCGCGACAGCGGCAAGCTCGCCGCAGGCGACGCGTTTCGCTTCGGGACCGAACGCCGCTGGAGCCTCTGGCCGTTCCACCGCGTCGCCGACTGCACGAGGGTCTACCGGCTGGGGATCGAGATCGCCGTCAGCAACGTCCCCGAGTCGTGCGCGCAGCAGCGCGACGAGGCGCGCTCCACGTTCCTCAAGATCACGCTCGCGCGCTAGCCAGCGCGGTCTTGAACCCGCTGTAGCTCGGCTGGTCGATCGCGACCTGATTGACGACGGCGCCGCGCAGATACTCGCCGAGACCGGGCTGGTCGAGCGCGATCCGGTTCTCGCGCAGCCTGCGGACCAGAGACCAGCGCAGTGATTCGAGCTCGCCGCCCTCGCCGAGCAGGACGCGCAGCCGCTCGGTCTGGCGCGCGCGGTGCTTGGCGCCGACCGCGAGCTCGCGCAACGCCACGTCGAGCGAGTTGCCCGCCACGCGCGCCAGGAACTGCGTGCGGCCGCGCGTGGCGTTCATGACGTCGTCGCGCAGATAGTCGCGCACGCTGGTCACCAGCTCGTCGATGCGCGGCATGTCCACGCTCGACTTCGAGGGGTCCGGTGCCAACAGCTCGACCGGTCCCGGGATCAGCAGGTTCACGCAGTCGACCTGGCACTCCGACGTGCGCCGGCCGATCGCCGGGCGCTCGACGGTCTTGTCGGGCCCGCTGCGGTAGTGCTCGGCCATGCCGAGGCAGCCGACCGCCCACCAGAACGAGCCGAAGACCTCCCAGAACTTCACGCGCGCCGGATCGACCTTCTTCCCCGAGACCTTCTCGTAGCCGCGAAACAGATCTGTGTAGGATCCGAAGCCGCCGACCGGCAGATCGCTGCGCCCGAAGCGCCACGAGTTGGTGCAGATCCAGCCGAGATCGCGCATCGGATCGCCGATGTGCGCGATCTCCCAGTCGAGCACCGCGACGACGCCGTGCGGGCCCACCATGATGTTGCCGTTGCGGAAGTCGTTGTGGACCAGGACGGCCTCGTACGACGCGGGCAGATGCTCGAGCAGCCAGCGCGCACTGAAGTCGATCATCGGCTGCGGAGTCTCTAGCGCCTGGTAGCGCTGCCAGGTCTGGCGCACGAAGTTCTCGGGCGCGGTGTGCGCGAGCCGTGAGTCGAGGCCGGAGGCGTGCAGATCGATCGCATGGATGCGCGCGAGGATCTCGCCGCACTGCTCGGCGAGCCGCGGGCGGACCGCATCGAGCGACGGATCGCGCACGATGCGCGCGCCGAGTGCCTCGCCCTCGAGCCACTCCATGATGAAGCCCTCGCCGAGGCCGTCGGCCTCCGTCAGCACCCAGTGCACCTCCGGCTCCGGCACCCCGGCCGCGCGCGCCGCCCGCATCAGGAGCGCCTCGGTCGAGAGCCCGGGCTGACCCGAGGTCGGCGGCAGCGCGACCCCGCCGGGCGCACGGCGCATCGCGAGCTTGCGCTCGCCGCGCTCGGTCCGGATCACGACGCGATACGTCTCCTGACTCGCGCCGCCGGAGAGCCGCTCACACGACAGCAGACCCAAGCAGCCGTCGATGCGCTTCGCCAGGACGGCGGAAAGTGACTCCTCGAAGCTCGTCAATCTAGGCGTCTTCCTGGACGCCCTTCGGCGCGCGCTGCTTCATGAAGCCGAACATGTAGCCCGCGATGCGGCGCATCTGGATCTCCTCCGTGCCCTCGGTGATCCGATAGCGCCGGTGGTGACGGTAGATGTGCTCGAACGGCTTGTGGCGCGAGTAGCCGAGCCCGCCGTGCACCTGCATCGCTCGGTCCGCCGCCTCGCAGCAGAGTCGATTCGACCAGTAGTTGCACATCGAGACCTTGTCCGAGACCGAGAAGTTCCCGTATTCGTCCATCGCCCAGGCCGTCTTGTGAATCAGCGCGCGCAGCATCTCGCACTGAGTCTGCAGCTCGACGAGCGGGAACTGGATGCCCTGGTTGCTCGACAGCGGCTTGCCGAACGGCTTGCGCAGCTTGGCGTACTCGACTGACTCGTTGATGCAGAACTGCGCCGCGCCGAGGCTGGCCGCCGCCTGGCGGATCCGGTTCTCGTTGAAGAAGTGCTGCACGACCTGCAGCCCGCGGCCTTCGCCGCCAAAGATCGCCTCATCGGGCACCCACACGTTCGTGAGCGAGATGCGCGCGTGGTCGGTCGGCATGTTGAAGGTCCAGAGGAACTCCTCGACCTTGAAGCCCGCTGAGTCGGTAGGGGTAAGGAACGCAGTGATTCCATTCCCGTCGCCCGCCTTGCCTGCGGTGCGGGCGAAGATCAGGTCGTGCTTCGCCTTGTGAATGCCCGTATTCCAGGTCTTGCCGCCGTTGATGCGCCAGCCACTGCCGTCGCGCACCGCGTTCGTCTCCATGTGAGTCGCATCGGAGCCGTGGTCCGGCTCGGTGATCCCGAACGCGAATCCCTTGGTGCCCTCGAGCAGACCGTCGACCCACTCCTTCTTCTGTGACTCGCTGCCGTAGGCGAGCATCAGCAGCACGCCGACGTTGTTGGCGACGATCGAGTGTTCGTTCTGCAGGTCGTTGTGCAGGCCCAAGCCCTTCGCGGAGAGGTGCTCGCGGATGATCGCCATGCCCAGGTTCGTGCCGTCCTTCCCGCCGTACCGCTTCGCCAGCGGATAGCGGTAGTGACCGGCCTTGTCCGCGAGTCGCCGCGCCTCGCGCAGCAGCGCCTCCCACTCTTCGTTCGGCAGACCGCCGCGCTCCCAGTCGGTGCGCGCGTCTTCGCGCCGATGGTCGAAGAAGCGGATGTTGTCGTTCGAGTTCTCGAGCGGCTTGATCTCGCGCTCGATGAACTCGTCCAGCTCGACCAGATACGCCGCGATGTCCTTGGGGATGTCAAAGTTCATGCGCGCATTTTGACATGGCGCAATCGAAGCCTGCTCGGTGTACACCTCCCTGGGCGCCGCCGTGCCGGACACGAGCGAGCCCGAGGCGGGCAGCGCCGCGCCGACCGGCCCGGTGATCGCCGCCTGGCCGAAGCCGCGCCCTAGATCCGGTCCGAGACTCCGCGCACGAACAGCGGCTGTATCTCGAGCCGGACGGCGTCGGCGAGCATCTCGGCGTCGCTCGGCGCCGGGTCGATCTCGCTGGCGGCGGCGAGCACGGCGGGCAGCAGAGTCGCGTCGCTCGAGCGGTTGAGGAAGAAGCCCGGCCGAGCCAGCGCCCAGTGCACCCCGCGCCGCAGCGCGTCCCCCTCGCGGATCGGCTCGTACCAGCTGTAGCGCTTCGACGTGTCCCCTTCGGTCCAGCGGCGCCGGGCGATCGCCTTGATCGTCTGCAGCGCGACCCGGCGCTCGGCACAGAGCGCGACGAGCGACTCGAACTCCGCCGCGTAGTCGGGCGACGCCATCAGCGAGTGGTTGTAGGGCAGCAGGACGGAGTCGAAATCGAAGCGGGCAAGTGACTCGCGGTGCGCGGCGGCGACGCGCGTGCCGTGACCCGTGACTCCGATGAAGCGCACGAGCCCCTGAGCGCGCGCCTCGATCAGAGCCTCGAGCGCGCCGCCGGGGCCGAGCGCGAGCGCCTGCTCGTCCGGCTCGACCAGGTTGTGCATCTGGATCAGATCGACGTGGTCGACCTCGAGGCGCTCGAGCGAGCGGTGCAGCTCGTCGCGCGCCCCCGCCGCGGTGCGCTGGCCGGTCTTCGTCGCGAGAAAGAAGCGCCGCCTGTGCTCGCGCAGCCAGGGGGCGAGCCGGAGCTCGGAGTCACCGTAGCTCGCGGCCGTGTCGATGTGATTCACGCCGTACTCGAGCAAGAGCTCGAGCACACCGTCGGCGCGCGCCTGCTTCATGCCGCCGAGCGCAGCCGCGCCGAACAGGACCCGCGTGCTCTGGTGACCCGTGCGCCCGAACGGGGTCTTCGCGATCGCTTTGGCCACCGCGCTAGCCCGCCACGCGCGGCAGGACCTTGGTCCAGAACTGCTCGATCGACTTCAGCTGAATGGCGTTCGGGATCAGCGAGATGTAGTTCCAGGCGAAGATCCACTGCGTCGGCAGCCGGGCCTTCAGTCTCTCCAGCTGGCGAGTCACGGTGTCGACCGAGCCGACCAGCGCCAAGCTGTTCGCGAAGAAGTCGTCGACCGGCGGGCCGCCATCCGGATCCGCGAGCCCGTGATAGAAGCCGAACGGCTCGAACCAGGCCGCGCCGACGAACGTGCTCGACTGGCGCCAGAGCGCCTGCGCCTCTTCGTCGGTGTCCGCCACGATCACGTCGCGCAGCACTCCGACCCCGTCGCCGAGCGGCCGGCCCGAGACTTCGGCGTACAGCTCGAAGAGCGCGCGCTCGCGCTTGGGGTGGAGAGGTGGAAGAACCGCAGTGACTCCCTGCTCGGCGCACCAGCGGATGCTGCGCTCGGACGACGCGAACGGCTGGAACAGCGGCGGGTGCGGCTTCTGGACCGGCTTCGGCACGACCGACACCGCGCGCACGATGCCGTCGCGCACGCCGCCGCCGAAGCGCGCGGTCGCATCGAGCGCCCACGGCGTCTCGCCGGGCGGCACGCGCCAGTAGCGGCCCTCGAACGAGAGGAAGTCCTCGGTCCACGCGCGCTTCACGATCTGGAAGCACTCTTCGAAGGCCAGCCGATTCGCCTCGTCGATCGCGTCGTGCTGGTGCGGCAGCGCGCCGTGAATCCCGTGCGTCTGCTGCGCCATCACGTCGACCCAGCGCCGCTGATAGCCCCGCGCGAAGCCCGCGTTCGCGCGCCCGCCGGTCATGTGATCGAGCATCGCGATGTCTTCCGCGACGCGCAGCGGATTCTGCGAGGGCAAGACGATCCCGAGCTGCCCTACCCGGATTCGCTTCGTCTGCATGCCGACGAACAGGTCGAGCATCACGGGGTTGTTCGAGAGCTCGAAGCCCTCGACATGAAAGTGGTGTTCCGTGAAGCTGATCGAGTCGTAGCCGAGCGCGTCGCCGAGCACCGCTTGCTCCGTCAGGTCGGACAGCATGCGGTCGTAGGCCTCACCGCGCAGGCCCACTCTGCCCGACTCGATTTCCGCTCGCGTACCAACGGTCGGCAAATAGAACAGCGACACCTTCATCGGCGAACTATTCTACGCCAACGAGAAAAAGGAGACTTCCATGAACCGATCGATCAATCGCCTCGCGGTGCTGGCACTCGCACCGCTCGCGGCCTTCGCGTTCGCGAGCGCCGCGCCGGCGAAGGACAAGAAGCCGACGGATCCGAAGGCCGCATGTCAGGCCGCCGTCCACAGCAAGATCAAGAAGAAGCACGCCGGGGCACACGACATCCAGCTCACTCCATCGCGTGAGTGGCAGCCGACGAGCACGCAGAACGGCATCGGCGGAACCGGGACGCTCACGGCGGCGGACAAGAAGCCGCGGAACTTCGAGTGGACCTGCGTGTACGAGACGAAGACAGGCAAGATCACCGACGTGGACGTCGAGGGACAGAAGAAGAAGTGAGACGCACGACTCTCTATCTCGCGGTCTCGGTCCTCGTCGCGCTCTCGTCCTGCACGAAGGAGAGCCAGAACCGACTCAGCCGCGCGATCCAGAACTGGACGGGTGACAACGGCGTGCTCGACGTCTACGGCGGCGACAAGCTGCTGCTGCGCTTCATCAAGATCGACAAGCTGACCACCAGCCTCGGCACGGCCCACGGCGTGAACGAGCCGCGCCCGTATCGCTTCGGCTACGGCTATCTCGACGAGAATCAGAACTACATCGTCGACCCGGGCGAGAAGAAGCTCTACTTCGAGATCAGCGACTACGCGACGAACTACGTGTTCTACGAGAACCCGCGCTAGGCACGCGCAGAGAGTCGGCGCAGAGCGACTCGTCGGCCACCCGGCTCGCGCGGATGTGTTACTAGGGATCGCACGAAGGGGTGGAGGATGCTCGCCAGAATCTTGCCCAGAAAATCCGTGTTCTTCGCGCTGTTCTCGCAGCACGCGCAGCTCTGCGTCGAGGGCGCGCGCTTGCTGCGCGATCTCCTGGTCGAGCCGCGGAACGCGAAGGAGCGCTACGAGCGGATCCACGAGGTCGAGCACCAGGCGGACCGCATCTGCCAGGAGACGATGGAGACTCTCCACGGCACGTTCATCACGCCGATCGAGCGCTCCGACATCCACGCGCTCTCGAGCCGGCTCGACGACATCATGGATCACATCGAGGCGACCGCGCAGCGGGTCTGGCTGTACGAGATCGAGAAGCCGAGCCCCGAGGTGCTCGAGATGGGCGCCAACCTGGTGCGCGCGACCGAGGCGCTGAAGGCCGCGGTCGACGCGCTCTCCGGCCGGCTCGAGACGAATCACATGCGCGCGCTGTGCGCCGCGGTGAAGGCGGTCGAGAAAGAGAACGACCGCGTGCTGCGGCGCGCGACCGCGCGGCTGTTCAAGGAAGAGAGCGACGCCCGCACCCTGATCAAGTGGAAGGAGATCTACGGCGACGTCGAGGGCGCGATCGATCGCTGCGAGGACGTCGCGAACGTCATCGAGGGCGTGGTTCTCGAGAACAGCTGATGGAGCCCCTGCTCGTCGCGGTCGTCGCGGTGGCGCTGATCTTCGACTACACGAACGGGTTTCACGACGCGGCGAACGCCGTCGCGACCGCGATCTCGACGCGCGCGGTGCCGCCGAACGTCGCGCTCGTGGGTGCGGCGGTGCTGAACGTCGCGGGCGCCCTGGTGTCGACGAACGTGGCGGCGACTCTGGCGAAGGGCATCGTGACTGCGAGTGCGGTGACTCCGCCGGTCATGTTCGGCGGACTCATCGGCGCGATCGCCTGGAACCTGCTGACCTGGTGGTGGGCGCTGCCGTCGAGCTCGTCCCACTGTCTGATCGGTGGGGTCTCCGGGGCGGTGCTGGCGACCTCGGGCTCGGCGCAGGTGCAGTGGGCGGGCATCGTCGACAAGGTGCTGATTCCGACGCTGTGCGCGCCGGTGATCGGCTTCGCCGTCGGGATCGCGCTGATGGTCGCGATCCTCTGGACCTTCCGGCGCGCGCACCCCGGCGTCCTGCAGCGGCGCTTCCGCGCGGCGCAGCTGGTGTCCGCCTCGTTCATGGCGTTCAGTCACGGCTCCAACGACGCGCAGAAGACGATGGGCGTGATCACGCTGGCGCTGTTCGCCGCGCACCAGATCGAGACTCCGGACGTGCCGCTCTGGGTGAAGCTCGCGTCCGCGCTGGTGATCGGGCTCGGCACCTGGACGGGCGGCAAGCGGATCATCCGCACGCTCGGCATGCGGCTCGTGAAGCTCACGCCGGTCCACGGCTTCGCCGCCGAGACCGCGGCCTCCGCGGTGCTGCTCGGCACCGCGCACTTCGGCTTTCCGGTCTCCACCACGCACGTGATCTCGACCTCGATCATGGGGGTCGGCGCGACGCAGCGGCTGTCCGCGGTGAAATGGGGACTCACGCGTGACATCCTGGTGGCCTGGGTGCTGACCTTGCCGGCGGCCGGGCTGGTGGGCGGCGGCTGCGCGCTGCTCTCGCAGCTCGTGTTCGGCGCGAAGTAGCTCGCAGCCGGAAGATAGGGGGAAGAGAAGTGAGCGGTCTCGATCTCTGGGGCATGGTCTTCGTCTTCATGCTCGCCACGTTCATCGGCTTCGACGTGATCCGGAACGTGTCGCGGCTCTTGCACACGCCGCTGATGTCGCTCACGAACGCGATCTCCGCGATCGCCGTCGTCGGGTCACTCATCATCGCGGGCGAGCAGAAGACCCCGTTCTCGACGGTGCTCGGCACGATCGCGGTCGCCGCGTCGATGACGAACATCGTCTCGGGCTTTCTGATCACCGACCGCATGCTGCGCATGTTCAAGCGGCGGGCGCCCGGGAAATGAACGCGGCTCTCACCGAGCATCTGACTCAGGCGAGCTATCTCGCCGCCGCGGCCCTGTTCATCTTCTCGCTGCGCTGGCTCTCGCGGCCCGAGACCGCGCGGCGCGGCGTGCTGGCGGGCGTGCTCGGCATGAGCGCGGCGATCGTCGGCACCCTGCTCCACCCCGAGATCGTCCACTACGAGTGGATCGCGGTCGGCGCCGTGATCGGGACGATCGCCGGGGTGCCGCTCTCGCGTGTCGCCCTGACTGCGGTTCCGCAGCGGACGGCGCTCTCGCACGCGTTCGGCGGCCTGGCCGCAGGTCTGGTCGGCACCGCGAAGTACAGCTTGTGGCTCGCCGACGGCGAGCTCACGACGTTCCGCATGGGGGCGATCGCGGTCGAGGTGATCCTCGGCTTCCTCACCTTCACCGGCAGCTTGATGGCGGCCGGCAAGCTGCAGGAAGTGATTCCCACGCGGCCGATCACCTACCGCAATCAGAACTTGATCAATCTGGGCCTGCTCGCGATCGCCGTCGGCTCGGGGATGTGGCTGGTCATCGACCCGAGTCAGTGGCAGCTGTTTCCGGTCCTGATCGCGCTGTCACTTCTCTTCGGAGTGCTGCTGATCATTCCGATCGGCGGCGCGGACATGCCGACCGTGATCTCGCTCCTGAACTCCTATGCGGGCCTGGCCGCCGTCGCGATGGGCTTCGTCCTCGAGAACAAGGTGTTGATCATCGCAGGCGCGCTCGACGGATCCTCGGGCTTCATCCTGTCCGTGATCATGTGCAACGCGATGAACCGCTCGTTCACGAATGTGCTCTTCGGCGCGTTCGGACAGGTGCAGGCCGCGGCCGTCCACGGCGAACAGAAGGCCGTGAAGAGCGCGAACGCGCAGGACGCGGCCGACTTGCTCGAGACCGCGAGTCAGGTCGTGGTCGTGCCCGGCTATGGCATGGCGGTCGCGCAGGCGCAGCACCGCGTGCACGAGCTGCGCGACCTGCTGGTAAAGCGCGGCATCGCGGTGAAGTTCGCGATCCACCCGGTCGCCGGTCGGATGCCGGGACACATGAACGTGTTGCTGGCCGAGGCGGAGATCCCGTACGACGAGCTGGTGGAGATGGACGACATCAACCCCGACTTCCCGCAGACCGACGTCGTGCTGGTGGTCGGCGCGAACGACGTCGTGAATCCCGCCGCGCGCCACGACAAGTCGAGCCCGATCTTCGGCATGCCGATCCTCGACGTCGACAAGGCCAAGTCCGTCATCGCGATCAAGCGCTCCATGAACCCGGGCTTCGCCGGCATCGACAACGAGCTCTACACCGCCGACAACACGGTCATGGTCTTCGGCGACGCCAAGGCCGTGATCGGCGACATCGTGAAGGCGCTCAGCGGAGGGAGCGGCATCCACTGATGGGGCTCGCGCTCGCCCTCGCGCTCGGATTCGCGCTGCGCTCGCCCGCGTTCGCGGACCACGCGGCGATTCCCGCGCGCTTCAGCTGCGAGGGCGACGGCGCCTCGCCGCCGCTCGAGTGGAGCGCGCCGCCCGCGGGCACGCAGTCACTCGCCCTGGTCGTCTCCGATCCGGATGCGCCCGATCCGGCCGCGCCGAAGCGCACCTGGGTACACTGGCTGGTGTACGATCTGCCGGCGGAGACCCGTTCGCTCGCCGAAGGCGTGGCGCGCCGCGACCTGCCGCCGGGCACGCGCGACGGAAAGAACGACTGGAATCGGACCGGCTGGGGCGGGCCGTGTCCGCCGATCGGACGGCACCGCTACTTCTTCGAGCTCTACGCGCTGGACCAATCTCTCGGCGACCGCGGCGGACTCACGAAGAGCGAGCTCGAGAAGGCGATCGAGGGCCACGTGCTCGCGCGCGCCGAGCTCGTCGGCACCTACGAGAAGACGCCACACTAGCGCAGTCGGTCCGTCAGGTCCGAGAGGCGCCGCGCGAGTATCTCGTTCAGGTTGCGCATGACCGTCGACGCGATGCGCGGATAGCGCCGCCGCAGCCGCTGCAGGTTGTTCGGCGTGAAGCGCAGCAGGCGCGCGTCCTTCGCGACGTCGACGTTCGCGCTGCGCTCGCCCGTGAACAGGCCGACGTCGCCGATCACGTCGCCGCGCTCCGACGTCCGCAGGTCGATCGGACCCGCGGGACCTTCCTTCCAGACGCGCAGCGCGCCGTCGATGATCACGTACATCTCGCGGTCCGTCTCGCCCACGCGCATGAGTGGGTTTCCGGCGGGCACCGAGCGCAAGCTGGCCATCAGCGCGACGATCCGGCACTGCGCCTTGCGCAGGCCTCGGAACAGCGGGATCGCGTCCTGCGGGTCGGCGCCCAGGTCGAGCGTCAGCGTGTCCCACAGCGTCACGATGCGCAGGCCCGCGCACAGCGCCGGAGTGAGAGTCACTTCGACGAGCAGCGAGAAGCCGAGCGTGAAGGCGCCCATGCCGCCGACCTGGCGGTACGACAGCAAGTCGCTCCACGACAGCATCAGGAAGCCGACGCAGAGCGAAATGGTGGAGTAGAGCACCGGCTTGCCGACGGAGCGCAGGACGGAGACCGTCGCCTGCCGCTCGTCGGCCAGGCGCTTTGCTTCGGTGTTGAAGCGGACGAAGTAGTGGACGGTGTCGTCGATCGCGACGCCGAGCGCCATCGGCGCGATGATGCTCGTCGCGAAGTTCAGCGTGATACCGGTGAGTCCCAGCGCGCCGAAGTAGACCGCGATCGGGATCACGTTCGGAATCAGCGCGATGATGCCGAGGCGGAACGACAGGAACATCACGCAGAGCAGCGCGTAGATCATCAGGATCGCGCCCGCGATGCTCTGCAGCTGGTTCCAGATCAGGTTGTCGACGACTTGGCTCATCAGGATCGAGTTGCCGGTCACTTGGCCGTGGAGCTGCGGCGGGAGCTCCTTCATGCGCTGCTCGATGCGGTCCACCAGCGCCAGCACGAGCTCGGTGTCGAACACCGTCGAGCGCACCTGGATGTTGGTCAGCTGGTAGCGCGCGTCGATGTACCCCTCGAGCTCGTCGCTCGCGCCGAGAAACAAGAGCTGCCCGGTGAGCCGGTCGGTTTCGGGCACCGCGAGAAACGCGGGGTCGTTCTCGTGAAACGCGCGGTTCAGCAGCTTCACGAAGTCGACCAGACCCGTGGTTCCGCCGATGTCCGGCTGGTCATCGAGCCACTTCTGGAGTGACTCGAGCGCACGCAGGTTCTCGGGCTGCTTGAAGGTGGCGGGCGAGTCGGCCTGGATCACGACCTGGAACGCGTTCGCACCGTTCAGCTTCTCGTTCACGACGTCGAAATCCCTGCGCTGCTGCGAGTGCGCCGGCAGGAAGCGGATGCTGTCGTTGCCGACGACCAGCCACGTCGCGGCGAGGCACGAGAGCAGCGTGACTCCGCCCCAGATCCAGAAGATCGTCCGCTTGTTGCGCAGGTCGAACTCCGCGAGCTGCAGCATCAGGCGCCCGAAGAGACTGTCCTCCGCGATCTCCTCGGACTGCCCGAGCCGCCGCGGCCGGCCCAGCACCGAGAGCAGCGCGGGGGTCAGCGTGAGCGAAGTGATCAGCGTCGCGATCACTCCGATCACCGACATGTAGCCGAACTCCTGGATCGCGGTGATCGGCGTCAGCACCTCGGAGAAGAACCCGGCGGCCGTCGTGCCGCCGGTGAGGATCGCCGCGAGCGCCACGTCCTTCAGCACGTGGTGGACCGTCGTCGCGGAGCTCGCGGCCCGGTCGTGGCGCATCATGTCGTAGTACTCCGACACGATGTGCACCGAATACGCGACGCCGAGGATGATCAACATCGGCGGCACGAGCACCGTCGTGATCGTGAGCTCGTTGCCCAGCCACGCCTCGAGGCCGAGCGTCCAGATCAGCGCGACGCCGACCGCCAGCAGCGGCAGGATGACACCGCGCAGTGTACGGAACGAGAGCGCCAGCACGATCGCGAGCGCGGCGACGACCAGCGGGACGCTGCTGCGCAGGTCGCCGATCTGGTAGCGCACCTGCGCGACCTTCAGGTGCGGACCGCCGGTCACGTAGACCTCGACCGGGCCGGCCTCCTCGCGGGCGATCTTGTCGATCTGGTCGTCGATGCCCTTGTCGATGAAGTCGCGGTCGGAGAAGTCGAGGAACTCGACGATGATGGCGGCGGTCTTCGCGTCCCTCGAGACCAGGTTGCCCGCGTAGATCGGGTTCTCGAGCGCCTCGCGCTTGAGCGCGGCGAGCTCGGCCGGGTCGGTCGGGATCTCCTTCACGAACGGCCGGACGTCGATGCCGTCCTCGGTGCCGCGCACGTTGGCGACGTTCGTGATCGCCACCACGTGGTGCACGCCCTCGACGGTCGCGAGCCGCTCGGCGATGCGCGCGATCCGCGCCAGCACGTCGTGCGTGAAGACGTCGTCCGCGGCGAGCGCGACGACCATGGTCTCGTCGCTGCCGAACGCTTTGCGCACGTAGTCGTAGAACGTGCGGCCCGGCTGGTTCTCCGGCAGCAGCCGGTTTGTGGACATGTCGACTTCGAGGCGAAGTCGGCGGTTCTCCAGATCCACGAGCGGCGCGGCCGCGAGGACGGTCAGGGAGAGGATCGCGCCCAGCACCAGCCAAGGCCGGTGCGAGATGAGCCAGAAGACCCGCTGCAAGCGCTCCTCCCCCCGAAATAGTGGGCGCTCTTTCGAGCGCCCACTATACGGGAAAAGAAATCGATCCGAGGTTACTCGGATCGCGCAGCGCTACGGATTGACCGTGATCGCCACGCCGAGGCCGAAGCCGGAGTTGTCGCCCCAGGTCAGCGAGTCCGGAATCGGCGCCACGATCAGATACTGCGCCCCGGCCGGAACCTTCACCATCGCGCCGCTCGTCACCGCAAAGTCCTGGGTGATGTCGGTCGGGACGCTGGTGCAGAACGGGAAGATGATGCAGTGGAGATAGGAGCCCGTGCTCACGTCCGTACCCGCGTCGATCGCTCCGGGAACGCGGTTCAGCTGATTCGCGGCGTTCACCACGTTCGACGAGCTGAACAGCGCGCCGACCTTCGTCAGGTTGCCGTCGCGGAGCTCCGTGGTGTCGTCGTAGGTCCCGACCCGGTCGATCTTCAAGTTGTCGCCGACCTTCGCGCCGAGATCCGCCAGCTTGATGACCAGCGGGGCCGTCGGCTGATCGGATCCGGAAGCGAGCAGGTAGCTGGACTTCGAATTGAGACCGTAGAAGATGTCCTTGCCCTGCTCGGCGAAGTGCTTCCCGCAAGTGTCGAGCAGATCGGCGTCGAAGAGCGGCGGCTTCGACTCATTGTTGACCACCAGATCCAGCGAGAACGAAGCGGGCGCGCCGAAGATGTTCGTGTCGCCGACGAAGCTCGCGCTGGTCGCAAACAGGCCGTCACTCGAGCCCGACGTCGAAGCGTTGAGGAGCTGTGAGATGCCGACGCCCGACAGTGGGAACGTCGCCGACTGAGCGATCAGCCCCGGCGGAAGGCCGAGGATGTCGAGCGCCCAGCCCGTCGACTTCAGATTGAGATTCAGAGTCGCGGAGCCGGTTGAGCCAAGCACGTCGAGGTGAATCGTTCCCGTCGACGCCTGCGCGGGGTCGCCCCAAACGCAGATCGCGCCGATGATCGATGGGAACGTGTCGCCGGCGATGCGCACGTCGTCGACGCTGATCGTGCCGTCGAGCGGCCCCGGAAGCTGAGTCGTGTTGAGCGCGATCGCGCCGAGGAACCCGCCGGTGAGGCGATGGATCTCGACCGGATCGGGGCCCAAGATCGGGGTGGCGAGGAAGCCGTCGCTGTCCGCGGAATCGACGTTGACCCAGCTGCGAATCGTGAGTTTGCCGCACCCGGTCGCCATCAGCGCGGCCGCGATGGCCACGCTGCCCAAAACTCGCATACGAACCTTCATGCGAAGTCCCTCCTGCCGGGTCTATTACACGACGTCCTCCGGAAATGGAAGAAAAAAAGAAGACGTTGTTTTCAAAACGCGGTCAGAAGCCAGTTGCACGCAGAAGAAGGTCTCTGATCATGGGGCGGAGCTTCACGAACTCCGCGTGCCGGCCCTCGCTGTAGTAGCGAATCGAGAGCCCCTCGATGCCGGTCAGAATCAGCTCGATGCGCGCTCGATCGGGCGCCTGCACCAGCGAGCCGCTCGCGTACAAACGGTCGAGCTCGCTGACGATTCCGTCGGTGATCAGGTTGACGCAGCGGCGCCGCTCGACGCGTACGCGATCGCCCGCCGCGCCGCCGAGGCGCTCGAAGTCGATCGTGCTCGCCGCGGGGAAGAGCTCGAAGTACGCCTCGAGCGCCTGGTCGCAGCGGGCCACCGGCCCGCGGGTCCGACGCGCGATTTCCATCAGCTCGGCGACGAAGTGGCGCGCCTGAGAGAGGAAGATCTCGGCGACCAGCTCGTCTTTGGATGCGAAGTAGTCGTAGAACGTGCGCGACGACATCCCGGCCTCGGTCACGATGTCGGCGACGGTGAGCTTCTCGCCGTTCGTGCGATCGAACGCGCGGATCGCCGCGTCGACCAGGCGCTGCCGCTGTCCCGCGCGCGGCAGCGGCGGTCGGCCGCGCGGGCGTTTCGCCGGGGCGGGTGTCGCGGGCTCGTTCATCTCGGCGCCACGATACCGCGCTTCGGGGGTGCGGCGAAACAGCCGGGCGCGAGCGCGCTCGAGAGCCACCTCGGAAGCAGCAGCGCCAGCGCCGCACCGCCGGACACGGCGACCATGGTGGCAGCGTAGTCGCGCGCTCCCCCCGGCGACCAGATCGCGAACAGGTGAGACCCGACGAACGGAAACCAGAGCAGCGCGACCGCGGGCAGCGCGAGCGCGAGGAAGCGCCACGAGCGCTCGAGCGCGGGCGCGATCCGCGCGAGCGCGAGCCAAGTCACGAGCGTGAGCGCCAGCTCCGGCAGCAGCGCTTGCCGCGCGATCGACGAGTACACGAGGCCGAGCGCATCGCGCTGCAGCGGTCCCGGCAGCGCGCCGTGCGCGAGCACGCTCGGCACCAGCAGCGCGGCCGCCAGCAGCGCGAAGCCCGCGAGCAGAATGCCGCTCGAGACCGCGAGCCAGACCAGCGCGCGCAGGACGGGAGTCATCGCCGCTAGCGGCAGTGCCGCCCGAGCTCGCTGACTTGGAAGCTGCGGCTGTCGACCTGGCCGTCGACCTCGAGGTCCTCGATCGCGACCACGGTGCGCGTCTGATCGCGCACGTCCTTCATCTCGACCTCGGTCGGCGCGTTGATGCCGTTCTCCTGGTACAGGCCGTCGGGCTTCGCCGTCAGCACCTTGCGCAGGCGCTCGCCAGGCTCGTACGACTCACTCTTCAGCACGATGCACGTCGTCTTGTCGACGTAGCTCAGCACCTTGGTGTAAGCCGACGTCGTGGCGTCGCTCGGCTTGGCCTGCACGACGTAGACCGCGCGCCCGTCCAGGTCGCTGTCGGGCATGCGCTCGTTCGACTCGGGGCGGTTCAGCTGCATGAAGCGCTGCAGATCCTCGTAGGTGAAGTCCGTTCCGAACAAGCTGCCGCCCGCGCCGTCGCCCGTGACTCGCTTGGCCTTCCGCAGCTCGGACGTGTAGAGGAAGTTCTGCGGCGCGCCGTCCTTGACCTCGATCGACAGAACCTCGGAGCCGCGCATCTCGGTCGGCTGGCTGATGCACAGCTTCGCGCGGCGCGTGCCGTCTTCCATCGTCTTGCCCAGGATCTTGCCGCGGAACTCGCGCGACCCGCCGATCCGGTCGAACGACGTGAAGTGCACCGTCTGTACGCTCGAGTGCTTGGGCACGTTGCGCAGGAGACAGTCGCGCACCACCGAGATCGAGTGATCCGCGGTCTGCGCGAACGCCGCGACGGGGAGCAGCGAGAGGGCGACGACCAGCGCGGCGCGGCGGTTCGGCATGGCGCGCCATCTTAGCGGATCGGTGTCTCCGCGATTTGCGCCGCAGCTTCGATCAGCCGGACCGCGATCTCGCCCAGTGTCGCGAAGCGCGGGTCGCTGGTCTGGCCCCGAGCGTATCGGATGTAGATCTGCTGCAGCACGACGGCGATCTTCCACAGCGCGAATGCCTCGTACCAGCGAATCGCCGCGACTGAAATACCACGCCGCTCGGCGTAGCGCGCGGCGAGCTCGGCGCGCGCGGGAAAGCCGGGCTCGCGGGTCACCGGCGTCAGACTGCTGCGGCCCTCCCCGTCCCCCGCTTCGCTCCAGTAGCCGAGCAGCGTGCCGAGGTCGACGAGCGGATCGCCGCGCGTCGCCATGTCCCAGTCGAGCACCGCGCGGATGGCTCCGGGATTCGCCGGGTCGAACATGGCGTTGTCGAGCTTCCAGTCGTTGTGCAGCAGCGCGGGCGCACTCGATTCCGGTCGCGTGGCCTCGAGCCGCGCGTGAACGCGCTCGAACAGCGGCACCTCGCGCTGTTTCGCGCGCTCCCAGCGCTCGCGCCAGCCGCGGAGCTGGCGCGCGACGAAGTTCTCCGGCTGACCGAGATCGCCAAGCCCGACCGCCGCCGGATCGACCGCGTGGAGCTCCGCCATCGCATCGACGACCGCGAGCGCCGCGCTGCGCCGGCCGCCGGGGCTGGCGTCGATCTCCTGTGGAACGCGCCTGCGAATGATCACGCCGCGGCAGCGCTCCATGACGAAGAACTTCGCTCCGATCAGACCCTCGTCTTCGCACAGCGCGAGCGCGCGCGGCGCCCGCGAATAGAGGCGCCAGAGCTGCGACAGCACGCGGTGCTCGCGCGCCATGTCGTGCGCGCCGCGCGCGACCGGCCCGTGCGGCGGTCTCCGCAGCACCAGCTCGCGCGCGCCGAAGCGCAGCAAGTAGGTCAGGTTCGCGTGACCGCGCGGGAACTGCAGGACTTCGAGCGGCGCGTCGGTTCCCGGAATGCGCGCGCGCACGAACTCGGCGACGCGCGCCGCGTCGAGCTCCTCTCCGGGGCGCGCCGGAACGGCGTCGTCCAGGCTCATGACTCCCCCCGGCGCGTCAAACTAGCACGCAATTCCCCGCGCCGAGCCGCAAGCGGGCTGGCGGTGGACTGCGCGCGGGGCTAAAAGGCAAGGCTCCGGGGGAGGTTGCGTGAGAGGTGATCCGCACGGCGTGCGACCGCGCATGCTCCTGCGCGGTCGACTCACGATCGCCGCGGGAGTCCTGCTGCTGGTCGTCGTCGGACACGCGTTGCTCGCGAGCGAGACCGGTGAAGCGGCCACGCCGCCCGATGGGACACCGCTCTCCGCGGTGAGTGCGTTCCCGCGCGCGGCGGGCGCCGATGCCAACGACGCGGCCGAGGAGGCGGATCCCGTCGAGCCCACGCTGCCGTCCGCAGCTCCACCGCCGCCCGTGCCGGCGCCGGCTCCGACTCCCGCGGCGGTCGCGCCGGCGGGCAGTCGCGCGGTGCCCGAGGCGATTCTCCGCCGCATCCCGATTCCGCCGCCCGGCGGCGGGGGCAGCGGCCTGCCGCGCCTGGTCGCGAGCGGCGCCTCGGCGCAAGTCACTCGCGGCCAGCACATCGTCGAGCTGGTTCCCGTCGCGGCCGACGGCAGCGGAGTCGCGGGGCCGCTGCGCGTCGAGTACACGCTCGACGCCGGCCTCACCGACGCCGTCTACGACATCTTCGCGCGCGGGCGGGTGCAGCTCGGGCTCGCGGTCGTGCTGGATCCGGCGACCGGCGAGGTGCTCGCGTACGCGGGCACCGACCCGCGCCGGCTGCCGCCGAACGAGCTGTATCCCGCAGCGTCGCTGGTGAAGGTCGTGACCGCCGCGGCTGCGCTGCAGAACATCCCGGGAGTCGCGGACCGCACGTGTCACTTCGTCGGAAGCCCGTATCGACTCACTCCGTCGCGGCTGGTGCCGCCGCGCCGGGGCACCGAGATCACGCTCGAGCGGGCGCTCGCGACCTCGAACAACCAGTGCTTCGCGCAGATCGCGGTGAACGACCTCGGCCAGACGCGCCTGCTCGAGATGTTCCGGCGCTTCGGTCTGCTGCAGTCGCCCGGCCCCGGGCACGCGCCCGGCCAGGCCGACGCGCCCGACGACGGCGACCGCTTCGGGCTGGGCAAGCTCGGCTGCGGGCTCGCGGGTCTGCGCATCACCGGGCTTCACGCGGCCGAGGTCGCGGCGACGCTCGCGAACGGCAAGCGCGTGGCGCCGCGCTGGATCGCGCGAGTCACCGACGCGAGCGGCCGCGAGCTCGCGCTGCCGCCCCGGGTCGGCACCGAGGTCGTGCTGCCCGCGAGCACCGCCGCGCAGCTGCGCGACATGATGGTCGAGACGACGCAGAGCGGAACCGCGCGGCGCGCTTTCCACGGCAGCTTCGGCCGGCCGCTGCTGCGCGAGATGACGATCGCCGGGAAGACCGGGAGTCTCTCGGGCACGACGCCGCCGGGCCGCTACGAGTGGTTCATCGGGCTCGCGCCGGCGGACCGGCCGAAGATCGCGATCGCGGTGCTGGTCGTGCAGCAGAAGCGCTGGCACATGACCGGGTCACAGGTCGGCGCGCAGGTCCTGAACGCGATCTTCTGCAGCGGCGGCGTCTGCCGCGCGGACCGCGCCGACCAGTGGCTGGCTGCGCGCGCGGCGGCCTCCCGGCGCGGCGTCGATTGAGGTAGCATCGGCGCATGCCCGTCGAGGAAGGCAAGAAGGCGCCCGCGTTCGCGCTCACGGACGGCGACGGAAAGAAGGTGCGCCTCGCCGACTACGCGGGGAAGAACGTGATTCTCTACTTCTACCCCCGCGACGACACTCCGGGGTGTACGAAGGAGGCCTGCGGCTTCCGCGATCTGTGGGCCGAGATCGGCAAGCG
>JBIOJK010000031.1:0-31608 GCA_044450765.1 Myxococcota bacterium | reverse complement strand
TCGCGCTCGGACGCGACTTCCTCTCGCTGCCGATCGACCACCAGCCGGTGCTCGCGAAGGGACTCGAGTCACTCGAGCCCGCGCTCGAGACGCGCTACCTGCGCTGGGGAGATCCGGCGCTGCCGATCACGCGCCCGTACACCGATCTGCGTTACTGGTAGCGCCCGGGCGGGGCGCTAGAGCATCGCGCGGCCCTTCCAGGCCAGCTCCCAGCGGCACGAGGGCGAGCCCTCGGCGCGGCAGCGGGTGTGCCGGACGGTGACGTCCTCGAAGCCCTGCATCTCCATGCGCTGCGCCTGATAGCCGGTGAAGGTCTCGCAGACCTCCCGCGTCGGCAGCGCGAAGCCGGTCCACTCGATCAGCGCGCGGCCGGGCGCGCGCTCCAGAACCTTCATCTCGCCGGTGTCGTACATGGAGGTCAGCAAGGTGAACGCGGCCTGGCGATTCACGCTCTTCTTGAGCCGGCTGTACGTGCCTTCCATGTGGTCGCGCGCGGCGGAGCGACCCATCTCGAGATAGGTGTCGCCGGCCGCGGTCCCGAGCACCTTGCCGACCGCGCGCAGCAGCCCGATGTAGTCGTCGAGCGGGTACCAGGACGCGACGACGATTCGCTCGTCGAGGTAGTGCAGGAGCTTCTCGCCGAGCACCTCGCGCGAGCGCTCCTTGTGCTTTCGGAGCGCCTTCACGAGACCGACCACCACGGTGCCTTTGGCCCTGGCCACGCCTTGGCCTCCTTCGGCGAAATTCGCCCTTGCTTGGGAATCGGGATCGCGGTCGGATCGCTTGAGGTCGTGCGCCGGTGGGGAACTTGCCGCTGCGCCGACAGGCAGTGAGAATGCGCTCATCGACGGAACGTCTGCGCGCGCGCGAGCCAAGTTGACGTTCGCGCTGGTGTGTCTCGCGGCCGCATGCACGCGAAGTGGCGATCGCGAGCCGGTGCGGAGCGTGCAGCTCGAGCCGGCGCTGGCGCGGACCTACCAGTCCGCTTGCGCCTCGTGCCACGCGCGCGCCGGCACGGGCGCGCCGCTCGTCGGCAGCGAGGCAGATTGGCGCGCGCGCCGGGCCCAGGGCCTCGACGTACTGCTCGCGCACTGTGTGAACGGGTTCGCCGGCATGCCGCCGCTGGGCGGCTGCGGCCTGTGCTCGGAGTCGGATCTGCGCGCGCTCGTCGCCTACACGGCGGGCGTGGCGGAGCCGCCGCGTTGATCGGGCTGACTCGCCGCGAGCTTCTGCGCGCCGGGCTCGCCGCGGGCGCGTCGGCGGCGGGGCTCGCGGGCTGCTCGCGCGGCGAGCAACACAATCCGGTGTCGGAGGACTGGTCGCCCGGGCAGCCGCTGCCGTGGCGGAACTGGTCCGGCGGGCAGCGCTGCCTGCCCGCGCGCCGGATCGGGCCGGCAAGCGAGGCCGAGCTCGTCGTCCTGCTGCGCGACGGCGACTTCGCGCTGCGCCCGGCAGGCACGGGTCACTCGTTCAGCGCGCTGGTGCCGAGCGACGGCGCGCTCGTCTTCCTCGACGCGCTCTCCGGTGTGATCTCGAGCGACGCCGCCTCGAACAGCGCCGAGGTCTGGGCGGGGACGCGCCTGGGCATGCTCGGGCCGCAGCTCGCCTCGCACGGCCAGGCGATGCCGAACCTGCCCGACATCGACTATCAGACTCTGGGCGGCGCGCTGGCGACCTCGACGCACGGCACCGGCGCGCAGCTCGGCTCGCTCTCGTCGTGCGTGACGGCCCTCGCGCTCGCGACACCGAGCGGGGAGCTGCTCGAGTGCGACGCGAGTCACAACGCCGAGGTCTTCCACGCCGCGCGCACCAGCTTGGGCGCCCTGGGCGTCCTGACTCGCGTGCGCCTGCAGAACCGCTCGCCGTTCCGGCTGCTCGAGCGCTCGCGCTTCGTCGAGCTCGAGGCACTGCTCGGCGACCTCGCGCGCGAGCGCGATGCGAACCGCCACTTCGAGTTCTACGCGTTTCCACACGCGGACGTGGCGCTCGCGATCGAGACGAACGAGAGCGACGCCGGGCCGCCGCCGCACGAAGACGATCCGCACGCGATCCTGCTCCTGCGCTCGCTGTTTCGCTGGACGCGCGCGCTGCCCGGGCTCGGGGCTCGCTTGTACGGCGCCTTTCTCCGCAGCCAGCCGCAGAGCGAGCGGGCGGGGGCGTCGTACGAGGTGCTCACGCACCCGCGCACCGTGCGCTTCAACGAGATGGAGTACACCGTCCCCGCCGCCGCCGGACCCGAGTGTCTGCGGGCGATCCTCGCCGAGATCCGCGCGCGCGATCTGCCGGTGTGTTTCCCGATCGAGTGCCGATTCGTTCGCGCGGACGACGTCTGGCTGAGCATGTTTCACGAGCGCGCGGGCTTCTCGATCTCGATCCACCAGTTCGCGGACGAAGACTGGCGGCCGTATTTCGCCGCGATCGAGCCGATCTTCTGGAAGTACTCAGGCCGCCCCCATTGGGGCAAGCTCCACTCGCTCGACGCGGCGCGCCTCGCCGCGCAGTACCCGCGCTGGGCCGACTTCCAGCGAGTCCGCCGCTCACTCGATCGGCGCGGACGGCTCGTCAACGCGCATCTCGCGCAGATTTTCGGCGTCTAGGGGTATGCTCCCGGCTCGCGAAGGAGGGACTCATGCGTTTCGTTCGGATTCTCGTCGGCGTGCTCGGGGTGCTCGCGATCATCGGCGTCGGCGCGTACCGCTACCTCCTGGGCCGTACACCGGTGCCCGAGAAGAGTGACTATACGCTCGACCTGAGCGAGCTGCGGCGGCTCGCGGCCGGCGCGGAGAGCGACCTGCCGCAGCGCGTGAACCACGAGCAGGTCGCCGAGGCGTCGCTGCCCATGGGCGCGGTGTTCGCGGGCGAGTCTCTGCGCACGCCGCATCCGATGTGTCACGGCGCGTACCAGATCGTCTACGCCGACGGCAGCTATGTGCTGATCGATTCGGCGTTCGACGCGGACATGCTGCGCGTGATGAGCCCCGGCGCGGCGTTCGCGAGCGACGGCTACGCCGCGATCCAGCGCGCGCTCGCCGGCGCCAAGAGCATCGCGATCACGCACGAGCACCCGGACCACCTCGGCGGCATCGCGCGCTTCGCGGAACCGGAGAAGCTGGTCGGGCGCCTGGTCCTGACGAAGGAGCAGCTCGGGAACGCCGCCATGATGAGCGCCGTGAAGCTGCCGGAGTCACTTCAGAAGTCGGTCACTCCGATCGTCTACGATCGCTACTATCTGCTCGCGCCGGGCGTCGTGCTCGTGAAGGCGCCGGGCCACACCCCGGGAAGTCAGATGATCTACGTGCGACTCGCGAGCGGGAAGGAGCTGCTCTTTCTCGGCGACGTCGCCTGGCACATGGACCAGATCCGCAAGCTCTGGTACCGGCCGCGCCTGGTGACGGACTTCTTCATCCACGAGAACCGCGAGCAGGTGCTCGCGGAGTTCCGCACGCTGCACGACCTGGACGAGAGCAAGTCACTCCAGCTGGTCGTGTCTCACGACGTCGACCAGCGCAAGGAGCTCCTCGCGTCGGGCGTGCTCGGCGAGCACTTCCAGTTCTAGGGGCCCGGCTGCAGATTCGTCTTCAGGTAGACCACGCCGTACGGGTTCCAGGTCGAGACGTTCCAGTACAGGTTCATGCCGCCGCCGCCGTCGGGCTCGGTGTACGCGTCGATGATGTTCGCGCCGTAGAAGAAGCCGTTGTCGAAGGTCTTCCCGATCGGGAAGCAGCCGAAGTAGAAGTCGATCGGCCGCACTTCGTCGCTGCGCGCGCAGGGCGCGCCGGGCTGGTCGACGCACAGCGGGTGGAACAGCACGCCGCCCGGCCCGAGCGGGGACCCGACTTCCGTCGGCGACCCCTCGAGCAAGTGTGGCTGCGGCGGCGACCACGGTCCCCACGGGTGACTCGCGAAGCGGATGCGCACGGATCCCGGGCCCGCGCCTGGCCGATCGTGCGCGGGATCGGCGAGCAGATAGTCGCCGATGTTCCCGCCGTACAGCATCACCCACTTGCGGATCGAGCCGCCGACCCAGCTCACCGAGAACTGGTTGACGAGCGGCTGCTCTTCGAACGGACTTCCAGCGACGACGCCGTCGAGCGCGAGCGGCTTCGCGTTGGCCTGTTGCCGCGACCAGATGGGCAGACCCGTCCGCGCGTTCGTGCCCGCGTAGTACCAGGGCTGGAAGCGCCAGCGGCCGTTCGGCGCGCGCTCGATCGGGAGCTTGTGCACGAGCAGGTAGATCTGCGCCTGCCGCCCTTGTTCGCCGGAGAAGCCCGGCCGACCCCAGACGAGGAGCGCGCCGCTTCCCGGCCGATAGTCGTCGCCGAACGGCAGGAACGTGAAGCGGCGCACGGTGCGCGCGGTGGTGTTGATGAACTTCGCGGTGCGCAGGGTGGCGAGTGACTCGTAGTGACCCCGATTCGCCGGGTCCTCGATCGCGAACTCCATCTCGTTGCCCGCGGTGAAGCGCTCGGAGCTCGGCGTGCCGTCGTTCTGCGAGCTCGAGGAGTCGACGCAGAGTCCCGTGTCGGTCGGCGTGCAGACCTCGCCCAGGAAGGCGTTGCAGCCGTCGCCGGTCGCGAGCGTGCAGGCGGTGGGAATCCCGTTCGGCGCGGGCGTGCACTCACCGAGGGTCTGCGAGCAGCGCAGTCCATCGGCAGCGAGCCAGTTCAGGAAGTCGGGGTGGTCGCTGAGAGGCCCGCGACAGGCGGCCACCGGCGAAGTGAATCCCGCCGCGCAGTGGATCGTCCCGCCGCGGCCGGCGATCATGGCCAGGTTCTCGCCGTCGCTGTACGCCGAGACCGGCACCTGGCCGTAGCCCATGGCGAGTGACTCGCCCTTGCGCACGACGATCAGGCGCTGCAGCACGTCCGGGTCGTTGGGGTCCGTCAGCATCGTGACTGGCGGAACGCCGACCTCGGGGCGCGGCAGGGGCAGCGTGCCTTCCGAGTCGTCGTTGTGCAGCTGGGGGAAACAGACGGCGTTGAACACGTCGTCCGTGTCGCCGAACAAGATCCTCAGCTCGCCCTGGTGCTCGACGGTCCAGCCGAGGTCGGCGCCGAAGAACGCGAGGCCGGGCTGGACCTTCTGCGAGCCCGGGCCGATCAGCGGCCCGACGATCTCGGGCGGCGACGCGACCTGGGCCCGCGCGGCCGGAGTCACGCAAGCGATCGCCAGCAGCAAGGCGGCGGCGGCGCTTCGAATCATCTCCGTCTCCCTCCAGGTGCGCGCAGGCCCGCGACCACGAGATCGACCGCGCTGCGCAGCAGCTCCTCGGCGTCGCTGCGCCAGACTCGGTGCGGCCCGACGAAGAGCTCGCGGGTGAGCGTGAAGTGCAGGAGCCAGATCACCTCGGCCGTGTGAGTCACGTCGAGGTCGCGGCGCAGCTCGCCGCGGCGCACGCCGCGCGCGAGAACCGGCTCGAAGCCGGCCCGGTACTGGCGCGCGAACGCCAGCTGCCCCTCGCGGCCGCCGGGGATCAAGCTGCCGGGATCCTGGGCGATGATGCGGCGCAGGAGCGGATTGGCGCGCACGTACTCGAGCGAGACGCGGAGCACCTCGCCGATCGCGTCCGCGACGGACCCGTCCGCGACCTTCGTGGTGCGCACGGCTTCCGTCCAAGTCGCGACGAGACGGTCCCAGACCGCGCCGAGCAGCGCCTCCTTCGAGGCGTAGTGATCGTAGACTAGCCCCTTCGAGACACCGGCCGCCGCGGCGATCTCGTCGACGGTCGTCTTCGCGAAGCCGTGAGTCGCGAAGAGCTCCTCGGCGGCGCCCAGGATCCGCCGGAGTCGCCGCTGGCGGCCCGCGGCGCGCTCGCCGGTCGCCTCCGCCCGCTGCTTCCGCACCTACTTCCGCCCTGCGAGCGCCATGAACCCATCGATCGACTTGCGCCGACCCGCCGGCTGGTAGCTGTAGAGCAAGACGCGGCGGTCCTGATCCGACTCGTTGGGCAGCGAGCGGTGCACGAGGAGCGACCCGAAGAACACCATGCTTCCGGCCGGCACCTCGAGCGCGACGAGCTGTGACTCCTCGAAGCCGCCGAGCTCCATCTCGAGGCTGCCGAAGCCGTCGACCTTGCGCTGCGGCCACACCCCGCGCGTGTGACTCCCGGGAAGCACCTCGAGACATCCATTCGCGCGCGTCGCGTCGTCCAGAAACAGAATCGCGGTCGCGATCTCGCCGGCGCCATCGGAGTTCTCGACCCAGTACGGATAGTCCTGGTGCAGCACGATCGGGCCGCCCGTGCGCGCGCGCTTCACGTTCAGCTTCTCGGTGAACAGGTTCAGCTCTTCCGCGCCCACGACGTCCTTCATGGGCTCGAGGAAGCGCGGGTCGGCGGCCCAGTCGCGCAGCGCGTCGTCGAAGTGCGCGAACGGCTCGACGCCCTGCAGCACGTCGGGGTGCGCGGGCTCCCACTTCGCCATGGTGACCAGGCCGCGCTCGAGCTGGAACATGTAGCTGCCGACGGCGACCTTGCGGCGGCCGGCGCTCGCGGCGATGACTCGTTTCACCATCGCTTCGCAATCGCTCCGCAGTCGCGCCAGTTCCGCCTCGTCGAACGCGCGCTCGCGAACCACGAAGCCGAGTGTCTTCAGCTGATCGCGCTCCCGCGCGGCGAGTCTCTGCGACAATCCCATCGGCGCAACTTGACTGATCTAGCGATTTCAGTCAATTTGAATTTTCGGAGGCGCGAGGCGATGCCGTACCCCAAGGCGACCGCGGCCGATCTCGAGAAGTTCTGGCGCGACGGCTATCTCGTCGTGCGCGCTGCAATTCAGCCGAGTGACCTCGACCGCCTGCAGGCGATCTGCGACGAGCTGCTGGCGCAGAAAGAGCAGATCGCGTTCGACTGGGCTTGGGAGAAGGGCACGGACCGCGAGCACCGCGCCTTCAAGATCGTGCAGACCAGCCCGAGTCTGCTGAACAAGGCCGAGCTCTCGACTCACCAGTTCCGGATCTGGGCCACCGAGTTCGCCTCCGAGCTTCTCGGCCGGCCCGTGGAGTTCTGGTATGACCAGTTCCTGGCGAAGCCGCCGGCGGAAGGCGCGCGCACGCCGTGGCACCAGGACGAGGGCTACTGGGGCCGCAACCTCGACGAGCGCGGCATCACCTGCTGGATGCCCTTCCACGCCGTCGACGTCGAGAACGGCTGCATGCACTTCGTGCCCGGCGCGCACCGCCTGGGTGTGATTGCGCACCGGCAGATGGAGAACGTGCAGAGTGACTTGCTGGTCTGCGACGTCGACGAGGCGAAGGCCGTGCCCGTGCCGATCTCACTCGGCGACGTCACGTTCCACCACGGCAAGATGCCGCACATGACCACCCCCAACGTCTCGAGCCGCTGGCGCCGCGCGCTCTCGCAGCACTTCCGCGTGGTCGGCTCGAAGGGCGAAGGCGACCACTACCCATGGAAGATCTACGTGAACCAGATGACGGGTGAGCGCTTCGTGCCGAAGGTGCGCTGACTCGCCGGGAAGTTCCCCGTGAATTCGCGGTAAGCTGCGGGCCCGGAGGTCCCTGCCCTTGCCCGAGCCTCGCCGTACGAAGCCTGTTCCGACGCCCGAGACCAGACACTTCTGGGACGGCGCGCGTGCCGGCGAGCTGCGGCTGCAGCGCTGCCGCGCCTGCGCGCGGGCGTACTTCCCGCCGCGCCCGTTCTGCCCGCGCTGCGCGAGCGGCGATACGGAGGTGTTTCGCGCCAGCGGCCGCGCCACGCTCTATAGCTACGTGATTCACCACCGGCCGCTGCCCGGCTTCGAGCCGCCCTACGCGATCGCCGTGGTCGCGCTGGAAGAGGGGCCGCGCATGATGACGAACCTGGTCGACGTCGCGCAGACACCCGAGGCGCTCCAGCTGGACATGTCGCTCCAGGTGAAGTTCCAGAAGCTCGACGACGAGATCTCGCTTCCCGTGTTTTCTCCGGCGGCCCCGCGATGACGCGCGGAAGCGTCGCGATCGTCGGCGCGGCCGAGACGACGGATCTCGGCGAGATTCCGAACGTCTCGCAGATCGAGCTGCACGCGGACGCCGCGCGCAACGCACTGCGCGACTGCGGACTGACTCCCCAGGACGTCGACGGCGTGGCGACCGCCGGCGAGTCACCGGTCGCGATCGCGCACTATCTCGGCATCACGCCGCGCTGGCTCGACGGAACGCAGGTCGGCGGCTGCTCCTTCATGATTCACGTGCGGCACGCGGCCGCGGCGATCGGCGCGGGGCACTGCCGGACCGTGCTGATCACGCACGGCCAGAGCGGCCGCTCGCGAGTCGGGGTCGGCGGACGACCCGGCGGCGGCTCGACCTTGGGCGGCCAGTTCGAGGCTCCGTTCGGGATCGCCGGCCCACCGACGATCTTCACGATTCCGGCGCTGCGCTACATGAAGGAGTTCGGCCTGACTCACGAGCAGCTCGCGATGGTGGCCGTGGTGCAGCGCGAGTGGGCGAGCCGCAACCCGCGCGCGATGTACCGCGACCCGATCGGGGTCGAGGACGTGCTGCGCTCGCGACTCATCGCGTACCCGTTTCACCTGCTCGAGTGCTGTCTCGTGACGGACGGCGGCGGCGCGCTCGTGCTCACAGCGGCCGAGCGAGCGCGCGACTTTCCCGCAAAGCCCGTCTACGTGCTCGGCACCGGCGAGAGCTCCGAGACACCCATGATCTCGCAGATGGAAGACTTCACGACTTCGCGCGCGTTCCGGGTCTCCGGCGCGCAGGCGTTCGCCGAGGCGCGCATCGGCCCCGACGACGTGGATCACCTGATGATCTACGACGCGTTCGCGCACCTGCCGATCTACGGGCTGGAGGACCTCGGCTTCGTGAAGCGCGGCGAGGCCGGTCGCTTCATCTGGGAGCGCAACACCGCCCCGGGTGGAAAGCTGCCGCTGAACACCAACGGCGGCGGGCTCTCCTACACGCACACGGGCATGTACGGGATGTTCGCGCTGCAGGAGAGCGTGCGTCAGCTGCGCGGCACGGCGTCGGCGCAGGTGCCCGACGTACACATTTCTGTGGCACACGGCGTGGGCGGAATGTTCGCCGCCGCCGGAACGGTCGTACTCGCCGACGCGCGCGGCTGATGCCCGCGCTGCTCGCCGCGGTCGCGCTGGCAGCGCTCGCGGCTTGGCTCTATCTGCGGCCGAACCGGGCGCGCGTCGATCCGCGCCTCTCGCTGGAGAGCTGGGACGTGGTCGCCGACGGACTTCACAACTCGAACACCGACCTGATTCACTTCAGCGGCCGCTTTCTGCTGGCGCACGCCGCATCGCCCTACCACATGGGCAGCGCCGACTGCCGCATCGTCGTGCGGGCCTCGGCCGACGCGCGCAGCTGGGAGAAGGTCGCCGAGCTGCGCGTCTCGGGCGAAGACGTCCGGGATCCGAAGTTCGCCGAGATCGGTGGGCGCCTGTTCCTGTACGCGCTGCCGAACCACGGCTTCTACGCACTGCCCTACACGACGCTGTTCGCGACCAGCGACGACGGCGCCGCCTGGAGTGACTTCGCGCCGGTCGAGATCTCCGGTGCCGCGCCGAGCGGCTGGCTGTTCTGGCGCCCGCACTCGCGGGACGGCGAGACCTGGTACGTGCCGGCCTATTGGAACGAGCACGGTCACTCGATCCTGCTCCGGTCGCACGACGGCGTTCGCTGGCAGCTCGTCTCGCGGATCTGGGACGGCGAGGGCAACGACGAGACGGACTTCGCGTGGCTTCCCGACGGCCGCATGCTCGCCACGGCGCGTCTCGAAGTGACTCCCGACCGCGTGCTCGGCAACCGCGACGCCTCGACGCTGCTCGCGCTCGCCGATCCGCCCTACGAGCGCTGGACCTACGCGCGAAGCAGAGTGACCCGCCTGGACGGTCCGGTCCTCTTCCCGCTCGCCGGCCGCGTCTTCGCCGTCGCGCGGCGGCAGGCGGGGCCGCGGCGCTTCCTCACCCGGCTCGGAGGCGCGCTCTCGCGCAAGCGGACGTCGCTGTTCGCCGTGGAGCCGCACCGGCTGCTCTTCCTGTCGGACCTGCCCAGCGCGGGAGACACTTCGTACGCAGGCGTCGTCGAGCGCGGCGGAGCGCTCTACGTGAGCTACTACACGAGCGACGTCGCGCGCGACTGGCCGTGGCTGCTCGGGATGTTCCTTCGCTCCGACGTGCGCGTCGCGCGGATCCCGGTCGAGTCGCTCGTGGCGCTCGTCGAAGCGCTGGCCTGACTAGTCGGCGTCGCTCGCGGCGACGAGATACAGCACCGGCAACACGATCAGGGTGAGCGCGGTCGCCGAGATCAGGCCGCCGATGATCACGATCGCGAGCGGGCGCTGTGTCTCCGCGCCGATCCCGTGCGAGAGCGCCATCGGCAGCAGCCCGAGCATCGCCAGGAGCGCGGTCATCAGCACCGTGCGCAGCCGCACGCGCGCGCCCGCGAGCACGGCTTCGAGCGCGCTCTTTCCCGTGGCGCGCTCGTCGTTGAAACAGCTCACCATCACCACGCCGTTCAGAACCGCCTGCCCGAACAGAGCGATGAATCCGATCGCCGCCGAGACGCTGAGCGGAATGCCGGTCACGAACAGCGCGACGATCCCGCCGATCAAGGCGAACGGAACGTTGCCCAGGATCAGGAGCGCCGAGCGGATCGAGTTGAAGGCGTTGAAGAGCAGAATGAAGATGATGAACACGCTGACGGGCACGATCAGCGAGAGCCGCTTCATCGCGCGCTCCTGGTTCTCGAACTCGCCGCTCCAAGTCACCAGCGTGCCCTGCCCCAGATCCAGGCCGCGCACTTTCTCCTGCATGTCGGCGACCACGCTGCCCATGTCGCGGCCTTCGATGAAGACGCCGATCGACGCCACGCGCGTTCCGTTCTCGCGGCTGATGTTCATGGCGCCCTCGGTCTCGCGAAACTCGGCGACCTCAAGGAGCGGCACGTGTCCGCCGTCAGGGGTGTCGAGCAGGACGTCCTTCAGCCGCTCCGCGGCGCGCTCGTTCTCGCGCAGCCGCAGGGCTACACCGAAATGTTTCTCTCCTTCCCAGAGCTGGGTGGCGACCTTGCCGCCGAGGGCGGTCTCGATCACGTCCTGGATGTCCTGCACGTCGAGCCCGTAGCGCCCCGCGCGGTCGCGGTCGATCGAGATCACGATCTGCGGCACTTCGCCCGCGCGATCGACGAAGGCGCGCGCGACGCCGCGCACCCCGCGCACGGCGTGCAGGATCGCGTCGGCGCTCGCGTGCAGCTGTACGACGTCGTCGCCGAAGACCTTCACGACGACCTGGCCGTCGATCTGCGAGATACTCTCGAGAACGTTGTCGCGGATCGGCTGCGAGAACGTGATCTCGAGCCCGGGCAGCACGGCGAGATTCGCGTCCATCTCGTGGATCACGTCGGCCTTCGACAGCCCGCGCTTCCACTCCTCTTGCGGATACAGGTCGACGAACGTCTCGACCATGTTGAGCGTCTTCGGGTCGGTGCCGTCCTCGGGCCGCCCCGCCTTCGAGATCGTGCTGCGCACCTCGGGCGTCTTGCGCAGGATCTCGCGCATGCGCCGGCACAGCGCGCGCGCCTCGTCGAGCGAGACACCCGGCGGAAGCGTCGTGTTCACCCAGATGGTGCCCTCGTTCAGCTCGGGGAGGAACTCGGTGCCGAGCCGCGACGCGAGCCCGAGACTCGCGAACAGCGCTACCGCGGCGAGCGCGACCACGAGCCGGCGGCGCGCGAGCGCCCAGTGCAGCGCCGGCTCGTAGACGCGGTGACACGCGCGCACGAGCGCGTTCTCCTCGTGCGCGATCCCGCTGCGCAGGAACCACGAGCAGAGCAGCGGCACGAGCGTCAGCGAGAAGATGAGTGACCCGACCAGCGCGCTCGTCACCGTCCACGCCATCGGCGCGAAGATCCGGCCCTCGTGCCGCTGCAGCGTGAAGATCGGCAGGTGCGCGGCGATGATGATCAGCATCGAGAAGAACGTCGGGCGGCCGACCTCGACCGCGCCGCTCTGCACGAGCTGCAGCACGGTCTCGCGGTCGGCGCCGTCGCCCCGCGCGGCGAGCTTGCGAAACACGTTCTCGACCACGATCACGGCGCCGTCGACGATGATCCCGAAGTCCATCGCGCCCAGCGACAAGAGGTTCGCCGGGATCCCGCGCCAGGTGAGTCCGAGGAACGTCGAGAGCAGCGCGAGCGGAATCACCAGCGCGACGATCGCGGCGGCGCGGAAGTTGCCCAGAAACAAGTAGAGGACGAGCGTCACGAGCATCGCCCCCTCGGCCAGATTGTGGAAGACGGTGTGCAGCGTCGTGTCGATCAGCCAGGTGCGGTCGTAGTACGGAGTGACCTGCACGCCCTGCGGCAGGATCTTGGTGTTGAGCAGCTTGATCTGCTCCTTCACGCTCTCGAGCACGCGCGAGGGGTTCTCACCTTTGCGCATCAGCACGATGCCGTTCACGATGTCGTCGTCGTCGTCCTGTCCGACGATGCCCTGGCGCGGGACGGCGCCGATCGAGACCTCGGCGACGTCGCGCACCAGCACCGGAGTTCCGCCGTGCGACGAGACGACCACGCGCTCGATGTCGTCGCCAGAACGCAGCATGCCGATGCCGCGGATCAGATACTGCTGTGATCCTCGGTCGACGTACGATCCGCCGGCGTTCGCGTTGCCGCGCTCGAGCGCCGCGAACAGCTGCTCGAGCGTGATGCCGTAGCCCTTGAGGCGCCCCATGTCCGGGTGCACCTCGTACTGTTTGACCGAGCCGCCCTGACTCACGATGTCGGCGACACCGTCGGCGTGTTTGAGATAGCGCTCGACGACCCAGTCCTCGAGCGAGCGCAGGTCGCGCGGGCTCCAGCCGTCGCCCTTCAGCCGGTAGCGGTACAGCTCGCCGATCGCCGTCGCGAGCGGCGCGAGGTTCGGCTCGACGTTCGGCGGCAGGTCGGCCAGAGTGAGTCGCTCCTGCACGCGCGCGCGCGCGAAGTAGTCGTCGACCTTGTCGTCGAAGGTGAGCACGATGAAAGACAGGCCGAACTGCGTGTGCGAGAAGACGCGCACGGCGTGCGGTACCGCGGAGAGCGCGATCTCGAGCGGGATCGTGACCTGCTTCTCGACCTCCTCGGGCGCGCGCCCGGGGTAGAGCGTGATCACCTGGACCTGGGTGTCGGAGACGTCGGGGAACGCCTCGATCGGCAGGTTCGCGAACGCGAACATGCCGGCGCCCACGAAGAGCAGCACCATCACCAAGGTGAACAGCGGCTGCCGCAGTGCGAACTGGACGACGCGTGCGATCATGTCGACTCAGGAGCCGAGGCGGTCCTGGTAGATCTTCTCGAGCAACAGCGCCCCTCGAGTGACGACGGGGCGGGCGTCGTCGAGGCCGGTCTCGACCTGCAGCAGTCCGTCGTGCTCGGGCCCGATCTGGACCTCCGTCCGCTCGAACTGGCCGCGCGCCGACTCGACGAAGAGGAAGTGCTTCTCGCCCTCCAGGAACACGGCCTTCGACGGCACCTCCTGCACGACCTTGTCGCTGGGCGGACTCACTTCGATGGTGACCAGCATCTCCGCGCGCAGCTGCCGCTGGTCGTTCGCGAGCGAGGCGCGCGCCTTCACCGTGCGCGTCGTCGGATCGAGCGACTGACTGACGCTCTCGATCGTCCCCTGGAAGTCGGCCTCCGTCGACAGGTGCGGGCGCACGGAGCACGGCTGGCCCGAGTGGACCTTCGGGGCATCGTGCTCGTTCACGTCCAGCACGACCCACAGACGCGACGGGTCGGTGATCACGAACAGCGGCGCCGTCAGTGCCGGCGTGCCGGCGAGGATCTGGTCGGGCCGAACCTCCTGGCCCGCGGTCAGGTTGCGCTCCACGACTTCGCCGTCGATCGGCGCGCGCAGCGCATAGCTCCCGTCGACGGTGCCGGCGCTGCCGCCGTAGGCGGCCAGGCGCGCGACGGTTCGCTCCTGCTCGGCCCTCGCGCGCTCGAGGTCGGCCTCGGCGGCGTCGAGCTCGCGGTGCGACGTCGCGCCGTGCTCGAACAAGTCGCGCGCGCGCGCTGCGGTGCGCTCGGCCAGGCGCAGGTCACTCGCCGCGCGGTGCGCGTCCGCCTCGGCCTGGCCGTAGTCCGGCGAAGCGATGCGCGCGAGCACGTCGCCCTTGTGCACGCTCTGGCCGATCTCCACGTCGACCTTGGACACACGCCCGCCGAATGCGGAGTACAAGCGGACGGTCGCGTTCTCGTTCCAGGCGAGCCGACCGTTGAGCCGCAGCGGCGCCGGCGTCGCGCTGCGCGCGGTCGCAGTCGCCAGCTCGGCGAGCTGCGGGCTCTGCGGCGCGAGCGAGACCCGCGTGCCCGCCACCGTCGGCTCGGGCACCTCGTCGGCATTCGGGCGCGAGCCGCATGCGCTGAGCAGCGCGCAGGCCAGAAGGCAAGTGACTGACGATCGTGACTTCATGGTCTCGGACTCTCCCCGGTGGCTGCCTCCAGCTGGTACAGCGAGGTCCACCAATCACCGACATTCTGCTGATACGTGGCCTGGGTCGCGACCCAGGTGCGCTGCGCGTCGAGAAGCTCGAGCAGCGACGCGGCGCCGCGCTTGTACTGGTAGTCGACGAGATCGAGCGCGCGCTGCGAGCGGTCCAGCATGCGCGCCTGCATGCGCTCGACCCGGCTGCGCGCCGACTGCCAGGCGGCGAGTGACTGTGCGACGTCTTCCGCGAGCTGCGCGTCGAGCTTCGCGCGGGCCACCCGCTGCGCGCGCAGGGTCGCGTCGGCCTTTGCGACCTCGCCCTCGCCGCGGTAGAAGAGCGGCAGCGGGAGCGAGAGCCCGAACGTGGCGGTCGGCGGAGTGAGTGCCTGGTTGCCCGTGCCCTCCTGCTGATACGCCGCCGTCAGCGCGATGTCCGGGATCCGAGAGCGCTTCGCGAGGTCGAGCGCGAGCTCCGCGCTGCTGACCTGCGCGTTCGCCGCGGCCAGGTCGGGCCGCTGCTGGCGAGCGCGCGCCACGAGGTCGTCCGGCGTCGCATCGCGCAGGTCGGGCGGCGGAACGCACGGCGGCAGCTGCGCGTCGACTTCGAACGCGGGCGCGCTCGTGCGCTCGCCGAGCAGGAACGCGAGCGTGGACTTCGCCTGCGCGAGCTCCTGGCGCGCCGAGTCGACGACTTGCTCGGCTTCGAGCTTCGCGGTCTCGGCGCGCGCCGCGTCGGCCTCCGAGACGTCGCCCGCGTGCCAGCGCAGATCGACCAGATTCGCGGTCTGCGCGGCCTTGCTCGCCGCCTCGTCGGCAGTGCGCGTGAGCGCGCGGGCGACGACGGTCTCGACCCAGGCCTGCTCGACCAGCGCAGTCAGCGTGCGCAGCGCGTCGCTGCGCTGCAGCCGAGCGGCGGCGAGCGCGGCGTCGACGACCTGTGCGCGCAGCCGCCGCTTCCCGATCACCAGATCGGCGAGCAAACCCTGGTCGGAGACGCCGCCCACCCACTGAGTCGCCGAGCAGCCGCTCTCGGTGCAGCGTCCGGGGTCGTAGTGAAACGTGTGTCCGCCTCCGCCGCTGAGCGCCGGATTGGGAAACGCCGACGCGCTCACGGCGTCGCCTTCGGCGGCGCTCACCGCCGCATCGGCGGCGAGCAGATCGAAGCCCCGCTCGCGCATGCGCTGGAGAGCTGCATCGAGCGAAAGTGGCGACGGCAACGGCGGCGCCTCTGCGAGCTCGTCCGCTCGCGACGCGGGGACGCCGGTGCACAGAAGCAGCACGAGCGCGACCGCTGCGGATCTCAGGGCCCATCCCTCCGGACGAAAGACGCGCGTCTGACGCCGGTTGGCCGAAGCGAATTCAGGCCGCCCCGGGGTCCTGAGGGGCCTTGCCGCGGCCGTCGCGCCGCTTTCCCGCAAGCGTTCGCGCGCGCAGCGCTTCGCTCCCCGCGGAGGCCGCTCGGTCAGCTTTCGGGATCCCCTCCCGCAGGCGGGACTGGTCCGCCTCCAGCTCGCGCTTGGAGCGCTGCTTTCGCTTCCGGAACCGGCGAAGATTGGTGGGGTCATTCACGGCTCGGTCCTTCCCGGGCCATATCATGGCCCCGACCGCCGGCGGCGTCCTCGCCCCCGCCCGGCCGGCGGTCCGGACAGTCGCGTGCCGATCGTCTCGCGAGTGACTCGCAAGCGCACGCGGGTGGGCGCCGCGATCCTGAGCGACAATCGCGCGATGGCGACCGAGAAGACCGTGCGCAGCCTCGCGCTCGCGCTCCCCGAGGCCAGCGAGCGACCGTGCTACGGGACCCCGGGGTTCTACGTGAAGAAGAAGCTGTTCGCGCGCCTGCTCCCCGACCGGAAGACCCTCGCGGTGCGCGTCGACCTCGGCGAGCGAGAGGCCCTGCTCGCGGCGGCGCCCGAGGTGTTCTTTCTGACCCCGCACTACGAGGGCTGGCCGATGGTGCTGATCCATCTGCCGCGCATCGAGCGCGCGGACCTGGAGGATCGCCTGGCCGAGGCCTGGCGCTTCATGGCGCCGGCGAAGCTGCTCGCAGCGTTCGACGCGAGTCAGTGAGCCCCGAGCGCGGCGAAGCGCAGAATTGACGGACGTCTAGCTCGACCCGATGCCGCCTGTGCAGGGCTTCTTCAGATGTGCGCCGCGTGGCACGATGCTTGCGGTGAGGAGGCGCGATGATCTTCAAGGAGACCGGGCTCGCGGGTGCGCTCGCGATCGAGCCGGAGCGGATCGAGGACGCGCGCGGCTTCTTTGCGCGCACCTTTTGCGCGCGTGAGTTCGCCGAGCGCGGGCTCGCGCCGCGCTTCGTGCAGAGCAGCGTCTCCTTCAACGCCCGCGCCGGCACCTTGCGCGGAATGCACTTCCAGGTGCCGCCGCACCGCGAGGTCAAGCTGGTGCGCTGCACGGCGGGCGCGATCTGGGATGCGATCGTCGATCTGCGCAGGAGCTCGCCGACGCGGCTGCGCTGGTTCGGCATCGAGCTCAGCGCCGAGAACCGCCGCTCGCTCTACATCCCCGAGGGCTTCGCGCACGGCTTCGTCACGCTCGCTCCGAACAGCGAGGTGTTCTACGAGATGAGTGAGTTCTACGCGCCGCAGGCCGGGCGCGGGCTGCGCTGGAACGATCCGGCGCTCGGGATCGGCTGGCCGGTGCCGCCGCAGGTGATCGCTGAGCGCGATGCGAGCTACCCGGATCTCGATCTGGCGGCGCTCGGCGAGGTCGGCGAGTGACTCCCGCGTCGAACGACGCGCTGGGGCTCGAGATGCTCGACCTGATCCACGCGCTCTACCCGATCTGCCGGAGCATCACCGGCGACGGCGTGCGCGAGACGCTGCGCATCGTCGGGCAGAAGCTCGCGCTCGAGCAGCACGAGGTGCCGAGCGGCACGCCCGTCCTGGACTGGACCGTGCCGGACGAGTGGAACGTGCGCGACGCGTGGATCAAGAATCGCGCAGGTGAGCGCGTCGTCGATTTCCGGCGCTGCAACCTGCACCTGGTGAGCTACAGCGAGCCGGTCGCGCCGCGCTGGATCTCGCGCGCGGAGCTCCACGAGCATCTGCACGCCTTGCCGGACCACCCGGACTGGATCCCCTACCGCACGTCGTACTACAACCGGACCTGGGGCTTCTGCGTCTCGCAGAAGCAGCTCGAGTCACTCAGCGACCCCGAGTACGAGGTCTGCGTCGACACACGGCTCGAGCCGGGTCACCTGACATACGGCGAGTATTTCCTGCCCGGCGAGCGGCCGGAAGAGATCCTGCTCTCTGCGCACGTCTGCCACCCCTCGCTCTGCGACGACAACCTGTCGGGCATCGCGGTGTCGAGCGCGCTGGCGCGCGCGATCTCTGCGCGCGCCCGGCGGCGCTACTCGTACCGCTTCCTCTTCATCCCGGGGACGATCGGCTCGCTCACCTGGCTCGCCCGCAACCGCGAGCGCGCGGCGCGCATCCGCGGCGGCTTGACCCTGGTGTGTCTGGGCGACGAGCGCGGACTCACCTACAAGCGCACGTTCGGCGGGCGCGCCGAGATCGACCGGGCAGCGGAGCTCGCGCTCGCGCGCTCCGGCCGGCGGTTCGAGGCGATCGACTTCTTCCCGTACGGCTACGACGAGCGCCAGTTCAACTCACCCGGCTTCCGCATCCCGGTCGGGTCGCTGATGCGCGGCCGGCACGGCCGCTTCGACGAATACCACACGTCCGCCGACAACCCCGACTTCGTGAGCGCGCCGCAGCTGGTCGACGCCTACGAGTCGCTGCTCGCGATCGTCGAGGTGCTCGAGGGCAACGCGCGCTTCCGCAG
Source organism: Myxococcota bacterium (assembly GCA_044450765.1). GTDB lineage: Bacteria > Myxococcota_A > UBA9160 > SZUA-336 > SZUA-336 > VGRW01. The sequence goes on along the minus strand of JBIOJK010000031.1, from coordinate 13,373 downwards.
CCTCTCGCCCTACGGCGAGCCGCAGCTCGGGCGGCGCGGGATCTACCGCGCGCTGGGCGGCGAGAGCGACCCCGAGGCGCTGCAGCTGGCGATGCTCTGGGTGCTCTCGACGGCCGACGGCGAGCACTCGCTGCTGGACGCGGCCGAGCGCTCGGGGCTGGGGTTCGCGGTCGTCCGCTCGGCAGCTACCCTGCTCGAGCGCCACGAGCTGATCCAGGAGTGCGACTGAGCGCAGCGGCCCGTAGGCGGCGCGCGGAGGAACCGGAAATGCGGGTGTTGGTCACTGGACACAGCGGGTACATCGGGGCGGTCATGACGCGGGTGCTCGACGCGGCGGGCATCGACGTCGTCGGAACCGACAGCGGTCTCTTCGACGGCTGCGACTTCGGCCGCTACGAGCCGCCGCGCCAGGTGCTCGAGCGCGACGTGCGGGACCTGGACGAGACCGATCTCGAGGGCTTCGACGCCGTGGTCCACCTGGCCGCGATCTCGAACGACCCGCTCGGCGACCTCAACCCCGGCTGCACGTGGGATATCAACCACAAGGCGTCGGTGCGGCTCGCGGAAGTCGCCAAGCGCGCCGGTGTGTCCCGCTTCCTGTACTCGTCGTCGTGCAGCGTCTACGGCGCGGCGAGCCCCGACGACGTGCTCACGGAGACCGCGGCGTTCCAGCCGATCACCGCCTACGCCCAGTCGAAGGTGCGCGTCGAGGGCGACGTCGCGAAGCTCGCCGATGACGACTTCACGCCGACCTACCTGCGGAACGCGACGGTGTACGGCGCGTCGCCGCGCCTGCGCGGCGATCTGGTCGTGAACAACCTCGTCGGCTGGGCGTTTGCCACCGGTCGCGTGCTCATCAAGAGCGACGGCACGCCGTGGCGACCGCTCGTGCACGTGGAAGACGTCTGCCACGCATTCCTGTGCGTGCTGCGCGCCGCGCGCGAGGTCGTGCACAACCAGGCGTTCAACGTCGGGCGCAACGGCGAGAACTACCGGGTGCGCCAGGTCGCGGAGCTCGTCAGCCGCGAGGTGACCGGCAGCCGGATCGACTTCGCCGAGGGCGCGGGACCGGACCCACGCTGCTACCGCGTCGATTTCTCGAAGATCGAGCGGACCCTGCCGGACTACAAGCCGCGCTGGACGGTCGCCGACGGCGTGGCCGAGCTGCACGCCGCCTTCCGCCGCGAGGTGATGCGCACCGAGGATCTCGAGGGCGACCGATACGTGCGCATCCGCCGGATCGTCCGCCTGCTGGAGGCGGGCTGGCTCGATTCGGACCTGCGCCGAGTTGCCGGAGCCTGGGGCGCGACGCGGCCGTGAGCCGGGGCGCGCGGCTGGCGATGGATCTCGCCTCTCTAAAGCGGAGCCGCCCTTCCACTAAGGGGAGCCCCGCCGCCGCGCGGCGTGTGCGCCGCAGTGGACTTGCGCGCGCGCTGCGCGCTCGCGAGCCGCGGCAGTCGAGCGGCGAAGCCCGCGAGACCGTGCGCGAAGCGACACCGATCTGCGTCGGCGAGATGCGGCCGAGGCATGCCGCTTGCTCGGGCAGCGCGGCGCCATGACGAATCCCCGAGCGCACGAACCCACCTGCCGCTTCTGCCGCGCGCCGCTGCGCGACACCTTCGTCGACCTCGGCATGTCGCCGCTCTGCCAGCGGCATCTCCGGCCCGAGCAGCTCGCAGAGATGGAGCCCTTCTACCCGCTCCACGTCTGGGTCTGCGCCGAGTGTTTCCTGGTGCAGATCGAGGAAGTCGTGCCGCCACAGGAGATCTTCGGCGACGGCAGCTACGCGTACTTCTCCTCGTTCGCCGACTCGTGGCTGCGCCACGCCGCGCAGTATGTCGAGCTGGTCACCGAGCGCTTCGGGCTCGGCGCCAAGAGTCTCGTCGTCGAGGTCGCGAGCAACGACGGCTATCTGCTTCAGAACTTCGTGCGGCGCGGAATTCCCGTGCTCGGCATCGAGCCCGCGTCGAACACGGCCGAGGCCGCGCTGCGCAAGGGCATTCCGACCCTGGTGCGCTTCTTCGGCGCGGCGACCGCGCGAGACGTCGTCGAGCAGCACGGCCGCGCGTCACTGCTGTTGGGCAACAACGTGCTCGCGCACGTTCCCGACATCAACGACTTCGTCTCGGGCCTCGCCATCCTGCTCGCGCCGGACGGCGTGCTGACCATGGAGTTCCCGCACCTGATGCAGCTCGTGGAGCAGAACCAGTTCGACACGATCTACCACGAGCACTTCTCGTATCTCTCGTTCGGGACGGTGCAGCGCATCTTCGCGCACCACGGCCTCGAGATGTTCGACGTCGAGGAGCTGCCGACCCACGGCGGGTCACTGCGCGTGTACGCGCGACACGCCGGCCGCGAGCTGCCCGCGCGCACGCCGCGCGTCTCCCGCCTGCTCGAGGTCGAAGAGACCCGCGGCATGCGCGGGCTCGGCTATTACTCGCGCTTCGGCGAGCGCGTGCGCGAGACCAAATGGAAGCTGCTCGAGTTCCTGATCGCCGCCAAGCGCGAGGGGAAGTCGATCGTCGGCTACGGCGCGCCGGGCAAGGGCAACACGCTGCTCAACTACTGCGGCGTGCGCACCGACTTCCTCGACTACACCGTGGACCGCAGCCCCCACAAGCAGGGCGGCTTCCTGCCCGGGACTCACATTCCGATCGTGGCGCCCGACGAGATCGAGCGGACGAAGCCCGACTACGTTCTGATCTTGCCCTGGAATCTCCAGGACGAAATCATGGAGCAGATGGCGATCATCCGGTCGTGGCAGGGCAAGTTCGTGATCCCGATCCCGGAGGTCCGCGTGCGATGAAGGTCGTGCTGTTCTGCGGCGGCATGGGCATGCGCCTGCGCGACCACGCGGAGAGTCTGCCGAAGCCGCTGGTCACGGTCGGCCCGCGGCCGATTCTGTGGAACCTGATGAAGTACTACGCCCACTACGGCCACCGCGACTTCATCTTGTGTCTCGGCCACGGCGCCGAGGCGATCAAGAACTACTTCCTGCACTACGACGAGCGGCTCTCGAACGACTTCGTGCTGCGCAAGGGCGGAGCGGACGTCGAGCTGCTCGCGCGGGACATCGACGACTGGACCATCACGTTCGTGGACACCGGCCTGCGCTCGAACATCGGCATGCGGCTGCGCGCCGTGCGGCACTGTCTCGACGGCGAGGAAGCGTTCCTGGCGAACTACGCCGACGGGCTCAGCGACCTGCCGCTCGACCGCTATCTCGCGCACTTCCGCGACCACGCGCGCATCGCGTCGATGCTCAGCGTGCCGGCGCCGCAGACGGTGCACATGATCAACGCCGACAAGAGCGGGCTGGTGTCGAGCATCGAGCACGTGAGCAGCTCCGCGCTGCGCATGAACGGCGGCTTCTTCGCGTTTCGCCGCGAGATCTTCGACTACATCGGCGAGGGCGAAGAGCTCGTGGTCGAGCCGTTCCAGAGACTGATCAAGGCGAGTCAGCTGGTCGCCTACCCGCACGACGGATTCTGGATGGCGATGGACACGTTCAAGGACAAGCAGCAGTTCGAGCAGCTCGTCGCGAACGGGACCACGCCCTGGCAGGTCTGGAGGTGACCGGGAGGCCCGACTCTTGATCGCACTCACTCTCGGCGCCGCCGCCGCGGGCGCGAGCCGCGTCCTGTGTCTGGGCGCGCACTGCGACGACATCGAGATCGGCTGCGGCGGAACCCTGCTGCGCTGGCTCGAGGAGCGGCCGGATCTCGACGTGCGCTGGGCGGTCTTCTCGTCGGACCCGCGGCGCGCCGCCGAGACGCGCGCCAGCGCGCAGCGTTTTCTGGGCCGCAGCCCGGATAAATGCGTCACGCTGGCCGAGTTCCGAGACGGCTTTCTCCCGTATCAGGGCACCGAAGTGAAGCAGGAGTTCGAGCGCTTGAAGGCGGAGTTCGCGCCCGACGTCGTCTTCACTCACTATCGCGAGGACCTGCACCAGGACCACCGCTTGGTCTCCGAGCTCACTTGGAATACGTTTCGCGGTCCGCTGATCCTCGAGTACGAGATCCCGAAGTGGGACGGCGATCTCGGCAATCCCAACGCCTACGTGCCGCTGGCGGAGCGCCACGTGCAGGCGAAGATCGAGATCTTGATCGCCGAGTACGAGACGCAGCGCGGCCGCTCGTGGTTCGAGCCCGAGACCTTCCGCTCGCTGCTGCGCCTGCGCGGCATGGAAGCCGCGGCTCCCGAGCGCTACGCCGAGGCCTTCTATGCGCGCAAGATCGTGCTGGGAGTCACGCCGCCGAGCGCCATGACTCGCGGGGACGGCGGGCGATGAAGAGCGCGATCCGAGAGCTCATCGAGCGCCGCGACCTGCTCCTGATCATGACGGGGCGCGAGATCAAGGTGAAATACAAGCAGTCTGTGATGGGCATGCTGTGGGCCGTGCTCATGCCGATCGTGATCGTGTGCTCCGGCTTCATCGTGCGCTTCGCGCTGGCCGGCGTGTCCGGCAAGCCGGTGGTGCTCACCGATCTCACCGCGGTCGCGGTGAAGGCCGCGCCGTGGGCGTTCTTCGTCTCGACGCTGCGCTTCGGCACCAGCAGCCTGATCAACAGCTCCCATCTCGTGACCAAGATCTACCTCCCGCGGCTGATCTTCCCGCTGGCCGCGGTGCTCTCGCAGCTGCTCGACTTCGCGATCGCGGCCGCGGCGGTCGCGATCTTCCTGGCGATCGCGCGCGCCGGAGTCAGCGTGCAGCTGCTCTGGCTCCCGCTCCTGCTCGGCGCCCTGGTCCTGCTCGCGACTTCTCTCGCGATCCTGTTCTCGGCGGCGAGTCTGTTCCTGCGCGACGTGAAGTTCATCGTCGACGTGTTTCTCACCTTCGCCATCTTCTTCACTCCGGTGTTCTACGAGTCGTCGCTGTTCGGGAACCTGGCCCCGCTGCTGCTCGCCAATCCGGTGTCGCCGCTGCTCGAGGGCATCTCGACGGTGGTGATCCAGCACGCCGCGCCGTCGCTGCCCTGGGTCGCCTACAGCTGCGCGGTGTCGGTCGGACTGTTCGCGATCTCACTCACGGCGTTCAAGAGGCTCGAGCCCTTCTTCGCCGAGAGCATCTGAGAGCCGGGGAAATGGCCGACGACGTTCTCGAAGTTCAGGGCGTGTACAAGAAGTTCCGGCGCGGGGAGCTGTACAGCTCGCTGCGCGATCTGGTGCCCGCATTCGCCCGCCGGCTCACGCGCCGCAAGCGCCCGGACGACCTCGACCGGCGCGACTTCTGGGCGCTGCAGGACGTCACGTTCAGCGTGAAGCGCGGCGAGGCCTTCGCGATCATCGGCGGGAACGGCGCGGGCAAGAGCACGCTGCTGAAGCTGCTCACCGGAATCATGCGGCAGACGCGCGGGTCGATCCGCGTCGCAGGCCGTGTCTCGGCGCTGATCGAAGTGAGCGCCGGCTTCCATCCGGATCTCACCGGGCGCGAGAACGTGTACCTCAACGGCGCGATCCTCGGCATGACGCGCGACGAGATCCGCCAGCGCTTCGACGCGATCGTCGCGTTCTCCGGGCTCGCGGACTTCATCGACACGCCGGTGAAGCGCTACTCGTCCGGGATGTTCGCGAGACTGGGCTTCTCGGTCGCCGCGCACGTGGATCCGGACGTGCTGTTGGTCGACGAAGTGCTGAGCGTCGGCGACTACCTCTTCCAGCGCAAATGCGTCGAGCGCATGAACGAGGTGATCGCTGCGGGCTCGACCGTCGTCTTCGTGTCTCACAACCTGCGCGCCGTCGCGAATCTGTGTCCCCGCAGCCTGCTGCTCGAGCGCGGCAAGGTGCACATGGTCGGGCCGACCGAGGAAGTCATCCGCGCCTACTACGCGCGCGGCCAGCAGGCGCGTTCGACGAGCGACAACCCGCGCGGCGTCGCGATCACCGAGGTGATCACGCGCGACGCGAGCGGGCCGCGCGTCGAGGTGGAGTCGGACTCGATCCTCTGCGTGACGGTTCGCGCCCGCGCGACCGCGCGCCACGAGGACATGAGTCTGGTGATCCAGATCGTCGACGACCACCAGTACCCGATCTTCGACACCTGCACGCAGCGCCTCGGCGCCGGGCCGCTGGCGCTCGACCCGGGCGAGTCACTCGAGTGCACGTTCGAGCTCGACCTCTCGCTGGCCGAGGGAACCTTCCACGTGAACGCCTATCTCCATCGCTATCTGACGGACCGCGCCTACGACACCTGGCTCTCGGCCGCGACCTTCTTCGTGACGGGCGCCCCCGAGGTGCGCGGCGCGGTCACGCTCCACCCGCGGCTCATCGAGTGCCGCATCGCCGGCGCCGCGAAGGGCGACTCCAGCGAAGAGACTTCCAATGACTACTAGCGACTTCCGGGCCGGCGACTGGGTCGAGGTGCGGACCCGCGAGGAGATCCTCGCGACGCTCGACGCAGAGGGCCGCCACGGCGCGCTGCCGTTCATGCCCGAGATGCTGCAGCACTGCGGCCGCCGCTATCGCGTGTTCAAGTCGGCGCACAAGGGCTGTGACACGATCTCGGACTGGCGTACGATGCGCCGGCTCGACGGCGCGGTTCACCTCGAGGGGCTGCGCTGCGACGGCGGCGCACACGGCGGCTGCCAGGCGGCCTGTCTGATCCTGTGGAAGAACGAGTGGCTGAAGCCGGTCTCCGGGCCCGACGCGGGCGCCCGCCCGGCCGGCGCCGCGCCCGCGGGCGGCGTCTGCTCGCTCGAATCACTCGAGCGCAGCACGAGAGTGACTCCACCGGGCGGCGCGGAGACCTTCCGCTGTCAGGCGACCGAGCACCTGCGCGCCACGTCGCCGCTGCGCTGGTGGGAGCCGGGGGCGTACCTGAAGGACCTCACCTCGCGCAACGTGAAGCCGCTCGAGTTTCTGCGCTACGTGCTCCTGGCGCTCTGGAACACGCTGCTGCGGCGGCTCGGCCGCCCCACGCATCCGCACGTACAGGGGCTCGCGGGCGAGAAGACGCCGACCGAGCGCCTCGGTCTCGAGCCCGGCGAGCTCGTGCAGGTCCGCCCCGCCGACGAGATCATGCGCACGATCAACGCCGAGCGGAAGAACCGCGGACTCACGTTCGACGTCGAGATGCTGCCGTTCTGCGGCCGGACCTTCCGCGTGCTGCGGCGCGTCGAGAAGCTGATCAACGAGCGAACCGGGGTCATGATGCGCATGCCCGCGGACTGCATCGTCCTGGACGACGTGTACTGCCGCGGTTGCCTCAGTCAGTACCGGCTCTTCTGCCCGCGTGCCATCTACCCCTATTGGCGCGAGATCTGGCTCCGGCGCGTCGAGTAGGCGCGTCGGCGCGCGCGGCGCTGGCGCTCTTCGCGCTCGGCTGCAGCGCAGCGCCCCGCGGCGCGCCGCTGCTCGCGAGCGCCGGCCGGCGCCCGATCGAGCCGCTCGCGGCGAGCGGCGAGCGCCCGCTCTACTTCACGGGCACACGCACGGGTCGCCCCGTGTATCTCACCGGATCGCACACCTGGAACAACTTCCAGGACTGGGACGCGCGAGAGACTCCTCGCGCGTTCGACTACGAGAAGTACCTCGACTTTCTCGAGCGGCACGGTCACAACCTGATCCGGCTCTACGTCTGGGAGCAGGCGGCCTGGTTCCCGGGCACGCCCGAGAAAGTCGTGATCGCCCCGCTCCCGTACCGCCGCACCGGACCTGGAGCCGCACTCGACGGGCAGCCGCGCTTCGACCTCCACCAGCTCGAGCCGGCCTATTTCGAGCGCCTGCGCGACCGCGTGCGGCGCGCCGGCGCGCGCGGGATCTACGTTTCGGTGATGCTCTTCGACGGCTGGAGCGTCGAGGCGAAGGGCGAGAAGGTGGGCAACCCTTGGCGCGGGCATCCCTTCAACCGCGAGAACAACGTCAATGGGATCGACGGCGACGGCAACGGCGACGGCGAGGGCCCGGAGGTGCACACGCTCCGGAATCCGGCGGTGACCGCGCTCCAGAAGGAATACCTCGCCAAGGTCGTCGAGACACTTCGCGACGAGGAGAACGTGCTCTTCGAGATCAGCAACGAGAGCGCCGCGGCCTCGATCGACTGGCAGTACGAGATGATCCACGCGATCCGCGAGCTGGAGTCGGGCCAGCGCCTCCATCACCCGGTGGGGATGACGGCGCCGTTTCCGGAGGACGCGCGCGGGAACGCCCCGCTCGACGCGAGCGCAGCGGAGTGGATCTCGCCGTTCGTCGCGCCCGCGCGGGCCGATGACCCCGCGCCGGCGTCCGGCGACAAGGTCATCCTCTCGGATACGGACCACATCTTCGGCGTGGGCGGCAGCCCGCGCTGGGTCTTTGAGACACTCATGCGCGGCGCGAATCCGCTGTTCATGGATCCCTGTGTCACGGAGATCCGCCGAAACCTGCCGGCCTGGTCCGCCTCCGACTCCGCGGCGAGCTTGCCGGCGCCTTGTCCGGCGTCGGAGTGGGAGCCCGTGCGGCTCGCGCTGGGCTACGCGCGCGCCGTCGCGGAGCGCGTCGACCTCGCGCGCCTGCGGCCGGCGGGCGAGCTCTGCTCGACTCGATTCTGTCTCGCCGCGCCGGGGGTCGAGTATCTGGTCTTCGCGCCGCTCGCACATCGGCGGCTGCACCAGCTGCTCGGCGCCCTGACGCCGCGGCTCGCCGGCGCGGCGTTCGAGCTCGACCTGTCGGCGGCGGAGGGCACATTGGACGTCGAGTGGGTGAACGCGGAGGACGGCCGGCTCCTGGCCGGCGATCCCATCGCCGGCGGCGGGCGGGTGGAGCTGCGCGCTCCCTTCGCCGCCGACGCGCTAATGCACGCGCACCGGGCGGGTCACTCGTGAGCTCCGGCTCGCCGCCGCTCGTGAGCGTCGTGACTCCCGTCTACGACGGCGAGAAACACCTCGCGCAGTGCATCGAGAGCGTGCTGGCGCAGACCTACACCCATTGGGATCTGACGGTCGTCGACAACTGCAGCGCAGATCGCACCCTCGAGATCGCGCGCGGCTACGCCGCCAAAGACCCGCGGATCCGCGTCGTGGCGAACCGCGAGTTCGTGCGCGTGGTCGCGAACCACAACATCGCCGTTCGCCAGATCTCGCCGGACTCCAAGTACACGAAGGTGCTGGCCGCCGACGACGCGCTGATGCCGGAGTGTCTCGCGCGCATGGTCGCGTACGCCGAGGCCCACCCCAGCGTCGCCGTCGTGGGAGCGTACGGGATCCGCGACACGCAAGTGCTCTGGCGGGGCCTGCCGCACTGGGTCGACTTCGTCGTCGGCCGCGACGCGTGTCGCGAGCGGCTGCTCGGCGGCGAGTATCTGTTCGGCACGCCGACGGCCACGCTGCTGCGCTCCGACGCCGTGCGCGGCCGCGATCCGTTCTACAACGAGTCGAATCTCCACCCGGACTCGGAGGCGTGTCTCGTGGTGCTCGAGCACGCCGACTTCGGCTTCATCCACCAGATCCTGACGATCCAGGGCCGCACCGTCGAGGGAACGCTGACCTCGTTCTCGGAGCGCTTCCAGACTTACTTCGCGCACATCCTCTACGAGCTCGTGACCTACGGCCCGCGGCACCTCACGGAGGCCGAGCAGCAGCGGCGGATCGACGAGCATCTGCGGGGTTACTACCGGTACTTGGGCGAGCAGGTCTGGAAGCGCCGCGGCGCGCAGTTCTGGACCTATCACAAGGGCAAGCTGGCCGACGCCGGGCATCCGCTGCGCCGGCTGCGACTCACGGCGGCGGCGCTCGCCTACGTGCTCGACCGCGCGCTGAATCCGAAGCGCAGCATCGAAGGAGCTCTGGCGAAGCTGCGCTCTTAGTCGCCGGCGGCGACGCTGCGGAAGAACTCGCCGGCGCGCGCGCGGATCAGCGGCCAGGCGAGTGACTCCGCCTGGCGGCGCGCCGCCAGGCCCATGCGCGCGCAGCGCTCGCGATCCCCGAGCAGCGCCAGCGCGCCCGCGGCATGCGCCTCGGAGTCACCCCGCGCGCAGAAGACCGCGGCCTCGCCCGTCGCGTAGTCGCGCAGGTCCGCAATGTCGGAGATCACGCTCGGCCGGCCGCACGCCATCGCCTCGAGCAGGGCGTTGTTTGCGGTCGCGGCTTCGAGCGGCAGAAGCAGAAGCGCCGCCGCCTGATACTGTGCGCGCAGCTCCTCGTCGCTGATTCCGGACAGAACCTCGAGCGCGCCGCCCGCATCGCGCCGGACCGCGTCGGCGGCCGGCTGCGGCGCAATCAGCCGCACGATCACCTCCGTCCGGCGCGCCCTGATCGCGCGCGCCGCCGAGACGAGCGTGGCGAAGTCTCTCCGGTGCGCGCCCACCGACAGCAAGAGCGGCGGTCGGCGCGGGTCCGGTTCGTCGGCGGGACGGAAGAACTCGGTCTCGACTCCATGCGGAATGAAGACACAGCGGCCGGGCGCGACCAGGTGCTCGAGCAGCGGGATCTGCGCTCGGCTCATGCAGACGATCCCGTCGAGCGCGCCGGGCCGGATCGATCGAGTGACTTCCGCGAGCCGGTCGATCGGCTGGTGGAAGGTCGCGGTGACTCGCGTTCGCAGCCAGTGCGGGCGCGGCGCGTACGCCCAGCGGTCGAAGTCGCCGTCGACGACGTGCACGAGCCGGGCGCCGCCCAGCGCGAGGCTCGCCCACAGGAGCCAGCGCTCCTCCCAGTGGGGGTCGCCGCTGCGCTCGGACCAGGCCCGCACCAGCCGCCGCGGCAGCACGCGATCGAAGCGGGACAGCGTCGGACCGAGGTCGCCGGCGATCAGATACCCGGAGCGCCGGCCGTGGTGTGCCCAGCGCTGGTCGAGAAAGACGAGCGGGGCGCGCCGGCGGCGCGTCTCTGCGAGATGTCGGCCGGTCGCGCCGAGCGCGCCGAGCCACTGACCGACCTCCACGCTAGCGCCTGCTGCCGGAGGCGCGCTTCGCGAGCACCTCGCCGTAGAAGTCCGCCGTGACTTTCACGATCTGCTCGGGCAAGAAGCGCGCCCGGTAGTCGGCGAGTCCGCGCGCCGCGATCTCTGCCGCGCGCTGCGGGTGATCGAGCAGCACTCCCAGACGATCGGCGAGCGCGAATGAGTCGCCGGCCGCGAACAGCAGCGCGTTCTCGCCGTCGCGGACGATCTCGGTACACGAGCCCGCATCGCAGGACACGATCGGGCAGCCCTGCGCCAGCGCCTCGAGCAGACTGAGCGGGAAGTTCTCGTAGCGCGAGGCGAACACGATCGCGCTCGCGCGCTTGCGCAGCTCGACGAGCTTTCCGGGATCGACCTGGCCGAGCAGCTCGATCGAACCGCGCTGCGCGCGCGGGACGCGATCCGCGAGATACTCGGGGAAGGTCCAGCGCCGGCCCGCGTCGTCCACCACGCCGTCGTCGCGGCCGGCCATCACGAGGCGAACGCGGCGCCCCGCCGCGGCGAGCTTCACGAACGCGTCGACGACGATGTCGCCGCCCTTGTGCCGGTCGAAGCGGCCCACGAAGGCGATCAGTCCCGGCTCCGCGGATGAGCGGCTCCACAGGTTCTGCGGCTCGGGCTCGGGGCCGGGATTCGGAATCACGACCGCGCGCGGGAGCTCCAGGCCGTAGTGCTCGCGGACGCGCTCGAGCACATCCTTCGACGGAGACGAAAGCCCCTCGGCGCGCGCGATCGCGCGCCCTTCGCGCGCGACGATGCTGCGAAACGCCGCATCCACGCGCACACCGCGCGCGGGCGCGTTCAGGAACCACGGCCCGTGCAGCCGGAGCACGATCGACGCCGCGGGAACCGCGCGCGCCGCCCACAGTGACTCGCCGCGCGACTCTTCGATCTCCGCGAGCTGGAACGGCCACGCGCGGTAAGCGCTCCGGAAGGCGGTCACGACGTCGAGCGGACCGAAGACACGCGCGGCGAGCGCCGGGCGGAGCTTCCACGTCGCGCGAGCCGCGAGCCGCGCGAGCGCATTCCGGCGCGCGAAGGCGCCGCGGATCACGAACGCGTCCTCGCCGCCCGCGGCCGTCTCGTACGCCGCGACGCGCACCTCGCCGCAGGTCGCCTCGAAGCCGCGCTTCATGTTGTCGACGTACGAGACGATCCCGTTCGCGAACGCGGCGCGCGGCCAGCCGGGGCTGACCAGCAGGATCCGCGGCGCACTCACGATCGGAAGTGCTCGCGGACGCGCTCGACGATGCGCCCGGCGGCGCGGCCGTCGCCGTACGGATTGCGCGCCGTCGCCATCGCCGTGTACGCGCTCGCGTCGATCAGCAAGCGGCGAGTCTCGCGGATGATGCGCTCCGCCAGCGCGCCGCACAGGAGCGCCGTGCCCGCGAGCGTCCCTTCGGGCCGCTCGGTCGTATCTCGCATCACGAGCACCGGCTTTCCGAGCGACGGGGCCTCTTCCTGGACGCCCCCCGAATCAGTCAGCACGAGCCGGCAGCGAGACATCAGCGCGACGAAGGTCTGGTAGTCCTGCGGCGGGATCAGCGCGACGTTGTCCAGGCCGCCGAGTCTCTGGGCGACGTGCTCGCGCACGTTCGGATTCATGTGCACGGGATACACGAACCGGTGGCCGGAGAACTCCGACGCCAGCGCTTTGATCGCGTCGCAGATCTGCGCGATGCCCTCGCCGAAGTTCTCGCGCCGGTGGCCCGTGATCAGCACGAACGGACGCGTGCCCCAGTCGACGCCGACCAGCGCTGAGAGCGCGGCATCGATCGCGCGCTGCACCGCGGGATCGCGCTGTCGCTCGAGCTCCAGCAAGAGCGCGTCGATCACCGTGTTGCCGGTGACCGCGATTCGCTCCGCCGGCACGCCTTCGCGCAGCAGCGCGTCGCGCGCCGAGTCAGTCGGCGCGAAGTGCAGCGCAGCCAGTACCGAGACGATCCTGCGGTTGGCCTCCTCCGGGAACGGCGACCAGAGGTTGCCGGTGCGCAGCCCGGCCTCGACGTGGCCGACGGGGGTCCGGCGGTAGAAGCACGCGAGCGCCGCGCAGAGCACCGTCGTCGTGTCGCCCTGGACCAGCGCCAGGTCGGTCGGATTCGCGGCCAGCCAGCCGTCGACGCCCTCCATCAGCTTCGCGGTCAGCGCGGCGAGCGACTGATTCGGCCGCATCACGTCGAGGTCGGCGTCGACCGCGAAGCGGAACTGCTTCGCGACCTGGCGCAGCATCTCGCGGTGCTGACCGGTCGCGACCACCGTGCAGGCGAAGTCTCGCGTCGCCTGCAGCGCCGCGATGACCGGCGCCATCTTGATCGCCTCGGGCCGCGTCCCGATGAACACGGCGATGCGCTTTCGCTCGGTCATCCGCGCAGGCCGAGGCGCCGGCGCGCGACGAGGCCGAGCGTGAGCCACAGGAACTCGCTGTTCGTGAGCAGGTAGCGCTTCCAGAGCTTGCGCGGCTCCATGCACAGGCGCCAGAACCACTCCAGGCCAAG
>JBIOJK010000030.1:0-32042 GCA_044450765.1 Myxococcota bacterium | reverse complement strand
TTCGGAGAAGGCGCTTGAAGCCGCGCAGCAGCGAGCGGCGCGGCGTTCCGGTCTCACCGGGAATTGCGATCGGCCCCGCGTACGTCCTACGGCGAGAGCGGATCGTGATTCCGGAGCACCGCATTCGCGACGAGCAGGCCGACGGCGAGGTCGAGCGCCTGCGCATCGCGTTCGGCGAGACGCGCACCAAGCTCGAGGACATTCGCCGCAGCATGCAGGGCACCGGGCTGGTCGGCACGATCTTCGACGCGCAGTTCCTGTTTCTCGAGGACCCGACGCTTCTGCAGCACGCCGAATCGAACATCCGCGAGCAGGGCTTGAACGCGGAGTGGGCGCTGCAGCGCGAGCTGCGCCGCCTCGAGGAGCTGTTCGAGTCGATGCCCGATCCTTACCTGCGCGAGCGCGCGAGCGACATCGGCTTCATCGTGCGCCGCGTGCTGCAGGCGCTGATGGGCCGCGAGCCCGAGGGCCTGCGCAACGCGCCGCCGGGCGTGATCGTCGTCGCCGAAGACCTGTCGCCGGGCGAGGTCGCCCAGGTGACTCGCGACAGCGTCGCGGGCTTCGTGACTGAATCCGGCTCGCGGACGTCTCACGTGACGATCATGGCGCGCAGTCTCGAGATCCCAGCGGTCGTGGCGGCCGGCAGCGAGCTGGCGCGCGAGCTGGTCGACGGAGTCACTTTGATCCTCGACGGCCGCACCGGGCGCGTGATCGTCGACCCGGATCCGAGCACGATCGCGGAGTACCGCAAGCAGCTCGCCGACCTGAAAGCGCTCTCGCGCGAGCTGCTGCGCTACGTCGACCTGCCGGCCGAGACCAAGGACGGTGTCGCGGTGCGGCTGCTCGCGAACGTCGACCAGCTCGAAGAGGCGCGCGATGCGCTGCGCTACGGCGCCGAGGGCATCGGGCTCTACCGCACCGAGTTCCTGTTCTTGAACCGGCACGACCTGCCGGGCGAGGAGGAGCAGCGCGAGGCGTACGCGCGCATCCTCGCGGCGGTCGCTCCGTACTCCGCGACGATCCGCACGCTCGACATCGGCGGCGAGAAGGTGCCCACCGGCCTGGATCTCTCCGACGAGGCGAATCCCGCGCTCGGCCTGCGCGGCGTGCGCATGTCTCACCACCGGCCCGACGTGTTCCGCACCCAGCTGCGCGCGCTGCTGCGCGCGAGCTCCGCCGGCAAGCTGAAGATCCTGCTGCCGATGGTCTCGAGCCTCGAGGAGGTCGAGTACGCGCGCGCGGCGCTCGAGGAGGCGAAGCGCGAGCTGGCGCGCGAGCGGGTCTCGTTCGACCGCGACGTCCCGCTGGGCGTGATGATCGAGACGCCGGCCGCGGCCATGATCGTCGACCTGATCGCGCCGCTCGCGGACTTTCTCTCGATCGGCACGAACGACCTGCTGCAGTACACGCTCGCGGTCGACCGCTCGAACGAACACGTCGCCTACCTGTACGAGCCGCTGCACCCGGCGCACATCCGCATGATCCAGCGGATCGGCCAGGCGGCCCGCCGCACCGGGATCGTGGTCGGCATGTGCGGTGAGATGGCCGGCGACCCGCTGCACAGCTGGATCCTGGTCGCGCTCGGCATTGGCGAGCTCTCGATGGCCCCGTTCGCGATCCCGCTCTTGAAGCGCATCCTGCGCGACTCCACCGCGGCCGAGGCGCGCGAGCTGCTGACCGAGGTGCTGCGGCTCGGCAGTCCCCAGGAGATTCGCCAGCGGGTCGAACGCAGGATGCGCGAGCGCTTTCCCGTGGAGTTTGAGCGGATCGCCCTTCAAGGTTAGGATTCGCCCGCGACCGGGGGAAAGGACGCATCCATGGGGCGCAGGCTCTTCACGTCGGAATCCGTCTCGATGGGACACCCCGACAAGGTGGCCGATCAAGTCTCCGACGCCGTGCTCGACGCGTATCTCGCGCAGGACCCGCAGAGCCGGGTGGCGTGCGAGACGCTCACCAAGACCGGCTTCGTGTGCGTCGCTGGCGAGATCACCAGCCAGGCGACCGTGAAGATCCCCGACGTGATCCGCCAGGCCGTGCTGGACATCGGCTACGACGACGCGCGGCTGGGCCTGGACGGCTCGAGCTGCGGGATCCTGGTCGCGATCGAGGAGCAGTCCCCGGACATCTCGCAGGGCGTGACGGAGGGCGAGGGTCTGCACAAGGAGCAGGGCGCGGGCGACCAGGGGATGATGTTCGGATACGCCTGCACCGAGACCGAAGAGCTGATGCCGCTGCCGATCATGCTGGCGCACAAGCTGGTCGCGCGGCAGGCCGAGTGCCGCATGTCGGGCGAGCTCGAGTTCCTGCGGCCCGACGCGAAGTCACAGGTCACCGTCGAATATGGCGGCTCCGGCCCGCTGCGCCTCGACGCGGTCGTACTCTCGACGCAGCACAGCCCCGACATCGCCTACGAGGCGCTGAAGTCGAAGGTCGTCGATGCGATCGTGCGGCCGGTGCTGCCGAGTCACTTGCTCGACGCGGACACCCGCATCTTCGTGAACCCGACCGGTCGCTTCGTGATCGGCGGCCCGCAGGGCGACGCCGGAGTGACTGGCCGCAAGATCATCGTCGACACCTACGGCGGAATGGGCCGGCACGGCGGCGGCGCGTTCTCGGGCAAGGACCCGTCGAAGGTCGACCGCTCTGCGGCGTACGCCTGCCGCTGGGTCGCGAAGAATCTCGTCGCCGCCGGCGCGGCCGAGCGGCTCGAGGTGCAGGTGAGCTACGCGATCGGCGTCGCGGAGCCGGTCTCGGTGCTGGTCGACACCTTCGGCACGGGTCGAGCGCCGGACGAGCGCATCGAGCGCGCGATCCGCAAGCGCTTCGACCTCACGCCGCGCGGGATCATCGACGCGCTCGACCTGCTGCGCCCGATCTACCGCCAGACGGCCTTTCACGGTCACTTCGGGCGCACCGGCGATGCCTTCACGTGGGAGAAGACGAGCCTGGCCGACGACCTGCGCAGAGACCTCGGGCTCTAGGGAGGGCGCAGATGCACGCGAGCGAGCAGTTCAAGGTCGCAGACCTCTCGCTGGCCGAGTGGGGCCGCAAGGAGATCCGCCTCGCCGAGCACGAGATGCCCGGGCTGATGGCACTGCGCAAGCGCCTCGGCGCGAGTCAGCCGCTGCGCGGCGCACGCATCATGGGCAGCCTGCACATGACGGTGCAGACGGCGGTGCTGATCGAGACACTCACCGCGCTCGGCGCCGAGGTGCGCTGGTGCAGCTGCAACATCTTCTCGACTCAGGACCACGCCGCGGCCGCGGTCGCGGTCGGACCGCGCGGAACGCCGGACGACCCGCAGGGGATCGCCGTGTTCGCGTGGAAGGGCGAGACACTCCCCGAGTACTGGTGGTGCACGCGCGAGGCGATGCGCTGGCCGGACGGCGGCGGGCCGAACCTGATCGTCGACGACGGCGGCGACGCGACGCTCTTGATCCACAAGGGTCTCGAGTTCGAGCGCGCGAAGGCGGTGCCCGCCTTCCGGCGCGGCGCCGAGCCCGAGGAGTGGGGCGTCATCCTCGATCTGCTGCGCGCCCAGCAGAAGGAGGAGCCCGGGATCTACACGCGCATGGCGCCGCAGATCAAAGGCGTCTCGGAGGAGACCACCACCGGCGTGCATCGGCTGTATCAGATGGAGCGGGCCGGCAGCCTGCTGTTCCCGGCGATCAACGTGAACGACTCGGTGACCAAGTCGAAGTTCGACAACATCTACGGCTGCCGGCACTCACTCGTCGACGGGCTGGCGCGCGCGACCGACGTCATGCTCGGCGGCAAGGTCGCCGTCGTCTGCGGCTTCGGCGAGGTCGGCAAGGGCTGCGCCGCAGCACTGCGCGGCCAGGGCTGCCGCGTGATCATCACCGAGATCGACCCGATCTGCGCGCTGCAGGCCGCGATGGAGGGCTTCCAAGTCACGACCTTGGACGAGGTCGTCGAGACGGCGGACATCTTCGTCAGCGCGACGGGCAACTTGAACATCATCAGCGTCGACCACATGGCGCGCATGAAGGACAAGGCGATCGTCGGGAACATCGGTCACTTCGACAACGAGATCGACGTCGCCGGGCTGAAGCAGGGCGAGGGAATTCGCCGCGTGCAGATCAAGCCGCAGTACGACGAGTGGATCTTCCCCGATGGCCACAGCGTGCTGATGCTCGCCGAGGGCAGGCTGCTGAACCTGGGCTGCGCGACTGGCCACCCGAGCTTCGTCATGTCCGCGTCGTTCACGAACCAGGTGCTCGCGCAGCTCGAGCTGTGGGCGAACAACGGCAAGTACGAGAAGAAGGTCTACGTCCTGCCGAAGGCGCTCGACGAGGAAGTCGCGCGATTGCACCTCGACCACCTCGGCGTGAAGCTGACGAAGCTGACGCCGGAGCAAGCCGCGTACATCGGCGTGCCGCCGGACGGACCCTACAAGCCCGACCACTACCGGTACTAGGGCCGGGAGCGTGCGCTCACCGATCCTGGCCGCCGCTGTCTCACTCGCCGTCGCGAGCGCGCCGGTGCGCGCCGACGAGATCGTGCGCGTTCGCATCGCCGCTGGTGCGCGGTCAGTCACTCTGTCGGGCAACTCACTCCGCGTCGATGGCCGCAGCGCGGGCGCAGACGAGCTCGTGGTCAGCGCGGCGGCCGGCAGGCTGCGCGTCGGCGGGAAGCCGAGAGGGGCCTCCGTCGTCGTCGACGGTCGCGGGCCGGTGCGGATCGAAGGCCGCACGGTTGCGGGCAGCTTGCAGCTGATCGCGCGCGGCGAGGGAGGGCTCGACGTGGTGAACGCGGTGGCGCTCGAGCCCTACGTCGCGAGCGCGACTGCGAGCGAGACACCGGCGGACTGGCCGGCCGAGGCGCTGAAGGCGCAGGCG
Source organism: Myxococcota bacterium (assembly GCA_044450765.1). Lineage (GTDB taxonomy): Bacteria > Myxococcota_A > UBA9160 > SZUA-336 > SZUA-336 > VGRW01. The sequence goes on along the minus strand of JBIOJK010000030.1, from coordinate 27,183 downwards.
GTCGTCGCGCGCTCCTACGCGCTGCACGAGCGCGAGCGGCGCAGCGGTGAGACCTTCGACCTCGAGGCGTCCGTCATCTCACAGCGCTACGGGGTCGGCGCCGTTCCGGAGGGCGCTGCCGAGGCGGCGCGCGAGACCGAGGGCGAGTATCTCGCCTTCGGCGGCGAGCCGATCCTGGCGGCGTTCCACTCCTCGTCCGGTGGCGCCACGGCCTCCGCGGAGGAGGTCTGGGGCGAGCCCCTTCCGTATCTGCGCAGCGTCTCCTCACCGGACGACGCCGCGCCCGACTTCTTCTGGAGCTACGAGATCCCGCTCGCCGATCTCGCGTCCGCGCTGCGCGAGGCGGGCTACTCGCCCGGCGCGCTCGGCGACGTGCGAGTCACCGACCGCAGTGACAGCGGGCGGGTCGAGCGCATCCAGCTGGGCGCGGTCCTGCTCTCCGGCCGCGACCTGCGCGAGCTGCTGGGCGGGCGTGCGCTGCGCAGCGCGCTGTTCGTGGTGCGCGTCGAGGACGGCCGCGTGCGCTTCCTCGGCAGCGGCTCGGGGCACGGCGTCGGCCTGTGCCAGTGGGGCGCGAGCGAGCTGGCGCGCCGCGGCTCGAGCTACAAGAGAATCCTGGCCCACTACTATCCCGGCAGCGACCTGCGCCGAATGCGTGCGTCGAGCTCCGGGCCGAATGACTGGAGCGCGCGGCGTTGAACACCCAGGCCGAGACCCATTCCGAAACCGCACCGCCGTCGCCTGCGCCGGCCCCGCCGAGCGGGCCCGCCGGGATCCTCGGCAGCCCGATCTTCTTCCTGGTCGCGATGCTCCTGCTGATGTGGGCGCTGTTGATCCGCCCGCAGCAGCGCAAGGAGAAGGAGACGAAGGCGATGCTCGCTCAGCTCGAGAAGGGAGACAGCATCGTCACGACCGGCGGGCTGCACGGGCGAGTGACTGGCGTGACCGACGACGTGCTCACGCTCGAGATCTCGCCGAACGTGCGCGTGAAGGTCTCGCGCAGCGCGGTCGCCTCGCGCAGCGCCGGAAAGTCGGACGGGGAGAAGTCGTGACCCTGCGCGGGCGCTGGATCCTGATCGGCATCGTCACCGTCGTGATGGGGTATCTGTCGCTGCCGAGCTTCTTCTCCGACGAGGCGCGCGCGAGTCACTGGTGGCTGGCCAAGGACGGCATGACCCTCGGCCTCGACCTCCAGGGCGGAATTCACTGGCTGCTGCGCGTCGACGCCGACGCCGCGGTGCAGCGAGAGCTCGAGAAGATCCAGAGCAACATCGCCGACGAGGCTTCGGAGGCGAAGACCGAGTACGGCGGCTCCGCGCTCAAGGACGACACCCTCGTCGTGCACGGCGACCTCGCCGGCCTGCGCAAGCTGCTCGATCAGAACCCGCAGGTGGACGTCGACGAGCGCGACGGCGCGCTGGTGCTGACGCTCAAGGACCGCTGGAAGCGCGACGCGATCGACCGCGGAGCCGCGACGGCGCTCGAGGTGCTGCGCAACCGCGTCGACAGCTTGGGTGTGCGCGAGCCGATCATCGCGCCGCAGGGCCACGGCCGCATCCTCGTGCAGATGCCCGGCCTCAAGGACCCCGCGGCGGCGCGGGACCTGATCAAGAGCACGACCTTTCTCGAGTTCAAGCTGGTGCTCGACTCGGCGCCCAGCCGCGAGATTCTCGAGGCGAAGTTCCCGAAAGGCGTTCCCGAGGACCAGGAGATCGTCGTCAATCCGACGCGAAAGGGCGCCGAGAACGAGGCGCTCCTGGTGCCGAAGAAGGCGGTCCTGAAGGGCGACATGCTCGAGGACGCGCGCCTCGATTTCGACCGGCGCAACCGGCCGATCATCAAGTTCCAGTGGAACTCGGACGGCGCGAAGATCTTTCGCGACTTCACCGGCGCGAACATCGGGAAGCGGCTCGCCGCGATCATCGACGGCACCGTGATCACGGCGCCGGTGATTCAGAGCAAGATCGGACGGACGGGCGAGATCACGGGCGACTTCACGCGCGAAGAGGCGAGCAACACGGCGATCAAGCTGCGCTCGGGCGCGCTGCCGGTGCCGCTGGTGCTCGAGGAGGAGCGCTCGGTCGGGCCGTCGCTCGGCGCTGACTCGATCCGGGACGGAGTGCACGCGTCGCTGATGGGGGCGGGCCTCGTCTTCGTGTTCATGGCGGTCTACTACAATCTGACGGGCATGTTCGCGAACCTGGCGCTGATCGTGAACGTGCTGATCCTGATCGGGTTGATGAGCGCGACCAAGGCGACGATGACTCTGCCCGGCATCGCGGGCGTCGTGCTGACGGTCGGCATGGCCGTCGACTCGAACGTGATCATCTACGAGCGCATCCGCGAGGAGCTCCGCAACGGAAAGACCGCGCGCGCCGCGATCCAAGTCGGCTACGCGCGTTCGTTCTGGACGATCTTCGACGCGCACGTCACCGCGCTGCTCTCGTCGATCATCCTGGTGCTGATCGGGCGCGGGCCCGTGCAGGGTTTCGGCGTGACACTCACCATCGGCCTGCTCGCGAGCATGTTCACCGCGCTGGTCGTCACGCGCACGCTGATGGACACGGTCTACGGCCCCAACCCGGAGAGGCTGCGAATCTGATGGAGCTCTTCAAGGCCAAGACCCACATCGACTTCGTGCGCAGCATGCCGCTGATGGTGATGCTCTCGCTCGCGGTCATCGCCGCCTCGCTGCTCTCGATCGCGGTGAAGGGCTTCAACTTCAGCATCGACTTCGTCGGCGGCACGGTAATCGACGCCGCGATCCCGGCTGCCGGCGGCGACGTCGACGAGGCGCGGCTGCGCGGAATCCTCGAGAAACTGGGCCAGGCCGACGCGACCATCGTGCGCCTGGGCGACCCCGCGGACCGCGAGTTCCGCATCAGTCTGCGCGGCTCGCAGGAAGAAGATCGCGACCTGTCAGTGCGCATCCTGAAGGGGCTGAACGACGAGCTCGGCACCGAGGTCGTGTCGAAGAGCGTCGAGTCGGTCGGGCCGCGGGTCGGCGGCGAGCTGCGCCGCGCCGGCGTCATGGCGATCGTGCTCTCGTGGATCGGCATCCTGGTGTACGTCTGGTTCCGCTTCGAGTGGCAGTACGCGCCGGGCGCGGTGCTCGCGCTGATTCACGACGTCTGCTTCACGGCGGGCCTGTTCTCGATGTTCGGCTGGGAGTTCGACATGAACGTCCTGGCCGCGCTGCTCGTGATCATCGGTTACTCGATGAACGACACCATCGTCATCTACGACCGCATCCGCGAGACGGTCGCGACGCGCGGCACGACCGAGCTCGAGAGCGTGGTGAACGAGGCGATCAACGCGACCTTGTCGCGCACCGTGCTGACGTCGGGACTCACTCAGCTCGTCGTGGTCGCGATCCTGTTCCTGGGCGGTCCCGTGCTGCGCGGATTCGCGCTCGCGCTCTTCATCGGGATCCTGGTCGGGACTTACTCGTCGATCTACATCGCGAGCGCGGTGCTGATCTGGCTCGCGCGCCGCTACGGCCACCCGGTGCCGGCGCAGAAGCCGGAGCGCCGCGCGCGCACCAGCCGCGCGTCCACCTAGCGAACAGGTCCGCCCGCGCCAGACCGGCGCGGGCTCCGTCGGACGGGCTCCGTCGGAGCTAGCTGGCCTTGTGGCCGACGATCGGCGCGGGGGCGGGCGCGGCCTCGAATTTCTTCTCCGCGGGGCGGAGCTTCTCGAGCGCGCCGGCTTCCTTCATCGTGATCGCGCCGTTGATCACCGCGCCCTCGGCGACGGTGAGTCGCGGCGCGATCAGGTCGCCCTGGATCCGGCCCGTCTCGCGCACCTCGATCCGCTCGCTCGCGATCACGTTGCCGGCGATCTTCCCGACCACGGTGACTTGCTTCGCCGAGACTTCGCCCTGGATGTCGCCGTTCGGTCCGATCGTCAGGTGAAAGTTCCGCAGCGACACGCGCCCCTCGACGCGTCCCTCGAGGATCGTGTCCTCGTCGCCGACGACGTCGCCCTTGATGCTGATCGACTTCCCAATGTTCGCCATCTCGTAACCCCCCGGGTGGCGGCGTTCCGGCTGCGTCACGCTGCTCGTGATCGGCGGCGTGCTGATCACTCGGCTCGGCTCGACGCTGCGCTCCAACCCCTCACCCTCGCCCTTGTTTTTCCACAACGCCATGATCACTCCGAACGCATTGGCGCCGTTTGCGCACCTACGTTGCGGCGCGCCGCGGCCTTCGTTCCGTGAGACGGCTCACAAACCCGACCGACACCTCAGCGTGGCGGCGAGCCGAGAGTACCTCCCGCCGGCAAAGGCTGACAACTCGGGACGGATCAGTACTCGTCCATCCCGCGCTCGCGCTCCTTCTCGACGGAGATTCCCCTCGCTTCGAGCAGCGTGCCCTGCGCGAACTCGAGCGTCGAGATGTTCGTGCGGTACGCCTGTAGCGCGCTGATCTCGCTGAACTGCGCCTGCAGCAGGTCGTCCTGGAACTGCTGCACGTTGTGTGGCGTCGAGTCGCCGAGCCGGAGCCGTTCCTGCTCGGCGCGCAGCGTCTCTTCCGACGCCGCGCGCGCGCGGCGCGCCGACTCGACCAGGTCGATCGAGCTCTGCAGGGCGCGCACCGCGGACCGCACCTCGAGCACCAGAGACTGCTCGGTGCGCCGCATGGCGGTCTTCGCCTTTCGCAGCTGGATCTTGCTCTGCACGTGGCGCGCGTCGGCGGTCTCGTTGCCGAGCGGATACGAGAACGACGCGAGGAACGCCCAGCTGTGAAAGCCGTCGCCAGAGAAGAAGTTGTCGTGCGCCTCTCCGGGCGACGTGCCGAAGCCGAAGTTGGGCTGCACCGCGAAGGGGACCGTGACGTTCTGGTAACCCCCGGGAGTGGTCGTCGTCCCCGGCGCAAAGGGATTGATCGAGAGCCCCGGCTGCAGAACTCCTCCGCTGCCCGGAATCACGACCGGCCCCGGCGGAGTCTTCTGAGTGCCGCTGATCCCGTCCATCGAGTAGGTCGCGCCGACGTTGAGCGTGGGCAGCGTCTGGTTCCAGGTGTAGCCCTCCTGGATTTGCGCCTGCTCGACCCCGAGCTGCGAGGCGAGCAGCTCCGACCGGTTGGTGTGCGCCTTCGCGACCGCTTCCTCGGGGTTCACCGGATAGGGAACGAACGTCGGCTCTTCGGTGCGCACCGTGGTCGTGGAGTAGTCGTTGATCCCGGGCGCCAGGATCGCGGTCAAGAGAGCGTCCTGTGCGGCCTTCGCGGCGTTCGTGGCGATGATGAACTGCGACTGGCGCTGCGCCAGATTCGCCTCGGCCTGAGTCACCAGCACCTTCGAGACCGTGCCGACCTGATACTGGACCTTCGTCTGCTCGAGCAGGTCCTTCGCCGTGTCGACGGCCGTCGAGGTCGCGCGCTCGAGCGCGCGGGCCGCCGAGAGCGCCCAATAGGTGGCCTCGACCTGGAGCACGCCGTTCGAGAGCAGGCTCTCGAAGGTCGCGTCGCTGATGTGCTGTGACACGTTGCTCTGGCGCACGAGCAGGTCAGGCGTGTCCCAGTAGAGCCCCTTCAGCAGCGGGATGGTGAACGCGCTGGTCCAGTCGGCCGTGTACTGCGGCTTGAACGAGTTCAGGCCGGAGGTCGAGTCGAGCTGCCGGAACGCGTATCCGGACGAGTAGGAGAAGCCGTACGGCAGGATGCCGTTGAGACCCGCGGCGTAGTTCTTCCCGTCGTCGACCGTCCGATTCCCCGTCGTGCCGAAGAAGCTCTGCAGCGCGCTCGCGACCGGCGTCTCGGCGTGGTTCTGGATGAAGCCGCCGACCAGGTTCGGGTCGAACAGGCCCTCGGCGGCGCGCACGTCCTCGCGCGCGATGGCGGGGTCGTTGCGGATGACCTGCAGACTCAGGTTGTATTCGAGTCCGAGCTCGACCGCTTGCCGCAGGCTGAGCTCGGAGTCCTGACCCAAGATGTCCTCGGGCTTCAGCGCTTCCTGGGCGAGCGCAGCGCCCGCGAAGCATACTACATAGATTAGTGTCATCGTGAGTCGGCTCATTTGCTCTCCGTCGCGCCGACTCCATGCAGGAAGAAGTCGACGATGGCTTCGGCGTCTCGCTCGACGCCGGTGGGTGACTGGTCTTGCATGCGGTCGACGATCGCGCCGCGCATGGACTCGATCAGGAAGCGCGCGGCGCGCCGGCTGTCGCAGCCGCGGAGCTCGCCGCTCTTCACGCCGCGCTCGATGATCGCCGCGACGAAGCGCAGCAGCTCCTCGCGGTTCTGGTCGAACTTCGCCGCGAGGAGTGACTCGCGCTGCAGGCCGAGCTGGGTGCGCTCCTGCAGCGCGCGGAAGATCTCGCGGTTCTCGCCGGTGTGCTCGAACGCGGCGCGCAGGAGCCCGACGAGCTTCGGCGCCGCGCCGCGCGCGCGGGTCGTCGCCAGCCGGGCGCGCTCCATCAGCTCTTCGAAGCCGTGGTCGGCGACGTGGGCGAGCAGCTCTTCCTTGTTCCGGAAGTAGAGGTAGATCGTGCCTTTCGCGATCCCGGCCTGCTGCGCGATCCGCTCCATCGAGGCGTCGTCGAAGCCGGACTCCCCGATCACGCGGCGCGCCGCACGCACGATCTCCGCCGTGCGAAAGTCCTTGATGACTTCCTCTTTGGTCTTCGGGCTGCGCGCCTCGGCCATGACCGCTCCGGTTCAGTTCGATGAAGCAGAGTCCAGTGCGCTGAACGCTGGGTCATCAGCGTACGACCCGGCGGGCCGGCGATGCAACTCGGCAGGCTTCCCGCCCGCCGCGCCCCGCGAGTGTTACGATGGGCGCGGCCGTGAGAGTGGGAATTCCCGGGGGGTCGTCTTGGCCGGTGGTGCCAGGAAGTGGGAAGTGAAGGTCGGAGAGCTCGCGGTCTACCCCGGTCACGGGGTCGCGCGCGTCGAGGCGCTGCAGGTCCGCGAGATCGCGGGCCGCAAGCTCGAGTTCCTGGTCCTTCGCAAGCTCGACGACGAATCGCGCATCCTGATTCCGCGCGATCGCATCGAGGAGGTCGGGCTGCGCCCGCCGATCGAGACCGCCGAGGCGGCGCGCATCTGGAAGATCCTGAAGGAGCGCAAGCGCACCAAGGCACGCAGCGGGATCGCCTGGAGCCGCCAGTTCCGTGAGCTGCAGGACAAGCTGAAGCTCGGCACGATCTTCGAGACCGCCGAGGTGCTGCGCGACTTGCTGCGCCTGCAGCACACCAAGGAGCTGTCGTTCGGCGAGCGCAAGCTGCTCGAGAACGCCCGCTCACTCCTGGTGCAAGAGCTGGCCGCCGCCGAGAACATCGGCGCCGACGAGATCGAAGCCTCGATCCGCGCCGCCGTGAAGTAGCTCCCCGCGAGGGCCGCAGGCGAGCGGAGTCAATCGGTTATATTCGCTCGCCTATGCGCGCGCTCGCCTTGGTGCTGGCGGCCGGGCAGGGAGCCCGCCTCGGCCGAGAAGTCCCGAAGGGATTCGTGCGTCTGCGCGGCCGCAGCCTGGTCGAGTGGAGTGCGCTGGCTCTGGGACGTGCGGCGGAGGTCGCGGCGGTTCTCTGCGTGATCCCCGCAGGCGCGGGCGCCGAGCTCGACGGGCTGCGCGGCCATTGGCCGGGGCCTGCAGACTGGCTCGAGCCGGTCACCGGCGGCGCGCGCCGGCAGGACTCGGTCGCGCGCGGACTCGAGGCCGGCGCGGCCCGCCGGCCCGAGCTCGACTGGGTGCTCGTCCACGACGCGGCGCGCGGCCTGGTCGAGCCCGCCGACGCAAGCGCCGTGCTCGGCGCCGCGCGCGCGACCGGAGCGGCGCTGCCGGTGCTGCCGGCGAGTGACACGCTGAAGCTGCTCGACGGCGCGCGCGTCGAGCGCACCCTGGAGCGCGCCCGTATCGGCCTCGCGCAGACGCCGCAGGCCTTTCGCGTCGACGTGCTGCGCGAGGCGCTCGAGAAAGCGGAGCGCGACGGAGTCGAGGGCACGGACTGCGCGTCGCTGGTCGAGCGGCTGGGCGTCGAGGTGCGCACCTCGCCCGGGCGCGCGGCGAACTTCAAAGTGACTCACGCCGAGGATCTGCTGCGCGCGGAAGCCGTGCTGGCGGCGCGAGGCTCCGGCTGATGCGCGTCGGCCAGGGCTACGACGTACACCGATTGGTGGCGGGCCGTGCGCTCTGGCTCGGCGGTGTGCACATCCCCCACGCGCGCGGGCTCGCGGGTCACTCGGACGCGGACGTGCTCGCGCATGCGGTGGGCGACGCGCTGCTCGGAGCGCTCGGCGCTGGCGATCTGGGCGTGCACTTCCCGTCGAGCGACGAGCGCTGGCGCGACGCGCCGGGCTCGCTGCTGTTGGCCGCGATCACCGCGAAGCTCGCGCCCGCCGGCCTGGTGATCGCGAACGTGGACGCGACCGTGATCGCCCAGGAGCCGCGCCTGGCGCCGTTCCGGATCGAGATCCAGGAGAGTCTCGCGAAGCTTCTCGGCGTAGAGGCCGCGCGCGTGAACGTGAAGCTCAAGAGCACAGACGGGCTCGGCGCGATCGGCCGCGGCGAGGGCATCGCCGCCCAGGCGATCGTGCTGCTCGAACGGAGCCCGCGATGAGCGGCGAGCTGCGCCTCTACAACACCATGACGCGCAGCAAGCAGGCGTTCGCGCCGCTCGCGCCGCCGACGGTGCGCATCTACAGCTGCGGCCCGACCGTGTACAGCCGGCAGCACCTCGGCAATCTGCGCACCTACATTTTCCCCGATCTGCTGAATCGCACGCTGCGCTTTCTGGGCTACGACGTGCGGCACGTCATCAACGTGACCGACGTCGGTCACTTGCAGAGCGACGCGGACACCGGCGAAGACAAGATGGAGAAGGCCGCGCGCGAGTCGCAGCGCTCCGCCCGCGAGGTCGCGGATCACTGGCTGCGCGTCTTCCGCGAGGACCTCGCGAAGCTGCACTTTCGCGAGCCGGACGTCTGGTGCAAGGCCACCGAGCACATCCCCGAGCAGATCGAGATGATCCAGACGCTCGAGCAGAAGGGACTCACTTACCGCACGAGCGACGGCCTTTACTTCGACACGTCCAAGGACCCGCACTACGGCGAGCTCGCGCGGACCAACGTGAGCGCGCTCGAGGCGAGCGCGCGCATCGAGCACGCCTCCGAGAAGCGCAACGTGTCCGACTTCGCGCTCTGGAAGCTCTCGCCCGCCGAAGGGCCGCGCCGCCAGATGGAGTGGGAGAGCCCCTGGGGCCGCGGCTTTCCCGGCTGGCACATCGAGTGCTCGGCGATGAGCACGAAATACCTGGGCCGCACGTTCGACATCCACACCGGCGGCGCCGATCACATTCCGGTGCACCACCCGAACGAGATCGCGCAGTCCGAGAACGCGCTCGACGTACGCCCCTGGGTGCGCTTCTGGATGCACACCGGCTGGCTGATGTTCGACGGCGAGAAGATCTCGAAGTCGACGGGCGGCAGCGTCCTGAACCTGGACGAGCTGGTGGCCAGGGGCTTCGAGCCGCTCGTGTTTCGCTACTTCGCGCTGGGAGGTCACTACCGCCAGCAACTCACGTTCTCCGACGACGCGATGCGGGGCGCCCAGCAGTCCTGGCGGCGCCTGGTGCGACACGCCGCCGAGCTGCGCGAGCTGGACTCGAGCGCGGGCGCAGCGCTCGCGGACGAGCTGCGCGGCAAGTTCCGGGCCGCGCTCGCCGACGATCTGAACGCGCCGCGCGCGCTTGCGGTCGCGTGGGAGGCGGCGCGCAGCGACGCGCTCGGCGCGCGCGAGAAGTACGCGCTGCTCTGCGAGTGGGACCAGGTGCTCGCGCTGGGCCTTCGCGAGGCGCGCGTGGAGGCGGCGGAGTCCGACGCCGAAATCGACGGGATGGTGCGCGAGCGCGACCAGGCGCGCGCCGGGCGGAACTTCAAGCGCGCGGACGAGTTGCGCGCGAAACTCAGCCAGATGGGCATCGCGCTCGAAGACTCTCCGCAGGGAACGCGCTGGCACCGTGGCTGACTTCGAGGTCGTCTCCGACTACAAGCCCCTCGGCGATCAGCCGCGCGCGATCGCGGACATCGTCGACGGCATCGCGCGCGGGGCGCAGTTCCAGACCCTGCTCGGCATCACCGGCAGCGGCAAGACCGCGACCATGTCTTGGGTGATCGAGAAGCTGCAGCGCCCTACGCTGGTGATGGCGCCGAACAAGACGCTCGCCGCGCAGCTCTACGGCGAGTTCAGGAAGCTCTTCCCCAGAAACGCGGTCGAGTATTTCGTCTCGTACTACGACTACTACCAGCCCGAGGCCTATCTCCCGACGACGGACACCTACATCGAGAAGGACTCGTCGATCAACGACGAGATCGACAAGCTGCGCCACTCGGCGACCCGCTCGGTGCTGTCGCGGCGCGACGTGATCGTCGTCGCAAGTGTCTCGTGCATCTACGGCCTCGGCTCGCCCGAGACTTACGGCAAGATGCACGCGTACGTGGAGCAGGGCACGCGCATGCGGCGCGACGACTTCACGCGCAAGCTCGTCGAGATGCTCTACGACCGGAACGACCTCGATTTCCACCGCGGCACCTTCCGGGTGCGCGGCGACGTGGTCGAGGTCTTCCCGGCGTACGAAGACGAGCGCGCGATCCGGGTCGAGTTCTTCGGCGACGAGGTCGACTCGATCTCGGAGATCGATCCGCTGCGCAGCCGGGTGCTCGCCAAGCCGCGGGTCGCCGTGGTGTTCCCGAACAGTCACTACGTGCAGACGCGCGAGCGGCTCGAGCGCGCGATCGAGGGCATCCGCGAGGAGCTCGACGAGCGGATCGTGAGCTTCAAGCGCGAGAACAAGCTGCTCGAGGCGCAGCGGGTCGAGCAGCGCACGATGTACGACCTGGAGATGCTGGCCGAGATGGGCTTCTGTCACGGGGTCGAGAACTACTCGCGCTGGCTCGACGGGCGCGTGGTGAACCAGCCGCCGTACACGCTGATCGACTACTTCCCGAAGGACTTCCTCTGCTTCGTCGACGAGAGTCACGTCACGGTGCCGCAGATCGGGGGCATGTACCGCGGCGACCGCCGCCGCAAGGAGACCCTGGTCGACTACGGCTTCCGCTTGCCGTCCGCGCTCGACAACCGGCCGCTGCGCTTCGAGGAGTGGGAGCAGCGCATCGCGCAGACGCTGTTCGTGTCGGCGACGCCGGCGGAGTACGAGCTCGAGAAAAGCGTCGGCGTGGTGGTCGAGCAGATCATCCGGCCGACCGGGCTGATCGATCCAGAGGTCGAGGTGCGGCCCGCGAAGACCCAGGTCGACGACCTGCTCGGCGAGATCCGCGCGCGCGTCGCCCTGGGCGACCGCGTGCTGGTCACGACCCTCACCAAGCGCATGGCCGAGGAGCTCACGAGTTACTACCAGGACGTCGGCATCCGCGTGCGGTACCTGCACTCGGAGGTGCCGACGATCGAGCGGACCGAGATCTTGCGCGACCTGCGCAACGGCGCGTTCGACGTGCTGGTCGGCATCAACCTGCTGCGCGAGGGCCTGAACCTGCCGGAGGTATCGCTGGTCGCGATCCTCGACGCCGACAAGGAGGGCTTCCTGCGCTCGGAGCGCTCGCTGATCCAGACCATGGGGCGCGCCGCGCGCAACGTGCGCGGCAAGGTCCTGCTCTACGCCGACGTCGAGACCGCGTCGATTCGCGGCGCGATGGCCGAGACGGACCGCCGGCGCGAGGTTCAGCGCCAGTACAACGAGCGGAACGGAATCACTCCGCGCACCGTCGAGAGCGCGATCACGACCTTGACCGACAGCCTGTACGAGGCCGACTACGTGACGGTCTCGAAAGCCGCCGACTTGGAGTTCAGCGCCGACGAGCTGCGCGGCGAGGTCGCCAAGCTGCGCGCTCAGATGCGCAAGGCGGCCGAGGATCTCGATTTCGAGCGCGCGGCGGAGATCCGCGACCGCATCAAGTCACTCGAGGAGGGCTCGCTGCTCGCGGGCTACGAGGCCGGCGCGAAGGAGCAGCGCGCCAAGGCGATCCGCAATCCCAAGATGCGGGGCGGGCGCAGGCGGCGGTGAGCGCCCTCGAGGAGCGCATCGCGCTGCTCCCGATCGAGCCGGGCGTCTATCTGTTCCGCGACGCCGAAGCGCGCGTGCTGTACGTCGGCAAGGCGCAGAGTCTGCGCGCGCGGGTGCGCAGCTACTTCAACCGCGGCGGCGACGGCCGCATGCAGGTGCCGTTTCTTGTCGATCGCATCGCCGACGTCGAGGTGATCGCCACCGCCAACGTGAAGGAGGCGCTGCTCCTCGAGAACCAGCTGATCAAGAAGCACAAGCCGCGCTTCAACGTCCGCCTGCGCGACGACAAGAACTATCTGGCGCTGCGCCTCGATCCGAGCGAGGCCTACCCGCGCTTCACCGAGACGCGCAGGTTCGCGCGCGACGGCGCGCTCTATTTCGGTCCGTACACCTCGAGTATCTCGCTGCGCGAGACGCTGGCCTCGCTGCAGAAGATCTTTCCGCTGCGCACCTGCAGCGATCCGGTGTTCCGCAGCTACCGGCGGCAGGGCCGGCCGTGTCTCGAGCACTCGGTCGGCCGCTGCGCGGCGCCCTGCTGCGGCCGGATCTCGGACGAGTCGTACGGCGACCTGGTCGCGGGCGCGACGCTGCTGCTGCGCGGCAAGGCCGAGGACCTGCTGGGCGCCCTGCGCGGGCGGATGCGCGCCGCGTCGGAGGGCGAGCGCTTCGAAGAGGCGGGACGGCTGCGGGATCGCGTGCGCGCGGTGGAGCGCACGGTCGAGTCACAAGCCATGGTCTCGCGCAAGTTCATCGACCGCGACGCGTTCGGGATCGCGCGCGAGGGTGCGCGGCTCGAGATCCAGGTCCTCTACGTGCGGCAGGGCAAGATCGCCGGCGGCGCGGCGCACGAGTTCCGCGGCGTGGCGGGCGACGACGCCGAAGCGCTCGGCTCCTTCCTCGCGCAGTTCTACGGCGCCGAGCGCGAGATCCCGCGCGAGGTGCTGCTGCCGCTCGAGCTCGAGGCCGCCGAGGTCTTCGGCGAGTTCCTGCGCGAGCGCGCGGGTCACGCGGTGGAGATCGCGGCGCCGAAGCGCGGTGAGCGGCGCCGCCTGGTCGAGCTGGCCGTGCGCAACGCGGCGCTCGCGCTCGAAGCGCGCGACCAGCGCGAGCAGAACAGCGGCGAGCTGCTCGAAGCCGTGCGCGAGGCGCTGCGACTCGAGCGCGCGCCCGTCACCATCGAGTGTTACGACATCTCGCACCTGCAGGGGAACCTCGGCGTGGCCTCGCGAGTCACCTTCGCGGACGCGCGGCCCAACAAGGCGGGCTACCGGAAGTACCGGCTGCGCGAGACCTCGCCCGGCGACGACTACGGCGCGATGCGCGAGGTGCTCAAGCGCAGGCTCGAGAGACTCGACAGCGAGCCCGCACCCGACTTGCTGCTGCTCGACGGCGGCAAGGGTCAGCTCAACGCGGCGCGCGCGCTGTTTGCAGACCTCGGCGTGCAAGGCATCGCGCTCGCGTCGCTGGCGAAGGAGCGCGACGACGAGTCGCCGACCCCGCGCGTGCTGCGCCACGGCGGACAGAAGCGCGAGAAGCTCTTCCTGCCCGGGGTGAAGGACCCGATCCTGCTCGCGCCCGACTCGGCGGCGCTGTTGCTGCTGCAGAGGGTCCGCGACGAGTCACACCGCTTCGCGATCGGATATCACCGCGAGCTGCGCAAGAAGTCGCAGTTCCGCTCCATTCTCGACGAGCTGCCCGGGATCGGCCCCATGAAGCGGCGCGCGCTGCTGCGGCACCTGGGCAGCCTCGAGAAGATCCGCGCCGCGAATCTCGCCGAGCTGGAGGCGATCCCCAAGCTCGGCCGCCGCGCGGCTGCGATCGTGCACCGCTTCTTCCACGCCGAGGTCCCCGCCGGCAAGGCGGACGAGGTCAAGGCCGACACGCCCGCCGCCGATCCATCTCCCTGACCCGGACCACTCCCGGTCCGTCTTCGGGAGCAGTGAATGCGCGCGAAGCTCGTGGCCCTCGCGACTTGCCTGTCGATCTGCGCGTGGTCTGCGCACGCGCGAGCCGATCTCTACCGCTGGGTCGATGCCCAGGGCCAGGTGCACGTCAGCGACGACAAGTCGGAGGTGCCGCCGGGCGCGACCGTGACCGTCCAGCCGTCGCGCGTCCGCAGCGGAGCGGCGCAGACCGACGCGCCCAGCGACTCGGCCGCGGCGCGAGCCGTGCCGCCGGCTTCGCCCTCTGCGAGCTCGGTGCTGGCCGTCGCCCGCGACGCGCAGCCGGCGAGCCCGCGCACTCACGTGCTGCGCTTCCAGCGCGCGGGCCACGAGATCGCGCTCGACGTGACTCTCGACGACCGCGCACACTGTGACTTCAAGGTGGACACGGGCGCGTCGCTGAACACCGTCCCGGCCTGGGTGGTGAAGGAGCTCGGGATCGAGATCGACCGCAGCGCGCCGCGCATCTCTCTGGTCGGCATCTCCGGCAAGCCCGCAATGGTTCCGATCATCGTGATCCCGTCGGTGCGCATCGGCAGCGTCTACGTCGAGAACGTCGAGATGGCGGTGCTCGACACGATGCATTCGGGCCTGCTCGGCATGCCGTTCTTCAATCACTTCAAGGTGCAGATCGACCCCGCCGAGGGCGAGCTGCGCCTGACCGAGATCGACCTCAGCAAGGTCGACGGCATCTACGGCGGCATGGGCGAGGACGAGTGGAAGCAGCGCTTCCGCCAGCTGCAGGAGCGCTTGGCCATCATCCGCAAAGCGCGTGACTCGGTGCCCGAGGAGTCGGAGACGATGGCGCAGAACTTCCTCGCGAAGCTCGACCGCGAAGAGGCCGCGGCGCAGGCCGAGCTGGACGCGCTGGAAGATCGCGCGCAGTCGGCGGGGGTGCCGGCGAACTGGCGCTGAGCCGCCGCGCCGTGAGAAGCGGGATCCCCCCGAGCGGGAAAGCTTTTCCTCGCTCGCCGCGGGTTTCGCGCGCGCCGCGTGCGCCCGGTGCCGCAGCCGCCCGTGCAAGCCCCCGCGGAACCGACTGATTCGCGATCGGGTCGGACACAGCGCGCGGTTGGCATCCGGCTTGCTGTTCAGCGGAGACATGTCGCCGTTCCACCGGAAGATCGTCGAGCTGCTGGAGGGTCGCTACGGAGTCAGCCCCGCTTTCGCGGAGCAGTTCGTGCCGGTCTTCGAACAAGTCGCGCAGAGCCGCCCGTCGTCGGATGACTGGGAAGCGCTGATGGCCTGCCTGGCCTCGGCCTACCGCTCTCTGCCGCAGGTCGAGGACAAGACCCTGCACGAGGCCGAGGTCCTGGTCGGCCAGTTCGTGAGCGAGCTGCAGAAGATCGACGAGTCACTCAAGGTGGTCGGTGTCTTCCTCGAGCGCCTCCGCGCGCAGCTCGGCGCGCCCGAGATCTCCCGCACTCTGCACTGATCCGCGCGCGCTCCCCCGCGCACCGAGAACCCGCGTCCCGCCGAGGTCCATCTGCGCGGACGCGCGCCGCTGCTCGCGCTCCTGGCGCCGTTCGCGCTGGGAATCCTTCTCGAGGACTGGCTCGCGCTCGCGCCGGGGCGCTGCGCGCTCGCGTCGGCGCTCGCTCTCGCGCTGTGGCGCTTCCGGCCGACCGGCGCCGCGGCCAGGGCAGGGGAGACGCTTTTCGGTGTAGGCTTGGGCGGCGTCGCGCTCGCGCTTCGCCTGCACGCGCCGGTGCCGGACGCCGAGCCGGGCCCGCTCGCCGTCACCGTGCTCGAGGCGCCGCTCTCCGCGCAGGGCGCGTGCCGCGTCGCGATCTGGATCCACGGCGCGCGACCGGGGCGCGCGCTGCTGCTCGGCCGTGGAGGGCTGTGCGCGCTGCTGCCCGGACAGCGTGCGCTCGCGCGGCTTCGACTCGAGCTCCCGCGCCCGCCGAGCAACCCCGGCGCGGGAGATCCGCGGCGGCGCCTCGCGCGGCGCGGCATCCGGCGGATCGCGCGGCTCCGCGAAGACGCCTGGATCGCGATCGGCCCGGATGCACGCGGCGCGGCGGCGGCGCTCGAGCGATTGCGCCGCCGCTTCGCCGATCGACTCGATCCGCCCGACTCGCCCACGCGCGCGGGCGCGTTGCTGCGCGCGATCGCGGTGGCCGACGTCTCGCGTCTCGACGATCCGCTGCGCCGCGCCTTCGCCGAGTCGGGCACGACGCACTTGCTGTCCGTCTCGGGCACGCACATCGTCTGGGTGTTCTGGCTGACACGAGTCTGTGTCGCGTTCCTGCTCGCGCGTTCCCGCTCGCTCCCCCTCGTGCGCCGCGCGCGCAGCGCGGCGACGGTGGCGGGCGCGGCCGCGGGCATGGCCTACGCACTTCTGTGTGGCTTCGAGGCGCCGGCGCTGCGCTCGGCGGCGATGGCCGCGGCGGGCGCCCTCGCGCTCGTCGGCGGGCGGCGCGCCGCCGCCTGGAACGCGCTGGCGCTGGCCGCGCTCGCGGTGCTGGCCGGCGATCCCGGCGCCCTGTTCGAGGCCTCGTTCCAGATGTCGTTCGCCGCGGTCGCGGGGCTGCTCGTCTGGCGGCCGCCGCCCGGCGCCCTGCGCGGACTGGCGCATGCGTCGCTCGGGGCGGGGCTCGCGACCGCACCGCTCGCCGCGAACCTCGGGGCGTCGCTGCCCGCGGGCTGGCTGCTCGCGAACGCGCTGGCGGTCCCCTACTTCGGAGTGGCCGTGGTGCCGCCGGCGCTCGCGGCGGGGGCGCTCGGCGACCAGATCCCCCAGCTCCCCTGGCTGGCGCGCGGGCTGGCGGAGCTCGGCATCCGCCTGCTCGAGTCACTCGCCAGCCCGGACCTGCTCGCGGGGCCGCACGACCGGGTCGCGCTGGCGGCGCTCTTCGCTGCGCTCGCGTTCGCGGCGCGCGGCGCCGCGCAGGGCCGGCGCGCACTCGCGCTGACTGCGGGCGCGGCCGCGCTGGTGAGTGGCGCGCTCGCCTGGCCGAGCGAGAACGCGCGCGTCGCGGTCCCCGAGCTCTGCTTCCTGGACGTGGGTCACGGAGACGCCGTGCTCGTCCGCGCGGGCCGGCATGCCTGGCTCGTCGACGCGGGCACGCACGCGACGGGCTTCGACGCCGGACGCGCGGTGGTGTTGCCCGCGCTGCGCGCGCTCGGTGTCCGGAGATTGGACGCGGTCGCGCTCACGCACGCCGACCTCGACCACACCGGCGGCGCGGCCGCGGTGCTCGAGGGCGTGCCGGTCGGCGAGCTCTGGCTGACGCGCGAGACACTCGCCGCGCCGGCGCTGCGCGCGCTGCGGCAAACGGCTGCACGGCGCGCCGTGGTCGTGCGGATCGTGGCCGCGAGCGACGAGCTCGGCGTGCCCGAGCTCGGCCTCCGCGCTCTCTGGCCGTCCGCGAGCTTTCGTCCGCCGAGCACGAACGCCGGGTCGCTCGTGCTGCGGGCGAGCAGCGCGCGCGGCTGTGCGCTGCTCGGCGGCGACGCGCCCGCCGCCGTGGAGCGCGCGCTCGCGCCCGAGCTTGCACGCTGTGACGTGTTGAAGCTCGGGCACCACGGCAGCGCGACGTCGAGTGATCCGCGTTTCCTCGCTGCGCTCGACCCCGTGGTCGCGGTGGCGAGCGCTGGCCTGCGGCCGCGCGCGCCGCTTCCTCACCCCGAGGTCCGCGCGCGACTGCGCGAGCGGGCGATCTCGCTGTTCGAGACACGCCGCGACGGCGCCATCCGCATCGAGCTCGATCGACCCGGGCCGCTGGTGCTGCCGTGGCTCACACATCGCTGGCGCGACTGATAACATCCGCACATGGCTCGCCGACCCGAAGGTGTCGATCCCGCCGTCTGGAAGGAACAGCGCGCAGCGTACTGGAAGCGCATCAATCGCACGTTGAACGTGACGATGGTGATCGCGATCGCGCTCCTGATCGCGCGCTACTTCGGCTGGCTACCGGTCGGCCGCTAGCACCCAGCGCCGAACCGCATCGAGCAAGTCACTCGCCACCGCGACTCGGTCGGCGCGTTCGCCGCCGCCGATTCGGACCGCGCGGCAGCCGACCTGGCCGGCGAGCGCGACGTCGCTCTCCTCGTTTCCGATCACCCAGCTGCGCGCGAAGTCGATCGAGTGCTCGCGTGCGGCGCGCAGCAGCAGCCCGGGCCGCGGCTTTCGGCAGTCACAGCCCTCGTCGGGCCGGTGCGGGCAGTGATAGGACGCGTCGAGCGCAGCGTCGTGGGCGGCGAAATCCGCGAGCAAGTGCGATTGGAAGCGCGTGAAGTCGGCTTCGCCGAAATATCCGCGCCCGATGCCCGACTGATTCGTCACGATCGCGACGCCGAAGCCGGCCGCGCGCAGCTCGCGCACCGCGTCGTAGACGCCGGGCAAGGGCGCGTAGTCGGCGAGCGCGTAGGAGTACTTCCGGTCCTCGATCAGCGTGCCGTCGCGGTCCAGGAACGCCCAGCGACGCACTACGGTGTAGCCTCGCAGCCGGCCGGCCGATGGCCCGGCTTCTCGCGGTGCGCGCGCACGAATGCGGAAAGGTCGCCGCCGAGATCCGCCAGCTCGCGCTCGAAGCAGGGCATCAGCCCCAGATAGTCGCGGTTCGCGACCACCCAGGCGTTCGAAAGCGCCACCTTCTGGAAGCGCGCGAAGCGCTGTGACTGCCAGGGCTGCGCTGCGTAGACCTCGCGCTGGTAGCGCGCGAAGATCGGGGCCCGCCGCGCGCGCGCGTCCTCGGGCGTCGGGCTCGAGGCGTAGAGCGCGTCGAGCTCGGCGCGCAGCTCGTTCAACATGCGCGCGTAAGTCAGCTCGTCGGCAAAGGACGCGCGGGCGCGCGCGGCGAGCTCGGGCCGCTCGCGCAGCATGGCCAAGGTTGCCTGGTGGGCGGTGAAGGTCGCGAGGCCTTCGTTGTACGCGACGTCGCTCTCGATGTACACGGTCAGGTGTACCTGCTCGTGGAGCGCGGTGTCGACCAGATCCTCCTCGGGCCAGGCGAGCAGCGAGCGCGGCAGCGCGTCCTCGAACCAGCCCAGGGTGGTGTAGAGCGGCGAGGGGCGCACGTACACGTCGAGGTCCCGCGCGGCGAGCTCCGCGGCGAAGCGCTGGGCGCGCTCGGGATCGAAGTAGCCGCGGTACGAGACGCTTCCCACGATCGGGAACCACCAGGTGATCGGCACGAGCTCGTTCGCCGGCGCCGCGGTGACCACCTGCACCAGCCAGTCCTTCCCGGTGTCCGTGAGCTGGCGGTAGCTTGTCGTGTGCGCGAGGCCGAGCGACTCTCCGAAGGCGAGCGCGCTCTGGAATGTCTGGTAGCCTGCGCGCTCCTCGGGCGGCAGCGCGGCGAGGCGCTCCGGGGTCGGTGACTCGCGCGACCACAGCAGGCGCAGCTGGCCCGCGCCGACGTGCGTGAGATACGCGAGCATGTTGTCGGCGCGCGCCGGAGCGCCGAACAGGAGTGACGAGATTGCACACGCGACGCGCGCGGCCCGAGAGCATGCGCTTCCGGCTCGAGGCGCCCGCAGCGGAGAGCGAGCGCCTGCTCGCCGAGCTCTGGTCACTCGGCACCTCCGGCGTCGAGGAGCGCGCGCTCGCCGCGCGTCCGGGACACCTGGAGCTGCTGGCCTACTTTCGCGCCGACGGCGCGCCGGTCGCGGAGCTGCAGGCGCTCGGCGATTCCGCGCGCGGCGTCCAGGTGAGCGGTCCCGAGCCGGTCGAGGCGCGCGACTGGGAGGTCGCCTGGCGCGCGGGCCTCGCCCCGCGGCGCGTCGGCGGTCTCTGGGTGCGGCCGAGCTTCTGCGCGAGTCAGGGCTCGCCCGAGCTCGTGATCGATCCGCAGCAGGCATTCGGCTCCGGCGAGCACGCGACCACGCGCCTGGCGCTCGAGCTCATGCAGGAGCAGCTGCGACCGGGTGACTCGCTGCTCGACCTCGGGACTGGCAGCGGGATTCTCGCCCTCGCCGCGCTGCGCTGCGGGGCTGCGCGCGCGCTCGGAATCGACTCGGATCCGGTCGCGGTGCTGAACGCCGCGGAGAACCGCGCGCGCAACGGCCTGCCGCTGGCGCTCGCCTGCGCGACCCTCGGCGCGCTGGCCGGATCGGCGCGCTTCGACGTGGTCGTCGCGAATCTCCTGCTGCACGAGCTGCTCCCCTGTCTCGCGGATCTGGCGGCGCGCTCGCGGCGCGTGCTCATTCTGTCCGGCTACCTGGCGCGGGAGCGGGAGGAGCTCACCTCTGCGCTCGAGCGAAGCGTCTGGAGCCAGGTTCGCGAGTCGAGCGAGCTGCAGTCGGGGGATCGCTGGTGCGCGCGCGCGCTGCTTCACGCCGCGCCCCGGTAGGCGTCGAGCAGCGCGTCGAGCGCGGCGTCGACCGAGTGAGTCGGCGCCCAGCCGAGGGCGCGCATCCGGCTCGCGTCGCCCGCGAAGGCGAGTGACTCAGGCGGGAGCGGGCGGTAGCGCTCCGGATCGACCTCGATCCTGGGCCGCGCGCTCGAGCGCGCGAGCAGGCGCTCCAGCACGGAGCGCAACGAGCGCAGTACTCCCGAGCAGACGTTGTAGGTCGCCCCGCGAGCGCCGCGCGCCAGCAGCACGAGGTAGGCGCCCACCACGTCGCGCACGTCCGAGAAGTCCCGCACCGGATCGAGATTTCCGACGCGCAACACCGGCTCGTGCTGCCCGCGCTCGATGCGCGCGATCTGCTCGGCGAACGACGACTCGGCGTAGAGCGCCGGGCGCCCGGGGCCGGTGTGATTGAACGGTCGGGCGATCACGGCGTCGAGCCGATCGCGCGCGACCGCGCGCTGGACCAGGACTTCGCCGGCCGCCTTCGTCGCCGCGTAGAGGTTGATCGGCCGGAGGGCATCGCCCTCGCGCCGGGGAGCCGCTTCGACGGCCGACGGTCCGTAGACCTCGCCGGTCGAGACGAACAGCAGGCGGACCGATCCGGCGCGGCTCGCGAGCGCCGCCAGCAGAGAGTCGAGTGCGAGGAAGTTGCTGCGCAGCGCCTCGAGCGGCGCGCGCTCGACCTCGGCGGGCGCCGCGAGCGCCGCCAGGTGCACGACCTCGCGCGGCTGCACCTCCGCCGCGAGGCGGGCGAGCGCGCCGCGCTCGCGCAGGTCACACGCCCGCCACTCGACGTCCGCTGCGCCCGGCGGCATTCCGGGCAGGTGCACGCCGATCACCTCGCGGCCCGCGGCGCGCAGCGCCGGCACGAGATGGGAGCCGACGAATCCGGCGGCGCCAGTGACGAGTGTCCGCTCGCGATTCACTGCGGCGCGCGAGGCTAGCACACGCGTGATACCCTGCCGCGCGGGGAGGCGAGCATGAAGGTCGGCGTCGCGGGACCGAATGCAGCAGGCAAAGGCGAGGTCGTCCGCCTGCTCGAACGGCGCAGCTTCTACCGCGCCTCACTCTCGGACGTGATTCGCGGCGACCTCGCGCGCGACGGCCTCGAGCCCACGCGCGAGCACATGATCGAGCGCGGCCGCAAGCTGCGCGAGCGCTTCGGCCCGGCGGTGCTCGCCGAGCGTGTTCAGCGCATGCTGCCCGCGGACCGCAATCACGTGATCGACTCGATCCGGCACCCCGCGGAAGTCGAGGCGCTGCGCGCGAGCGGCGAGTTCCTGTTGCTCTGGGTCGACGCGGACTCGCGTCTGCGCTTCGAGCGCTCGCGCGCGCGCGGGCGCGCCGGCGACGCGGCGGACTTCGCGGCGTTTCAAGCGCTCGAGGCGCGCGAGCTCGGCAGCGACGACCATGCGGCGCAGCAGCTGCTCGCGGTGCGTGAGCTCGCGGATCTCGTGGTCCACAACGACGGCGACCTCGCGCAGCTCGAGACGCAGCTCGAGGAGGTGCTGCGCGATCGGCTGTTTTTTCGCGAGCGCCCGCCGTGGGACGCGTACTTCATGAACATCGCGCGCGTGGTCGCGTCGCGCAGCAACTGCATCAAGCGCAAGGTCGGCGCGGTGATCGCGCTCGACCGCCGCATCATCTCGACCGGCTACAACGGCACGCCGCGCGGCATCCGCAACTGCAACGAAGGCGGCTGTCCGCGCTGCGCCGGCGTCGCCGAGTCGGGCACGCGGCTCGACGAGTGTCTGTGCAGTCACGCGGAAGAGAACTCGATCACCCAGTCCGCCTATCACGGCGTCTCGGTCCGCGGCGGCACCGTGTACACGACGTTCTGTCCGTGCCTGATCTGCACCAAGATGATCATCAACGCGGGACTCAGCGAGGTCGTCTACGGCGCCCAGTTCCCGCTCGGCGAGGTCTCCGTCGGTCTGTTCCGCGAAGCGGGCATCAAGGCGCGACAGCTCGAGTAGCGCGGCGGTGGTCGCGACTAGGTGAACGTCGCGAGCTGGAACGCGAGGCGGATGCCCTCGCTGATGTCGGCGGCGCGCAGCGGCAGCGCGAGCCGATCGGGACCCGCGAGCCAGCGCGCGGCGGCGTCGCCGGAGATGCCGACCACGACGCTCTCGAGCCCGCGGCGCACGAACTCGTCGAGCGTGCGCACCAGGCCCGTGGCCTCGACGGCGTCGACGCGCGCGCCGGTCACGTCGAGCACGACGACGCGGATCGCCTCGGGGCCGAGGTCGGCCGCGATCGCGTCGAGCGCGGCGATCGAGTCACCCGCGCCCGAGTAGGGCAGGATCATGACCGGGCCCCAGACGTGGACGGCGGGCGAGAGCGGGTCGAAGGCGCCCATCATGTCGCCCTCGACCGCGTCTCCCTCGGCAGCGACGCGCTTCGCCGCGCTCTCGCGCATGGCTTCGAAGTCGAGATAGCGGAGCAGCGCCGCCGCCCAGAGACTGTTCTCGGTCTTCCAGTGCTCGACCGGCGCCGCCTCGAACTCGCAGCGCGCGCCGCCGGCGCCCGCGCAGGCGCTCTCGCGCACGAGCAGGGACTCGCCGAGCAGCGCGGAGTACCAGCCGGCGCAGTAGCCCGCGCTGACGTGACAGATCGGGCTCTCGGAGCCGCCATACCGGCGGCGGTGAACGACGGCCTCCACCGAGCTGTGTAGGCTGCCGCTGAAGCGGTGCTGGCGCGTGAGTCCGGCGGCCGCGAAGAGCATGCCGAGGCCGGGCCCGGCGTGTCCCGGCGCGCTCCCGAGCGGTCCCGCGAAACGGCGCGCGACGCGCAGCGCATCGAACAGGCCCTCGGCCACGCCGATGCCGTACAGGATTCCCTCTGCGAAGGGCGCGCCGACGCTCTCGAAGGCGTTGGCGCGCAGCTGCTCGAGTGCGTCGGCGTCGTCGAAGGCGTCGGGAGGCTCGATCGCGAGAGCCGCCTCGAGCGGGTCGGGGTCGCGCTCGCCGCTCACGGCGACTCGCTCGGCTCGGCGACGAAGTCCTCGATGTCGAACTTGGACGCGGTCTCGAGGAACGAGTCCTCCTCGCGCTCGGCGAGGCGCAGGAACGCGTCGGCGGCGGACGGGTCGAACTGCGTGCCGCGGAAGCGCTCGATCTCCTCGACCACGCGCGCGAGCGGGAGCGCCTTCCGGTACGGCCGGTCCGAGGTCATCGCCTCGACGGTGTCGGCAACCAGAATGATGCGGCTGGGATAGGGAATCTCGGTGGCCGCGAGACGCTGGGGGTAGCCGAGCGGCGAGCCGTCGTACCACTCGTGGTGGTGGCGGACGCAGGGCACGATGTCCGAGAGAAACGCGACCGGCTCGAGGATCCGGGCGCCGATCTCGGGATGGCGCTTCATGAGATCGTACTCCGCGGAAGTGAGTCGATCGGGCTTGCCGATGATCGCGTCGGGGATCCCGATCTTCCCGATGTCGTGCAAGAGGCCCGCCAGATAGATGCGCTCGATGAACTCGCGCTTGCAGCCCAGCTCGCGCGCGATGCGCGAGCCATACACCCCCACGCGCTCCGAATGCCCGCGCGTGTACGGATCCTTCGCGTCGACGGCTTCGGACAACGCGCGCACCGTCGAGAGGTACGCGGTGCGCAGCTCGCGGTTCTTGGCTTCGAGCTCGCTGGTGCGCTCGGCGACCTTCCGCTCGAGCGAGTGATTCATCTCCTGCAGCGACACGTTCTGTGTCTGCGTCAGCTTGTTGAGGCGCACGATCTCGGCGCGCAGCGCGGAGTCGGCGAGCGCCTGGCGCACGGTGGCGCGCAGCTCGTCGTCGTTCCAGGGCTTGGTCAGCAGGCGGAAGATCTCGCCCTGGTTGATCGCTTCGATCGCGACCGCGATCTCGGTGTGGCCCGTGAGCAGAATCCGCACGACGTCGGGACAGCGCTCGCGCACCTGCGCCAGCAGCCGCACTCCCGTGGTGCCCGGCATGCGCTGATCGGACACGACGACCTGGATCCGCTCGCTGCCCAGCAGGGCGAGAGCCTCGGCCGCGGAGCTCGCAGTCAGCACGCGCACGGGCTCGCCGCGAAAGAGCCGCGCGAGCGCCTTCAAGATGTTCACTTCGTCGTCGACGAAGAGCACGCCCGGTCTGTCGGGCGCGGCGGAAGCATGGACCATCGAGCGGGACGTACTTCAAGTGCCGTGCCTCGATCGCGCCCGGGCTCGCCGCGCCGGCCAGTCACGTGTCGCCGCGCCGACTAAGGTGTGCTCGCTGCCGCGCGGCTGCTCCGCCCTTGCCGGAGGCAAGCGCTTCCCGGGCGCGGGACGGAGCTGCGCGCACCTGCCGGCGGGCTGCGCCTCCGCAACCCCGCTCTGCGCTCGAAGGCACGCGCAGCGGCGATCGCAGTGGCCGGTACCCGTGCGCGGAAACGCGGGCCGCGCCGCTCGCGCCAGCCGCTGCCGGTCCCGAACGCGGGACGTCTCAGCGCCGGGACGCCTTTTCGAGGAAGGCGGGATCGACCCAGAACACCTCGAGCAGGTGTCCGTCGGGGTCGCGGAAATACACGGACCGGCCGTCCGAGCGGTCGTACGGACCCTTCTCGGGAGTCACTCCGTGACTGCGCAGCTGCGCGGCCCAGCGGTCGACCTCGGCGGGTTCCTCGACCATGAAGCCGAAGTGTTCACCGCTGCGCGCCGGGGGCTCGCCTTCGGACAGGCCCAGGAGATCGCCGCCCGCGTCGAGCCAAACCGTATCGCCCTTCGCGAACGCGACCTCGAAGCCGAGCAGCTCGCTGTAGAAGGCGCGCGCGCGCGCCAGGTCGGCGACCTGCAGATTCAGATGCTGGATGCCCTTCACGCGCAGCGCCAAGCGGACCTCGCGCGCGAAGCTCTCACACTCCCGCGCGGCCCGCAAACACCGCCACCGCGACGTTGTCGCCGGCGCCGCCCTCGAGCGCGGCCTCCGCGATCGCGCGCGCGGCGTCCAGATCGCCCGCGCTCTCGGCGAGGAGTCGCGGGATCCGCGCGAGATCCGAGATGAAGTTCGTGACTCCGTCCGAGACCAGCGCGATCCGCTCGCCCGCGCTGCGCGTGAAGCGCAGCTGGAAGAGCTCGGGGCGCGCGCGCGCGAGCGGCTCCGGGTTCCCGATCAGGAGCGAGTTCTCCGACGCGAGCGGGCGCGGGGCGCCGGCGACGAACGCGTTCGAGTCACCCAGGCTCGCAATCTCCACGCGCTCGCCGCGCAGCGCCGCCAGCACGAGACACGACCGCGAGCGGCTGCGGCGCGAGAGGCACGCGAGCACGTCGTCCGACAGGCGCGCGACCTCGGCGCGGAACTCGTCGCCGCTGGCTTCGATCAGCTCGGCCGCGCGCGCGCGCGCCGTCTGGATCGCGAGCTCGGACGCCTCGCTGCCATTGAAGCCGTCCGCGACCGCGAGCAGCACGCCCGCCGGCGCGCGCACCAGCAGCGCGGCGTCCTCGTTCGGGTCGGTGTGCGCGTACGCTTTGGGCAGCGCGCCGCGCGAGAGCGCGAGCGCCCCGCCGTCGGGGAGCTCGGCGAGGGCGAGCGGGCCGAGCTCCGCCCAGTCACGTCCCAGCAAAGCGATCGCGCGCATGGATCGGCGAAGCTCATGGGTCGCCGCTCGCCGCGCAAGTCGATCGGGTAAGCTGCGCGCCGTGAGAGCGATCCAAGTCGTCGGGCAGGGGAAGGACGCGCGGCTCGTGCTCGGCGAGGCGCCGAAGCCGGAGCTCCGGCCGGGCGAGCTGCGCATCGAGGTCGCGGCGACGGCCGTGAACCGCGCGGATCTGATGCAGCGCCGCGGTCTGTACCCGCCGCCGCCGGGCGCATCGCCCATCCTCGGGCTCGAGTGCGCGGGCGTGGTCAGCGAAGTGGGCGCGGGGGTCGGCGGCTTCACGCGCGGCGACCGCGTGATGGCGCTGCTCGGCGGCGGTGGCTACGCGGAGGACGTCTGCGTCGACGCGGGCTCGGTCATGGCGGTGCCACCCGGGTTCTCGCTCGTCGAAGCCGCGGGGATTCCCGAGGTCTTCCTCACCTGTCACTTGAACTTGTTCCAGATCGCGGCCGCGCCCGCCGGCGGCTGGGCGCTGGTGCACGGCGGCGGCAGCGGCATTGGAACGGCGGCGATCCAGCTGCTGCGCGCCGCGGGCGTGCGCTCGATCGTGACGGCCGGCAGCGCGGAGAAGTGCGCGCGCTGCCTCGAGCTCGGAGCCGACGTCGCGCTCGACTACTCGAAGGGCGAGTTCGCGCCTGCGGTGCTCGAGAAGACGGGTGGCGCCGGCGTCGACGTGGCGCTCGATTCGATCGGCGCACCCTATCTCGCGCAGCACCTCCAGTGTCTCGCGCTCGGCGGCCGGCTCGTGTTGATCGGCTTGATGGGCGGCGCGCGCGCGGACATCAACCTGGGCCTGGTGGTCGCGAAGCGGCTCTCGATCGTCGGCTCGACCTTGCGCGCCCGCCCGATCGCCGAGAAGGCACAGATCGTGCGGGGCTTCCGCGCGAAGTTCGGCGCCGCGCTCGACGCGGGCAAGCTGCGCGCGATCGTCGACCGAGTCCTTCCGCTCGCCGAAGCGCAGAGCGCCCACGACCGGGTCGAGGCGAGCAGTCACTTCGGCAAGGTGATCCTGCGCGTGCGGGAAGAGGTCCCCTAGAAGCGCGCGGGGGCGCGCTTCAAAATCCGAGCGAGGGCTCGCTGTCGTCGCGGACGAGCAGCGACGCGTCGTCGTTCTTCACCGAGTTCACCCGGCGAGACACAGGCTGCGTGCGCAGCTCCTCGGGCGGCACGGGCGCGAGCAGCGCGAGCAATGCGCCGGCGTCGCCGTCGAGCGCCGGGTCGAGCCAGCGCGCCTCGGCGGCGCGCGGCAGGATCACCGGCATGCGGTCGTGCAAGCTCGCCACCGCGGCGTTCGCCGCGGTCGTGACGATCGCGCACGAGAGCAGGATCTC